>DASZQT010000390.1:0-36340 GCA_035549515.1 Pseudolabrys sp. | reverse complement strand
CGTCTCGCCGGCTACAAAGTGCCCAAACACATCGAATTCCGTCAGGAACTGCCGAAGACCAATGTCGGCAAGATCCTGCGCCGCGCCTTGCGCGACGAGAATGCCGGACCGCCGCCGGCCGCCTGAAAGGGAAGCCCATGCCCGCCGACGGCCTGACCTCCAGCGACATCGTCGCCTTCTGGCGCGAGGCGGGACCCGAGCGCTGGTTCGAGAAGGACCTGGCCTTCGATGAGGAAATCAGGCTGCGCTTTCTCGCCATCCATGAGGTGGCGGCCGAAGGACTGCTGCGCCACTGGGAATCCAATGCAGAAGGTGCCCTTGCTCTGCTCCTGCTGCTCGATCAGTTTCCGCGCAACATGTTTCGCGGGCAGGCGCGCGCCTTCGCGACCGATCCGCTCGCGCGCGCCATTGCCGCCAGCGCGCTGGTGCAGGGGTTCGATGCGCAGGTGCCGGCGGACATGCATAATTTCTTCTATCTGCCGTTCGAGCATTCCGAGGACATGCACGATCAGGAGCGCTCGCTCGCGCTCTTCCAGGCCGCCGGTGACGAAGACGGCTTGAAATGGGCTGAAATGCACGCCGACATCATCCGCCGCTTCGGCCGCTTTCCGCATCGCAACGCCGTGCTCGGACGCGAAACCACGCCCGAGGAGCAGGCGTTCCTGGATCAAGGCGGGTTTGCGGGATAACAGCACCGCAGTCGTCCCCGCGGCCTGTCTTCGCGAAGGCGCTTCGACGGGTTGATGCCTGAGCCCGCCGAACGTTAGCGAAGGCGGGAGGCGGGGACCCAGCACGCCGCAGCGTCGCTATTCTTGCGATCGACCCGCCATGCTACGGAGTACTGGATGCCCCGCCTTCGCGAGGCATGACAGAGAGCAATGTCGAGAATGTCCCCCTTCCACGGTGTCTTCCCCTATCTCGTCTCTCCAATCGACTCGAGCGGGCGCATCCTCACCGATGTGCTCGGGCGGCTCGTGACCGACCTTATCGCCGCCGGCGTGCACGGTCTCACGCCGCTCGGCTCGACCGGCGAGTTCGCCTATCTCAATCGCGCGCAACGCGAGGCGGTGGTGCGCGCGACCATCGAAGCGGCCGGCAAGCGCGTGCCGGTGATCGCCGGCGTCGCCTCGACCTCGACTGCCGATGCTGTGGAACAGGCGGTGAGCTATCAGAGGCTGGGCGCCGATGGCATCCTCGCCATTCTGGAAGCCTATTTCCCGCTCAAGGACGCGCAAGTCGAAGCCTATTTCCGCGCGATCGCCGACGCGGTCGACATTCCGGTCGTGCTCTACACCAATCCGCAATTCCAGCGCAGCGACCTTTCGCTCGACGTGATCGCGCGGTTGTCGGCGCATCCGCGCATCGGTTACATCAAGGACGCCTCCACCAATACCGGCCGCCTGCTCTCGATCATGAACCGCGCGCCCGCGATGAAAGTGTTCTCGGCCTCGGCGCATATTCCGGCGGCGGTGATGCTGATCGGGGGCGTCGGCTGGATGGCGGGACCCGCCTGCATCGTGCCGCGCCAGAGCGTGACGCTGTATGAGCTCTGCCGCGCGCAGGACTGGCCCGCCGCGATGAAACTGCAGCGCGAACTGTGGCGTATCAACGAGGCCTTCGCGCGCTTCAACCTCGCCGCCTGCATCAAGGCGGGCCTGCAGATTCAAGGCTATGCCGTCGGCGATCCGGTGCCGCCGCAGGCCGCGCTCAGCGCCGAGGAACGTAAGGCGGTGGAGAGCATATTGGGCTCGCTTCCTTAGCCTCTCCCCGTAAAAAACGGGGAGAGGGAACAACAGGCATCTGCGTCGACCCTCTGCAAGGCGTCCCATAACGGCACACCGCATCCAACCGAATCTTAACGCTTTATTGCTAAGGCGACGGCCATGGCTTTGTCGCCGCACGCAAACCGGCTGCCGCCGGCGCGGAGGGAACCCGTGACCGTGGCCGGTTCCGAAACCGTCGCATCAGCGCCGTCGCAGGTGGCGATGAGCCTGCTCGCGCGCGCCAAGGCGTTCCTCAACGACCGCAGCGACTCGCGGTTGGCGCAGCTCGTCGCCGGCAAGGTGTTCCTCACCCGCGTCGCCAGCGCGGTGCTGGCCTTCGGCAGCCAGGTGCTGCTGGCGCGCTGGATGGGCCAGTTCGAATTCGGCATCTTTGTCTATGTGTGGACCTGGGTGCTGATGATCGGTTCGATCACCGACATGGGCCTGTCCTCGGCGGCGCGCCGCTTCATTCCCGAATATACCGAACTCAAGAGTTTCGATTTCCTGCGCGGCTTTCTGGTGGGCGCGCGCTGGCTTGCCTTCGCGACGGCCAGCATCATCGCGGTGCTCGGCGCCATCGCCGTCACGCTCTTGAAGCCCTGGCTCGATTCGTTCAACGTCATTCCGCTATATCTGGCCTGCGCCACGCTGCCGATTTTCGGACTGATGCAGTCGCAGGCCGGCATCGCGATCACGTACAATTGGTCGAGCCTCGCCCTGATGCCGTTCTACATCTGGCGGCAGCTCGCGCTCACCGCTGCCGTGGGCATCGCTTATCTATTGGGTGCGCCGACCGACGCGGTCACCGCCATGGTCATCGCCGCGGTCACCACCTGGGGCATCGCCATCGGCCAGCTCGTGGCGATGAATCGCAAGCTCAAGACGCAAGTGCCGCCGGGACCGAAAAGCTACGCGCTCAAGACCTGGATCGCCACCTCCCTGCCGATCTTCATGGTGGAAGGCTTCTATCTCCTGCTCACCTATGTCGACATTCTCGCGCTCGAACGGTTCCGGCCGCCCGACGAAGTCGCGGTCTATTACGCGGCGGCGCGCATCCTGGCTATCGTCGCCTTCGTCTATTTTGCCATCGCCGGCGCGACCACGCACAAGTTCACCCAGTACTATGTGGCCGGCGAGCATGAGCGGCTCGCCAATTTCTTCGCCGAGACCGCGCGCTGGACGTTCTGGCCATCGCTCGCCGCCTGCGCGCTGATCCTGATCGTCGGCAAGCCGCTGCTCGCTTTGTTCGGCGCGGGCTTTACGTCGGGCTATATGGTGATGTTCATTCTCGCGGTCGGCCTGCTGGCGCGCGCCGCGGTCGGGCCAGCCGAGCGGCTCTTGAACATGCTCGGCGACCGCCGGCAATGCGCGACGATCTATGCCGTCGCCTTCGCCATCAATCTCGTCGGCTGCATCGTGCTGATCCCGCGCTTCGGCATCGAGGGCGCGGCGACAGCCACCACTTCCGCCATCGTCATCGAGTCGGTCATGTTCTTCGTGGTGACACGGCGGCGGCTGCATCATCACGTCTTCATCCTGCGCCACGCGGACCGTTGACCTTGCACGGCACCATCGAAACCCTGTTCCAGGTCGAGCGGCGGCCGCTCGCCGGCCTCGCGCCGCTCGCCGAGGATTGGCGCGCGCTCGCCGCCCACGCCATCGAACCGAACGCGTTCTTCGAGCCAGCCTTTGCGCTCGCCGCCGCGCCGACCTTTGGTCCGCATGCGGAGGTTTTCCTGGTATGGACGCGGCAGACGCCGGCGAAGCTGGTCGGGCTGTTTCCCTGCGTCATCGAGCGCCGTTACGGCATCCCACCGCGCGTGCTCGAAGGTTGGAGCCATCCTTTCGCGCCGCTCGGCACGCCGCTCATCGATCGCGATGTGCCCGAGGGCGTGATCGCGGCCTGGCTCGATCATGTGGCGGGCGACCGCGCTTTGCCCTCGGTCGTGCTGCTGCCGAAGCTCGCGGTGGAAGGACCGTTTGTTGCGGCGCTCGACCGCGTACAGGCGAGACGGGGCGCATCGAAGACGGATTTCGACTTGCATCGCCGCGCGCTGCTCATGCCGGGCGCGGATCGCGCCGGCTATCTTGCGCGCGCGCTCGGCGCCAAGCACCGCAAGGAACTGCCGCGCCGCCGGCGGCGGCTCAACGAACTCGGCGTGGTGACACACGACATTGCCGTCGAAGAGCCTGACATTCTGCCGGCACTCGATTGCTTCTTCGCGCTGGAAGCGAGCGGCTGGAAAGGCCGTGCCGGCACCGCGGCGACGCAACGTGACGAGCTGCGCGAGTTCTTCAATGCCGCGATTACCGAGCTGGCGCGCGAGGGCAAGGCACGCATCGACCTGATGCGGCTCGACGGCAAACCGATCGCCGTCACTGTCGCGCTCAGGAGCGGCGACATGATGTTCGGCTGGAAAACGGCCTACGACGAGGCCTTTGCAAAGTATTCGCCGGGCGCGCTGCTGATGCTCGACCTCAGCGAGGCCATGCTCGCGGACGAAAGCGTCGTGGCGATGGATTCCTGCGCCGTCGCCAACCATCCCATGATCGACCATTTGTGGAGCGAGCGCCGCGCCATCGCCGACCGGCTGTTCGCGGCGCGGCCGGAGCGCCGCGTCACGTTCGCGGTGGCGCGCCGATTGGAGAGCCTGCGCCGCAGCGGCATCGCCTACGCCAAGGCCATGCGCGACCGGCTGGTGCGGCGGGCCCGGCCGCAGGCGCGGGTCACGCCTTCTCCCGCAGCAGACGCCTGATCACCTTGCCGGTGGTGGTCATCGGCATGTCGTCGATGAACGCGACCTCGCGCGGATATTCGTGTGCCGAGAGCCGCGTCTTGACGAAGCTCTGGATTTCGCCGGCCAGCGTATCGGAGGGCGCGTAACCTTTCTTCAGCACGACGAACGCCTTCACGATCTCGGTGCGGATCGCATCCGGCTTGCCCACGGCCGCAGCGAGCGCCACGGCCGGATGGCGGATCAGGCAATCCTCGATCTCCCCCGGTCCGATGCGGAAGCCGGATGACGTGATCACATCGTCATCGCGACCGACGAAACTGATGTAACCGTGTTCGTCCCTCACGCCCTGGTCGCCGGTCGTCATCCAGTCGCCGATGAACTTCTCGCGCGTGGCCTGCGGGCGGCCCCAATATTCCAGGAACATCACCGGGTCGGGCCGCCGCACCGCGATCTGCCCGATCTCGCCTGGCTTCACCGGTTCACCGTCGCGGTCGATCACCGCCACCACATGCCCGGGCACCGGCTTGCCCATGGCGCCCGGCTTGAGCAGGCCCAATTGCGCGCAGGAGCCGACCACCAGATTGCATTCGGTCTGGCCGTAGAACTCGTTGATCGTCAGCCCGAAGGCCGACTTGCCCCATTCCAGCGCCTCAAGCCCGAGCGCCTCGCCGCCGGAGGCCACGCTGCGCATCCGGATGTCGTAGCGGCCTTGCGGATTCGCCGCCGCGCGCATCATGCGCAATGCAGTCGGCGGGATGAAGGCGTTGCGCACTTCGGCCTTTTCCAGCAAGGCGAAGGCTTCCTCCGGGTCGAACTTGTCGACGCGGCGCGCGACCACCGGCACGCCATGGTGCAGGCTCGGCAGCAGCACGTCGAGCAGGCCGCCGGCCCAGGCCCAGTCAGCCGGCGTCCAAAAGCGGTCGCCTTGTTGCGGAAACGGATAATGCGGCAGTTCGGCGCCGGGTAGATGGCCGAGCAGCACGCGGTGGCCGTGCAGCGCGCCCTTGGGCTGGCCGGTGGTGCCCGAGGTGTAGATCATCATCGCCGGATCGTCGGGCGTGGTATCGACCGGCATGAAGTCGGGCGACGCGCGCGCGACCAAGTCGGCAAAGCCGTGCGCGCCGGCGGTAGCGCCATCGGCCGAGATCACGCAGGCAAGCTCCGGCACCTCGGCGCGCACCTGCGCTAGCTTGGCAAGGCCTTGCGCATTGGTGAGCAGTGCCTTGGCGGCGGAATTGTGCAACCGATAGGACAACGCATCCGGCCCGAACAGCGCGGCGATGGGCAATGCCACCGCGCCGAGCTTGTAGATCGCAATATGCGCGGCCGCCACTTCCGGCGCCTGCGGCAGGAAGATCGCCACCCGATCGCCGCGCTTAATGCCATGCGCGGCGAGCGCATTGGCCAGCCGATTGGAGGTCTCGCGCAGCCAGCCGAACGTAATCTTGTCCTCGCGGCCGTCGGCGCGAATGTTGAGGATAGCGAGGCGGCCGGGGTCCTGAGCCGCCCAACGGTCGCAGACGTCGACGCCGATATTGTAACGCGCCGGGATGTCCCAGCGGAAATTGCGATAGAGCGTGTCGTAGTCGCGCGCGGCAGAACCCAGCATGGCGCGAGAGGCTAGTCAGTGCGCGCGCCAAGGTCCAGTGCGATGGCCGGCGGGCGCCTAGCTCCGGCGATCGTCCGGCTGGGCCAGGATGAGCGCCCAATAGACCTTGTATTTCGAGGCCGGCGTATAGACCGCGGCGATGCCGATGCGGGTCGCGCCCTTGAGCAGCATATTGGCGCGGTGCGGCGGCGAATCGCGCCAGCCCGAGAAGGCTTCCGCCAGCGTGTGATAGCCGGCGCCGATGTTCTCGGCGGCTTCCTTGGCGTCGTAGCCGGACGCCTTCAGCCGCACGGCGAACGGCTTACCGGCGCCGTGGTCGAGCTTGTCGCGTTTGGCCATCACGTCGGCCTGCGCCTGCGCCATGCGCATCAGTTCCGGATCGAGCGTCACCGCCGGCAGCCCGTTATTGGCGCGATAGCCGGAGATCATCGAGGCCGCGGCGGCGGCGTCCAGTTCGGCGCCGGGCTTGGCCAGATTGCGATAGAAGCTCGGCTCGCCCTTGGGCTGGTAGTTGTCGGTCACCGCGCAGGCGGCGAGCGCGAACAGGCCAAGGAACAAAGCGAGCGGACGCAACGCATTCATCTTGCAACGAGCTCCGATTTGGGAAGCGCGGACGCCACTAGGCATCGGACCATGGCGGAAGGTTGGTGAAGAAAGATGAAATCGTCGGCGGAATCCGGGTGGAGCTTGCCGCCTGTTCCTGCATTTCGCTTCGCTCGTGAGGGCTCCCGATCCTCACTCTTTCTCCCCGCGAAACCATCCGCATGTCGATACAAATATGCTCCGACTTCCACTGGCGCGCGCATACGCGCTCCACTAACATCGTCGGCAATACAAGCCGGGAAACGGCGACACTCAAGGGAGAACAGCATGTCGGATGCACCGGCCGCCCGCACACCGGGCGCCAAGCGCGCCGCGCCGGGCGAATACGTCTTCGATCTCGGCACCGTCGACAAGATCATGGGCGGCCCGGCCTATTCGACCGCGCACGGCCCCTGCATCGAAGGCGACCGCATCATCGTCGGCCTCATGCGCATGAAGGCCGGCACCGGGGCCGAGCCGCATTCGCATCCCAACGAACAGTGGATCTACATCCTGGAAGGCACGTTCCGCGCCGTCATCGACGGCCGCGCCATCGAGGCCAAGCCCGGCTCGCTCGTCTACATCCCGGCGGACACGATCCACTCCGGCGGCGCGTCGCCCGACGGCGACGTCGTGTTCTTCACCTGCAAAGACGGCTCGTTCGGTCTGCACGGAATCAAGGCCGCCTGAAGAAGCGGCCAGCCTTGCGATCGCGATCAACGCTACCGCTTTCAAAAAACCATGGGAGGATGGAATGAAACGTCTCGGTCTAATGCTGCTGTCGGGCGTGCTGCTCGCGCTTGGCGCCACGGCGGCGAGCGCGCAAGAGAAATATCCAAGCCGGCCGGTGAAGGTGCTGGTGCCTTACGCGCCGGGCGGCGCGACCGACATTACCGCGCGCATTCTCGGCGATGAATTGCAGAAGATCACCGGCCAGAGCTTCGTGATCATCAACAAGCCGGGTGCTTTCGGCCTGCTGGCGATCGACGAAATGGTGAAGGCGGAGCCCGACGGCTACACGCTGATGGTCGGCAATGTCTCCACCAACGCGATCACACCGATCCTCTACAAGAGCAAGATGTCGTTCGACTACACCCAAAAGGTCACGGCGGTGAGCAACCTGGTCGACGTGCCGGCCTTCCTGCTGGTGACCACGGCCAATGACTTCCCGGTCAAGAGCGTGCCCGAACTGATCGCCTATTCGAAGGCGAAACCCGGCAAGGTCCGCTATGGCACCGTCGGCATCGGCTCCTATCCGCATTACGACATGGCCTATTTCGCCAAGCGTGCCGGCGATCTCGACATGCAGGCGCTGCCCAACAAGAACGGCGCCTCCGGCGTGATCCAGGACATGTTGCGCGGCGACGTGCAGGCCGCCTTCCTGAATGTCGGCAGCAGCGCCGGCATGGTGAAGACCGGCAAGTTCCGCGCGCTCGCGATGGTCAACCACACGCGGCTCGCCGACTATCCGGACGTGCCGACCATGAAGGAAGTCGGCTACCCGGATGTCGGCACCATCGCCTGGAACGCGCTGTTCGCGCCGGCTGGCACGCCGAAGCCGGTGCTCGCGACGCTCTACAGCGCGGTCGCCAAGGCGATGGCCTCGCCCGAGGTGCAGGCCAAGTTCAAGAAGCAGAACTACAACGTGGTGCCGAGCAAGTCGGTCGACGACGCCAAGCAGTGGCTGGCCGGCGAGATCAAGCACTGGGGCACGATCACCGAGGCGGTGAAGATCGAGGTGAAGTGAGGGGGCTGGTGTCCCGGGCGCAGCGCGACATGCAATGACGCGCTGCTGACCCGGGACCGTCGCGCAGTCGGATTTTGCAACGGCCCCGGATCTGCGGCGCATCACTTCGCCGTAGCGCGTCGAAGACGCGCGTAAACGCGCTTATGGCTCGTGCTGCACCGCGTCCGGGGCACGCAGATTCAACTACTTCGCTGCGCGCAACGCCTCCCAGATCCGCGCCGGCGTCGCCGGCATGTCGAGCGCGGCGCCCTTGGGCAGCGCATCCATGATCGCGTTGATCAGCGCCGGCGGCGCCGCCGTGGTGCCGGCCTCACCGGTGCCTTTGGCGCCAACCGGATTGGTCTTGCAGGCGACCGCGAAGTGCTCGACCTTCATCGCCGGCACCAGGTCGGCGCGCGGCATGCCGTAATCCATGAACGAGCCGGACACGAGCTGGCCGCCCTCGTCGTAGATCGTGCTTTCGATGAGCGCCTGGCCGAGGCCCTGCGCCACGCCGCCATGCACCTGGCCCTCGACCACCACGTCGTCGAGCACATTGCCGCAATCGCCGACCGCCACATAGGACACGATCTCGAGCGCGCCGGTCTCGGGATCGATCTCCACCTCCGCGATATGGCAGCCGTTCGGGAACGACGACGGTACTTTGACTTTGCCGAGCGTATCGAGACTTTCCGGGATGACGCCCTGGCGCGCCAGCTCGGCGGCGCGCTCGGCCACTTCGAACAGGGAGACTTCGCGCGGCGAATTCTTCACCGTGAACCTGCCTTGCGCATAGTCGATGTCGTCTTCCGTCGCCTGCAGCAGCATGGCGGCGACGCGCTTGCCCTTGGCGATCACCTGATTCGCGGTTTCGGCAATGGCGCTGCCGACCATGAAGGCGGAGCGCGAGGCGACCGCGCCGAAGCCCGGCACGTCGCGCGCCGAATCGCCGGCGGTGACCGTCACGTTCGCCGAGTCGATACCGAGCCGGCGCGCGGCGAGCCGGCCGAACACGGTCTGGTGCGCCTGCCCGCTCGCCCCCGAGCCGATGCTGACGCTTGCCTTTCCGCCACCGGGGAAGCTGATGCGCGCGGCTTCGTCCGGAATGGCGCCGGCGATCTCGAGATAGCAGCCGACGCCGATGCCGCGCAGCCTGCCGGCCTTCTTGGCCGCCTTCTTGCGCACGGCAAAGCCGTCGTAGTCGGCGAGCGCGAGCGCGCGCGCGAAGGCGCCGGTGAAATCGCCGCTGTCATAGGTGTTGCCGAACGGCGTGGTGTAGGGGATTTTCTCGGGCGCGATCATGTTGCGCCGGCGCAGTTCGGCCGCGTCGATGCCGGTGAGATCGGCGGCGGCGTCGATCACGCGCTCCAACAGATAGCTCGCCTCCGGTCGCCCGGCGCCGCGATAAGGCCCGGTCGGCACCGTGTTGGTGAACACGCAGCGCGCATTCACCTGCGCGAGCGGGATGTCGTAGACGGTCGGCAGGCAGCCGGCCACATGCGTGGTGACGATGAAATGCGCGATGCCGGTGAAATAGGCGCCGGTATTGCCGAGCCCGTTCACGCGCAGCGCCAGGAAACGGCCGCGCTTGTTGAGCGCAAGCTCGACCGTCCACAGCGAGTCACGGCCCTGATTGTCGGTCACGAAGGATTCCGACCGCGTCGCGACCCAGTGCACCGGGCGCTTGAGCGCGCGCGCGGCATGCAGGAGCGCGAGATATTCCGGATAGGTCGCGTGCTTCATGCCGAAGCCGCCGCCGACGTCGTCGGTCAGGACGCGCAGCTCTTCCGGCTTGACGCCGAGCGACTGCGCCATGTGCATATGCATGCCGCCGACGCCCTGGGTCGGCACGCGCAGCACGAACTGCCCGGCCTTCTCGTCATAGCTCGCAGTCGCCGTGCGCGGTTCGAGCGCGGCCACCACCAGGCGCTGGTTGACGAGCTCGATGCGCGCGACATGCGCCGCTTCCGCGAAGGCGCGCTCGAGCGCGGCATTGACCTTGCCCTCGGGATCGGGCGGCGCGGTCCAGTCGAAACCGATATTGCCGGGCGCTTCCTCCCAGAGCTGCGGCGCGCCGGGGGCGATGGCCGCACGCATGTCGGTCACCGCCTCGAGCGGTTCGTAGTCGACCGTCACCAAGTCTGCCGCGTCCTGCGCCAAGGCAGCGCTCGTGGCGATGACCAGCGCCACCGGCTCACCCACATGCATCGCGCGCGTCTCGGCCAGCCCCGGGCGATGCGGGCCGATGGCGGTCTTGCCGCCGCGGCCGGGAATCGGAACGGGGTGCGAGATCGAGTGATAATGCGCCGCCGCAAGATCGGCCGCGGTGATGACCGCGACGACGCCCTTGGCCTTCTTCGCGGCCTCGACGTCGATGCGCTCGATCCTGGCGAATCCGTGCGGCGAACGCACGAAATGCGCGGCAAGCGCGCCGTCGGGCTTCACATCGTCGCCGAAGCGGCCCTGGCCGCGCAACAGCGCGTCGTCCTCGATGCGGCCCTCCCAATGCGAGAAGTCGGCGCTGCGGGCGGCGGTCGGTTGATTCATGCGTTTCTCATCCCCTTGGCGTTCAGGCTTTCTTAACCAACAAAGCCCCCGCAATTAACTGCAAAACAACCGGTTGGGGAATACCTTGCCGATCGGGCGGGATACGATCATGACAGAGAATCCCTTGACAGCCGCAACCGCGCGCGAGTGGCGTTTGATCGCGCTCGCCGGGGTGGGCGGTTTTGCCGCGGGTTTTCTGTTGTTTCACGATCTGCTGCCTGCGGCGGATTGGGCGGTAGCGGCGCCCGCACTCGCCGTCTCGCTGTTTTTGGCCGCACTCGCCGCCATGCTGGCAATGGCGCTGGCCGGATTGATCCTGACCCGCAGTCTGCGCCGGCACAACCGCCGCATAAGCGACGCGCTTAATAACATGTCGCAGGGTCTGTGCATGTTCGACCGCAGCGCGCGGCTGTTGTTGTGCAACCAGCGCTACCAGGACCTCTATCGGCTGCCCTTGACCGTCGCCAAGCCGGGCGCCAGCCTGACCACCCTGCTCGAATACCGCGTCACGAACGGCACCTTCTCCGGCAATATCGGCGAATATGTGCGCACGCTCGCCGCCACCATGGCCGATGGCAAGACCACCAGCACGGAGGTGAAATCCGCGGACGGGCGCATCGTCTGCGTCATCAACCGACCCATGGCCGAAGGCGGCTGGGTCGCCACCCATGAGGACATCAGCGAACGGCGCGATGCCGAGCGCGAGCGCCTCGTCATGCAGCAGCAGCAGGAGCGGCGGGCGCTGATCGAGCAGGCCATCGCCACGTTCCGTGAGAGTGTCGAGGCCCACCTGCGCACGGTGACCGAAGGCGCCATGACCATGCGCTCGACCGCCGGCACGCTGCTCGATAATTCCGCGCAGGCGGCGCGCAGCGCCGAGTGCGCGGTCGCCGCCTCCAACGAAGCCTCCGCCAATGTGGAAACCGCCGCGCTGGCAGCCGACGAACTGGCCGGCTCGATCGGCGAGATCGGCCGCCAGCTTGCCGCCACCACCGACATCGTGCGAGGGGCGGTGGGCGAGGCGCAGGGCACCAATCGCGAGATCGCGGCGCTCGCGCAGGCCGCGCAGAAAATCGGTGCCGTCATCAAGCTCATTCGCACCATCGCCGGGCAGACCAACCTGCTCGCGCTCAACGCCACCATCGAGGCCGCGCGCGCCGGCGAAGCCGGCAAGGGCTTCGCCGTGGTGGCGGCGGAAGTGAAATCGCTGGCTGTGCAGACCGCCAAGGCGACCGAGGACATTTCCAACCTGATCATGGCAGTGCAGAGCGCGACCTCGAGCGCGGTCGGCGCCATCGGCCGCATCTCGACACGCATGCAGGAAATCGACGGTTGCGCGACCACGGTCTCGGCCTCGGTCGAGGAACAGGGCACGGCCACCGGCGAAATCTCGCAGAACGTCGCCAGCGCGGCGAACGGCGCCAAGATGGTAGTATCGGTGCTCGCCGAGGTCTCCGGCGCGGCCGGCGAAACGCGCCGCTCGGCGGAAGACGTGCTCACCGCCTCGCAGGCGGTGGAACAGGCCGCGGCCGAATTGCGCCGTGAAGTGGAAGGCTTTCTCGCGCGCGTAGCGGCGTAGCGCGAGCACGGATTTCGCCCCGTCGAACTCGACGCAGATAGTACGGCCGGCGGCACGATTTGCGCGCTTTTGCCGCCACCGCAACCATGCCCCCGCACCTTATAAATTGCTGCATCCGCGCGCGGGCTGAGATAGGTTGCCGCCAATCTAAAGAACACCTCAATCGGAGTGAGTCACGTTATGCGGTTAGGCTACTTCACCATGCCCGTGCATCCGCTCGGGCGCGACTGGTCGCAGACGCTGCGCGAGGATCGCGAGGCCATCATCCTGGCAGACAAGCTCGGCTTCTACGACGCCTTCGTCGGAGAGCACCTGACCGATGCCTGCGAGAACGTCACCAACAGTCTGTTGTTCCACGCCACGCTGATCCACGACACCAAGACCATCAAGCTCGCGTCGGGCACCTGCAACCTGTCGCAGATTCATCCAACCGTGATCGCGGCGAACTGCGCCATGTTCGACCATTTATCGCAGGGCCGCTTCATCATGGGCGTGTCGGCCGGCGCGCTCACCTCGGATGCCGAAGCGCTCGGCATCCTGGACGAAGATCGCAACAAGATGTTCGCCGAGGCGATCGACGTGATCCTGGCGATCTGGGAGCGCGATCCGCCCTACGACATCGACTTCCCCAACAACCGCTTCAAGGTGTCGACCGCGCGCACCAAAGCGCTCGATCTGGGCGTTGGCTATATGGCGAAGCCCTTCCAGAAGCCGCGGCCGGAGATCGTCGGCACCGTGGTGGCACCGTTCTCGCCCGGCGTCGTGCTGATGGGAAAGCGCGACTTCCATCCGCTCTCGGCCAACTTCCTGCTCGCCAAGCACATGAAGTCCCACTGGCAGAACTACGCCAAGGGCAAGGCCGAGACCGGCGAGAAGGCCGAGGTCAAGGACTGGCGCGTGGCGCGCACCATTTTCGTCGCCGACGACGACAAGACCGCGCGCGCCTATGGGCGCGAGGACGCCAACAGCCCGTACAGTTTCTATTTCGGGCAGATGTACGGGAAGATGAAGCGCGGCGGCAGGCTCTATGTATTCAAGAGCCACAAGGAGCAGCCCGACGACGAGATCACGCTCGACTTCGTGCTCGACAATTGCGTGATTGCCGGGACGGTCGACAAGGTGGTCGACGAGATCCTGAAAATGCGCGAGGAGATCGGCGACTTCGGCGAACTGGTCTATGCCGGCATGGATTGGGTCGACCCGGCGCTCGGCAAGCGGTCGATGCAGCTCATGGCGGAACAGGTGATGCCGCGCGTCAACGCCGCGATTTCCGCCAGCGCGAAGACCGCAGCGGAGTAGTTATTGCACCTCGCCCCTCTCCATCGTCATGGCCGGGCTTGTCCCGGCCATCTCGCTTAGGCAGGCCCGTGCCTTCCTAAGCGGGGTCACCGGGACAAGCCCGGTGACGACAGAAACATTCACGCGACAAACGTCGCCGCAACCAAGCTGCCAATGTCCTCGGCCCCCCTCTCCAACTCATCCATCTTGATGCACGCCGCGACATAACGGTCCGGCCGCAGCAGGATGACGTGGTCGGAAAAACGTGCGAGCGCGGGACCGAAAGCCTCGTCGCGAATGGCAATGACGCCGGCGCTGTTCACCGCGCCGCCGTCGGGACGCGATGCGATAATCCGCGCATCGAGCTTGCTCCACGGCGCCTGCATCAGCGACGGCAACGCCTCGCCCGCACGATTGCTACGCACGAGGATCGCGAAGCCCTGCCCGAGCACTTCGTCAAGCCGCGCCGTCTTGCCGTCCATCATCGTCACGCGCGGCTGCGGGAACATGCGGCCGACCAGCGTCTCGCGTGCGCTTTCACCGTCCGGCACGATGAAGCCTTTGGCGAAGCGCGGCGGCGGCTTGAACTTCATCTGCAAAATATAGTCGCGCGCTTTCGGATAGAGCGCCAGCAGCCGGAACCCCATTTCCGTCGCCCAGGCGACGAGCGCATTGGGCGGCGACATCACCCGCCCGATATTGAGCGCGAATTCGATCATCGACCAGGCGTGATCGCGTCGCTCCGGCTCGTAAGTCGATAACAGCTTCGGCCCCAGCCGGCCGCCGAGCACGGCGGCGAGCTTCCAGGCCAGATTGAAGGCATCGCGCAGACCGGCGTTCATGCCCTGGCCGGCGAAAGGCGGCGTCAGATGCGCGGCGTCGCCGGCGAGAAACACGCGGCCCTCGCTCCAGCGGTCGGCGAGCCGCGCGTGGAACGTGTAGACCACCGTGCGCACGATGCGGCTCCCGGCCGCGGCCTCATGCGTGTCGAGAAGTTGCTGCACCATGTCGGGCGCCAGAATGTCCTCGTCGCGCTCGTGCTCGTGCAGCATGAATTCGTAGCGGCGCGTGAGCTGCGGACCCGGCAATGCGATGCATGGGCGCGCCGGATTGCAGAAAACTTTGGTATGCGGAGATGGGACCGGCGAGTTCTCCAGATCGACGATCAGCCAGCGCTCGCGGAAGGTCGAGCCGGACAGATTGATTCCGAGCGCGCGGCGGGTCGGACTGGAAGCGCCGTCGCAGGCGATGAGGTAGTCGCAGGAGATGTCACTCTCGACGCCATCGTGCCGGAGGCGCAAGAACACGCCATCGGCGCTTTGCGCGAACGACAATAGTTCGTGTTCGAACAGCGCGGTCACCTGCGGGAAACGCGAGAGCGCCTCGCGCAATTGCCGCTCGAGGATAGGCTGGCGGAAGGCATTGCGGCGCGGGAAGCCATAGGGCTGCTCGCTCGGCTGCACCTTGGCGAAGCAACGCCCGCGCGCCGAATGGTAATGCGAGCCGTATCCGGTGACGGTCTCGCGCATCACCTCTTCGACCAGGCCGGCGGCCTGCATGGTGCGCAGGCTCTCGTCGTCGATGGAGACGGCGCGCGGCTCGTGCACCGTCGCGGCATTTCGCTCGATCAGCACGCAGCGCACGCCGTAGACGCCCAGGAGATTCGCGAGCGTCAGGCCGGTCGGCCCGGCGCCGACGATGGCGATCGGAAAATGGTTGGGAAACGTCATGCCTTCGCTCCGGTCACCGCACCACCCCCACGCAGCCGTTCGATTTCGCGCGCCGCGCCGGCGACATTGATACGCAGACGGGCAAGCGCCCGCTCGCTCGTCTGCGGGCGTAACAGGACGATACTGAGACTCCCGTTCACGCGCCCGCTGGCGTCGAAGATCGGCGCGGCGATGCCGACCCGGCCGGGATCGACTTCGCCCGCGCTCACATTCGCCGGTTCGCGGCGCAGGTGGCGCAGCGTCGCGTTGAAGGCCTCGAGGCTGTCGCCGAGACCGGCGGCAACGATTTCGCGCCGATGATCGCGCCACAGATTGGCGATCGTGCGCGGCGGCAGATGCGCCAAAATCACTTTCGAGGTGGCGCCGCGAAACATCGGCCGACGGGCGCCGCGCTCGTAGGAGCTGACCGCTTCTTCGGCCGTATTGGTTTCCTGGTGGATGCACATCACGTTCTACCGGTAGTAGCGGCACAGCAGAACCGCGGCCGGTCCGCGCAAGCGGCGCAGCAGCCGGGTCATCACCGGCCGCGCCTGGCGCAGCACCGGATCGCCGGCCCTGATCTGGCGGTCGAGCTCGACGATGGCCGGACCGAGCACATATTGATTGCGCCGCAGACGCTCGAGCAGGCCGGCCGCGACCAGCGAATTGAAATAACGATAGCCGGTGGCCAGCGACACATTGAGGCGCTTGGCGGCCCGTTCCGGCGACCAGACCGGGCGGTCGGTCGAGAATAGCGCGAGCACGCCGAGGACCTTCTCGGCACTCGTCCGTCGCCGCTCCTCTGCCGCGGCCATCGTCCTCAGATCCGCGTGATTGCAGCGCCCGACAGGTTGAGCGAATAGGGCTCGTGATGGACGCTGATGAGTGCAGGATGGTGCAGATAGTCGCCGGTGGCGACGGCAGCGGACATGAGAGCGCTCTCCTCGTGGGTCGTCATGCTGACAACCATAGCGACCGGAAATGCGCAAAAGCTCAGCACAAATTTCGCAACATATGAGAAATTTTTTGAGGCGCAGCAAAAAGGCGGGCCCGAGCGGGGCCCGCCCATTTTTAGCAGCCTGCGGCTACCGCACCGGCAGCAGCGGACGGGTGGAAATCGGCGCGCCGCGATTGGGCGGCGCCGTCGCACCGGTGGGCTGCATCGGCATGCCGGCGACAGGCCCATTCGCCGCGGTTTGCGGCTGGCTGCTCGGCAGCACCACCACGCGCGAGCCCACCTGCACCCGGCTGTAGAGGTCTTCGATGTCCTCGTTGAGCAGGCGGATGCAGCCGGACGACACGAATTGTCCGATGGTCGAGGGCTGGTTGGTGCCATGGATGCGGTAGAGCGTGTGGCCGAGATAAAGCGCGCGCGCGCCGAGCGGATTGCCGGGGCCGCCGGCCATCACGCGCGGCAGATAGGGCTGGCGCTCGATCATCTCCGGCGGTGGGAACCAGTCCGGCCACTCCTTCATCTTGGAGACGCGCTCGGTGCCGGCCCAGGTGAAGCCCTCGCGGCCGACGCCGATGCCGTAGCGCAAGGCCTTGCCGTGGCCGAGCACGAGATAGAGGTAGGTGTGCGGGGTATCGATCACGATCGTGCCGGCGGGCTCGCGGGTGTTGAAGTCGACGAGCTGGCGCTTGAGATTGGCCGGCAGTTCCTTGGGGTTGCCGGTCTCCGGCTGGTCCTCCGGCGGCAGGGTCATGACGCTGGTGCCGGGCACCGCATCGGCCTGCGGTGCCGACGGCGCGGCGGCGGCCGGACCGACCGCGGCCGGCGGACGCATTCCCTGGGGTTGGTAGCCGGCGGCGGGCACGCCGCCCCGCTGTGGCAGGGGATCGAGTTGATGGCCATAGACCGACGGGCGGGCGTCGGGCGGGACGAAGCCGGGCGGCGGCAGGGCGTCGGCCTCATCCGCGTCGGGCGCGATTCGGGTCGGGGGCGGGAGCTGATCGGAATAGACGCTCGGTGGCGGCGAGCCACGGTAATAGGGCGGCGCGCCATAGGACTGTGCCTGCGCGAGCGGAGCCGACAATAGGGCCACCGCCGGCAGCGCCAGCAAAAAAATGCCGGAAGTTCGGATCATTGGTCCCCCTGGGACGGCGCGGCGCAATAAGGCCGCCTGTCGCGCCCTGGATGCCTCGGGATGAAGGCACATTCAAGACCATAATGCGACTTTATGTCCCGGCCGTTACCGGACGCCATCAATGGACCGCCGGTGCGGTGGCGTGCGGGTCGACCGTTTTGAGCATGAGGAGCACCAGCGGCACCATGCATGCCGCAAAAATGGCCGCCAGCCAGAACACATCGATATAGGCCAACAAAACGGACTGGCTCTGCACCATCTTGCCGATCCAGCCGATCGCGAGTTCGCGCGTGTGGGCGGCCGCCACGCCTTGCTCGGCGAAATAGCGCGCCACCTGGCTGGTGACGTGCTGATAGGCGAGCGAGGACGGCGTGACGTGCTCGACCAGCCGCGCCTGGTGGAACTGCGAGCGCTGGGCGATCTCGGTATTGGCGAGCGAGATGCCGACGCTGCCGCCGAGATTGCGTGCGACATTGATGAGCGCCGAAGCCTGGTTGGTCCGGTCGGGCGCGAGACCGGCATAAGCCGCCGTATTGATCGGAATGAACAGGAACGGCAAGCCGATCATCTGGAACACGCGCGCCCAGGCGAAGAAGCCGAAATCGGCGCTGCCGGCGAGCGACGTCATGTGCCACATGGCGATCGCGATCGCCGCCATGCCGAGCGCGATCAGGTATTTCGGCTGCACATGGTTCGCGACCACACCCGCCAGCGGCATCAAGAGCAACATCGCGACACCGCCCGGCATCAGAGCGAGACCGGACAAATAGGCCGTGTAGGGAAACGCGGTCTGCAACAGTTGCGGCAGGATCTGCGTGGAGCCAAATAGGACCGCACCCACCGACATCATTACCAGGAACGACGTGCCGAATTGCCGCTGAAACAAGAGCCGCACATCGACAATGGGATCCTTGCGGGAAAACTCCCAGGGCAGGAACGCCAGGAACGACAGCGCCGACACCAGCGCCATGCCCAGAATAAAACCCGAGCTGAACCAGTCGTCCTGCTGGCCGCGGTCGAGCACGATTTCGAGCGCGCCGAGCGCGAGCGCCACCAACAGAAAGCCGACCCAGTCGACCTTCAGCCCGCCCGCGAAACGCGCGCGCCGCTCGCGCTCCAGCACTTCCGGCTCGACCAGCAGCGACTGCACCAGCGCGAGCGACATGATGCCGAACGGCACATTGATGAAGAATATCCAGTGCCAGGAATAGCTGTCGGTGATCCAGCCGCCCAAAGTCGGCCCGACCGTGGGCGCCAGAATGACGGCGATGCCATAAAGCGCGAAGGCCTGCGCGCGCTGTTCCGGCCGGAACGTGTCGGCCAGGATCGACTGCTCGCTCGGCGCCATGCCGCCGCCGCCCAAGCCCTGCAGGATGCGGAACACGATGAGCGATTGCAGATTCCACGCCAGCCCGCACATCAACGAGGCCGCGGTGAAAACCGCCACGCACAGCATGTAATAGCGCTTGCGCCCGATCACGCTCGACAGCCAGCCGCTCACCGGAATGACGACCGCATTGGCGACCAGATAAGTCGTGATGATCCAGGTCGCCTGGTCGGCGCTGGCCGCCAGATCGCCGGCGATATTCAGCAGCGCCACATTGGCGATCGAGGTATCGAGCACCAGCATGAAAGTGGCGATCGACACCACCACCGCGATCAGCCACGGATTATGGCCGCCGGCGGCCGAGCGGCTGGGCGCGCCCGCTGCGGCAGCCGATGCGTCGCTCATCGCACCTTCACCGTCGGCACCACCGACATGCCGGGGCCGAGATAGACGTCGGGCTTGCCGTCGAACACGATCTTGACCGGCACGCGCTGCACCACTTTCACATAATTGCCGGTGGCATTTTCCGGCGGCAGCAACGTGAACACCGTGCCGCTGCCGGCCTGGATCGAATCGACATGGCCGTGGAAGGTGCGGCCGGGATAGGCGTCGACCTCGATATCGACCGGCTGGCCCGGCCGCATATCGGTGAGCTCGGTCTCCTTGAAATTGGCCGTCACCCAGACCTCACGCGGCACCAGCACCATCAGCACCTGACCGGGCTGCGCATAGGCACCCTTGGCCGCCGTCAGCTTGCTGATGCGGCCCTCTTGCGGGGCATCGATCTCCGTGCGTTGGAGATTGATCTCGGCTTGCGTGAGCTGCGCGCGCGCGGCATCGACCTGCGCCAGCGCGCTTTCGCGCTGTGCATTCAAGACGCCGAGCTGCTTTTCCGCCGCCGTATCG
Organism: Pseudolabrys sp.; assembly: GCA_035549515.1. GTDB lineage: Bacteria > Pseudomonadota > Alphaproteobacteria > Rhizobiales > Xanthobacteraceae > Pseudolabrys. The sequence goes on along the minus strand of DASZQT010000390.1, from coordinate 16,489 downwards.
GCCGCCTTGGCCGCCGCGAGCGCGGCCTGCTTCTGCGTGAGATCGGATTCGGTCTGCTGCGCCTGCTGCTGGGTGCCGGCACCGCGCGCAAGCAAATCCTTGGCGCGCGCATCCTGCTGCTGCGAGAATTCGAGCGCGGCCTGGCTTTGCGTCACTTGAGTCTTGGCCTGCGCGATCTTGGCGTTCTGCGCCTCGATTTGCGCCTCGTAATTGGCGACGCTGGCCTGCGCCTGCGCCAGATCGGCCTTGTTGCGCGCGACCGTGGCGCGGTAATCGCTCGGGTCGATGCGCACCAGCGGCGCGCCGGGCGCGACCAGTTGGTTGTCGGTGACCGGCACGTCGACGATCTCGCCGTTCACCTGCGGGCTGATCTGCACGGGGCGGGTGTCGATGAAGGCGTCGTCGGTGGACACGTATTGCCGCGCGTTGAGCCACCAGATGACGCCGCCGATGACGATGGCGATCGCCACGATGGCGAGCACGGCGATGAGCCAGGGCCGGCGGCGCAAGCGCGCGATCAGGCCGGGAACGGGCTTCCGCTCACCGGCCTTGTCATCGGTTGGTTTGCGCTCGCGCGCCTGCGGGCGCTCGTCGGCTTTCTCCGGGGCGGGCGCCGGGCTTTGCGGCCGCTCGCCCGCCGGGCGGGGGGACGACTCAAGCCTTTGATCTTTCTCGACAAGCGCCATTACGCGACCGAGTTGGCTGGCCCGCCGCCCCGGTGTTCAATGACCGCCTCGCGCGAAGGTTCCGTGCGCAGAGCTCCCGTGCGCACACCGGGGCGCGGGCCGCGCGATCAGACCTTGATGCCCTCCTCCTCCAGCACTTTTTTCGCCACGCGGTGGCAATCGACCGCGGCCGGGAAGCCGCAATAGACCGCGACCTGGCGCAGAATGGCCCCCAGCTCCGTCGGCGTCAGTCCGTTGCGCAGCGCGCCACGGAAATGCGCCTCGAACTCATGCATGCGGCCGAGGCAGGCGATCATGCCGAGATTGAGGATCGAGCGGTCGCGCGGCTTCAAGGCATCGTCGCCCCACACCGCGCCCCAGCAATAGGTCGTGAGCAATTCCTGGAATTGCCGGTTGAAATTATCGGTATTGGCGACCGCGCGGTCGACATAGGTGTCGCCCAGCACCTGCCGGCGCATCGCCATGCCCTTGTCGTAGAGTGGTTTGTCCATGGTTGTTTAGCCTCCCTGATTGACGGTGATGTCCGTCGTCGGCCCCTATGTTGACAGAGCCGGACCGATTTCGTCCATTCGCGCCGCGTCTCCCGGGCGCGGCGCAGCGCGCAACGAAGTGAAGCGGTGCACCGCGTCCGGGATACGTAAACCAGGAAGTCGAGCATGCACATTCTCATCGTCGGCTGTGGCGCCATTGGCGGACTTCTGGCGTCGGCGCTGGCCAAGGTCGCGCAGGTGACCGCCTATGACGCCAATGTCGAGCATGTGAAAGCCATCAATGCCGACGGCCTGCGCGTGACCGGCAAAAGCCCGCGCGTCGCGCATATTGCGGCCACGAGCGAGGCCGCGGCACTGGCCGGCCAGCGCTTCGATGCCGTCATCTTTCTGATCAAATCGAAAGCCACCGCCAATGCGCTCGAAGCGCTTGCGCCGGCGCTCGCGGGCAATCCCATGCTGGTCACCTTGCAGAACGGCATGGGCAATGCGGAGGTGCTGCTCACGGTACCGGACGCCACGGTGGTACGCGGCGTCACCATGAACGCCGGACGCTATGTCGAGGCCGGCACGGTCGAGAATCTGATCGAGGGCACCACCTGGGTCGGGCCGGTACGCGGCGAGGTCGAGGCCGTGCGGCCGCTCGCCGCGCTTCTGACCGCTGCCGGCTATCCCACTGACGTGCTGGCCGACCCGATGGGCGCGGTGTGGTCGAAATTCGTGTTCAATTGCGTGATGAATCCGACCGGCGCGCTGATGATGGGCGTTAATGCCGCGCGCTATGAGCCGCCGGAAATGCGCGCGCTGATCGACGATATGGCCGAGGAATGCATGGCTGTCGTGCGCGGGCTGGGCGGCAGCTTCGCCTTCCCGCCGATGGAATTCGTGGCCAAAATCCGCGCCGGCGCGGTGCCCATCTCCAAACATGCCGGTTCGATGGCCCTCGACATCGAACGCGGCGTGCCGACCGAAATCGACGAACTGACCGGTTTCATCGTGCGTGAAGGCGAGCGTATCGGCATACCGGTTCCGAACTGCAAGGCGGTCTACCGGCTGGTCAAGGGCCTGGAATTGGCGAGCCGGCACCGGGTTGCGAAGCCCCGGTAGATCAATAAGTTAGTGCGGGAACACGGGCGGTACGCAGTTTCCGGCCCACGTCCCCGGCACAGGAATCAGCATTTCTGCCCGTTCAATAGTCAGGCCACGGATTAGAATGGATCGGGTTTCCGATGGCGATCGCGCACCGGCTATGGACGACAGCGACGAAGCGCTCATGGCCCGGATTGCGCGCGGCGATCAGTCGGCGTTCCGGGCGCTCGCGCGCCGGCATCTGCCGGCGATGGTCGCGCTCGCCCGCCGCATTCTCGGCAATGGTGCCGAGGCCGAAGACGTGGCGCAGGAAGCCATGCTGCGCGTGTGGACGCATGCGCCGCGTTGGCAGCCTTTGGCCGCGTTCCGCACCTGGCTTACGCGCGTGGTGGTCAATCTCTGTCTCGACCGCAAGCGGCGCGCGCCCTGGGTCGAATTGGAAGCGGCCGGCGAGATCGTCGATGCCGCGCCCGGGCCGGGCGAACGGATCGAGGAAGACGAGCGCGAGCGCATGCTCGCGGCCGCGATCGATAAACTACCGGCGCGCCAGCGCACCGCCATCGTGCTCACTTATACGGAGGGCATGAGCAATGCGCAGGTCGCCGAAATGCTCGGCACGTCGGTTTCGGCGGTGGAGACGCTGCTGATCCGCGGGAAACAGAATTTGCGCCGCGCGCTCGGCGCGGCGACGGATGAGAGTGAGTGACATGATGCCGGAAGCATTCGACGAATTTCTGACGAAGACGCTCAAGCGCGACCCCTCGCCGGCCGACGAGGACGCCGCAAGCCGCGTGCTCGCGCGGCTCGCCGGTCCGCTGCCGCCGCAGAAGAAACCGTTCTGGCGGTGGCCCGCGATCCTGCTCGACTGGCAATTCGCGCCGGCCTGGCCGCGTGTCGCCGCGCTCGCCTGCTGCGCGCTGATCGGCTTCGGCATCGGCCTGAGCGGGCTCGACCGCACCTTCCGCTCGAACGACGCACCGTTCGTCGTCGCCGGCGGTATCGGCGCGATCGTGTTCGAGCCCGAGCCGCTGACCGGAGCGCGACCGTGAGCACAGCCACCATGACGCCGACCGCGAGCGCGCGCGTCGCGCCGCGCTGGCTGCTGCTCGGCTCGCTCGCGCTCAATTTGTTTTTCGTCGGTATCGCGATCGCGATGGCGGTGCGTGGGCCGCCGCCGCCGTCATGGGACCGCAATGTGTTCGTGCGGGTCGAGCGGCTCGCCGCCACGCTGCCGCCGGCGGATGCCGCCAGCCTGCGCGCCGCCATCGACGCCAATCGCCAGAAGCTGGAGGCCGCGCAGACGCAATACCACGCGGCGCAGGACGGAATCAGGGCTGCGCTTAGGCAGGAGCCGTTTGAGCTCGACGCCATGCGTGCAGCCATGACGAAATCGCGTGCCGCGCGCCAGAATTTCGACCAGATTTTGCAGGGAACCTTCGCCGACGCCGCGTCGAAAATGTCACAGGCCGGACGGCAGGCTATGGCCGACTGGCCGCCCGGACGAAAATCAGCGAGCAAGCCATGATGGATCGGGCTAGGGTGCCCCGGCCAGAGTTTTTGAGCACTGTCGAGAGTGAGTGGGTATGCGTTGCGGAATTGATTTTACAAAAAAGATTGCGTCGGCTGCAACGAAGCCGCGGGGGCACCGGTTTACCCTTATGCTCCAAGCTGTCGCATTGACCCTTCCGCTCGCCGGCTGTCTCCTCAACGGCGACAAGCCGGAGCCGGGGCTCGATGTGCCGCAGGCCTATCTGCGCGGGCCGAAAAATCCGCGCGTCGCGGAAGCCGCCGTGCCGTCGCTCGACTGGTGGCGCTCGTTCCGCTCGCGCGAACTCTCCGACATCATGGAGACGGCGCGCGACTCCAATCTCGACATCGCCGCCGCGGTCGCCCGCATCGTGCAGGCGGACGCGCAAGCGCGCATCACCGGCGCCGCGCTCCTGCCGACCGTCGATCTCGGCGCCAGTGCGACGCGCCTGCGTTCGTCGCAAACGACCAGCACCGGCGGCTCCTCGGGCTCGCTCGGCGGTTCGGAACGCAACTTGCTGTCGACCTCGCTGACCGCGAGCTACGAGATCGATTTCTGGGGCAAGAACCGCGCGGCGCTGCGCAGCGCGGAGGAAACGGCGGTCGCGAGCCGCTTCGACCGCGAGGTGATTTCACTCGCCACACTCGCCACCACCGCCAATGCCTATTTCCAGGTGCTGGCGGCGCAGGATCGCCTGCGCGTGCAGCGCGACAACTACAAGAGCGCGAACCACGTGCTCGACCTGATCAATCAGCGCTTCAATGCCGGCACCGCTTCGCAGCTCGACGTCGCGCAGCAACAGAGCCTGGTCGATACCGTGCGCGCGGCGCTGCCAGTGCTCGAGCAGACGCTGTGGCAGAACAAGGTCGCGCTCGCGCTGTTGATGGCGCGGTCGCCCGAGCAGGTGAAGATCCGCGGCGGCTCGCTCAACAGCATCGCGGTGCCGCGCGTCACGCCCGGCCTGCCGTCCGAATTGCTGACGCAGCGGCCCGACATCCGCGAGGCCGAGGCGCGGCTTGCCGCCGCCAATGCCAATGTCGAGAACGCACGCGCGCAGTTCCTGCCCAGCATCGCGCTCACCGGCGAAGGCGGTTATCAGAGCGCGGTGCTCAAGACCCTGCTGGAACCGCAATCGGCCTTCTACACGCTCACCGCCGGGCTGACGCAGCCGATTTTCCACGGCGGACAACTGCTCGGCAATCTCGACCTGCAAAAGGGCCTGCAGGACGAGATGCTCCAGGACTATCGCAAGGCGGTGTTGCAGGGCTTCACCGACGTGGAAACCGCCCTCGACGCCGTGCGGCAGACCGCGCTGCGCGAGCAATTGCAGCGCGCGGTGGTGAAGAGCTCGCGCCAGGCCTTCGACATTTCCGAGCAGCGCCTGCGCGAAGGCACCATCGACCTCGTCACCGTTTTGCAGACGCAGCAGACGTTGTTCTCGGCCGAGGACCTGTTGGTGCAGGCGCGGCTCTTGCGCATGCAGGCGGTGGTGAGCCTCTATCAAGCGCTCGGCGGCGGCTGGCTGCCGAAGCCGCCGCAGGTAGAAGCGGTCAACGCACGGTGATCGATGCACGGTGAAGTGCCGAAAAAGCATCTGACCAAGAGCGGTCGCCGCACCGGCCGCGGCCTGGCCATCGTGCTTGTGCTGGTGGCCGCCGCGGCGGGCGGCATCTATTACATGAGCGGCAAGCCGCAGCAGCAGCCGCGCGGCCGCTTCAATGCCGATACCGGCCCGGTGCCGGTGCTGGCGGCGAACGCGAGCTATAGCGACGTGCCGGTCTATCTCGACGCGGTCGGCACCGTGCGTGCGCTCAACACCGTCACCGTGCGCTCGCAGGTCGACGGCAAGCTGATCGCGGTGAAGTTCAAGGAAGGCCAGGACGTCAAAAAGGGCGACGTGCTGGCCGAGATCGATCCGGCGACCTATCAGGCGGCCTACGACCAGGCGGTGGCCAAGAAGGCGCAGGACGAGGCGCAACTCGCCAATGCCAAGAACGACCTCACGCGCTATCAGCAACTCGCCGCCACCAACGCCATCAACCGCCAGCAGCTCGACACCCAGCGCGCGCTGGTCGCGCAATTGACCGCGCAGATCCAGTCCGACCAGGCCGCCATCGAAGGCGCGCAGGCCACGCTCGGCTACACCAAGATCGTGGCGCCGATCGATGGCCGCACCGGCCTGCGCCAGGTCGATGAAGGCAACATCATCCACGCTTCCGATACCAACGGTATCGTCGTCATCACCCAGATCAAGCCGATCGCGGTGCTGTTCAATCTGCCGCAGCAGAATCTCGACGTCACCAACCAGGCCTTCGCCAAGGGCCCGCTGCCGGTCGACGTGCTGCGCGCCGACAGCAATACACCGATCGACAGCGGCCGCCTGACCGTGATCGACAACCAGGTCGATTCCACCACCGGCACGGTCAAGCTGAAGGCCGAATTCCCCAATGACGGGCTGCGGCTGTGGCCCGGTCAATTCGTCAATGTGCGCATGCTGATCGACACGCTCAAGCATGTGGTGACGGTGCCGACCTCCGCCGTGCAGCGCGGCCCCGACGGCACCTTCGTCTATGTCGTGAAAGATGACGGCACCGCGGCCATGCACGCGGTGAATGTGCAAAAACAGGATGAGAGCATCACCGTGCTGGCGAGCGGCGTGACGCCGCCCGAGCGCGTGGTCACCACCGGCTTTGCCCGGCTCACCGACGGCGCCAAGGTCACGGTCGGCGGCGGCGCGGGCGCGACGCCGCGCGCGCGTCCGCAAAGCGGCGAACATCCCGGCGGCGCCGACGCGACCGAGCGGCGGGCGCGTCACGAAAGCAATGCGGGGCGGCCGAACCGGCAGCAATGACTGCGATCTATGATAGCAGCAGCGTCATTCCGAACCGCCAGCAAAGCGACCATTTGGCGGCCACGCTAAGCCACACTCCGCTCATTCCCGCGAAAGCGGGAATCCAGCGCCATGCGTGCGCGCTTCATGATGGTTCGCGCTGGGTCCCCGCTTTCGCGGGGACGAGCGGAGAGCAAGACCGGAAGCCGAGCACGACATGAGCGTCTCGTCGCCCTTCATTCACCGGCCCATCGCCACCTCGTTGCTTGGCGTGGCGGTGATGCTCGGCGGTCTGCTCGGCTATCTGTGGCTGCCGGTGTCTGCCCTGCCGCAGGTCGATTTCCCGACCGTGCAGGTCACCACCCAATTGCCGGGCGCCAGCCCCGACACCATGGTCGCGCTGGTCACCGCGCCGCTCGAGCGGCAGTTCGGCCAGATCCCCTCGCTGCAGACGATGACCTCGTCGTCGTCGTTCGGAATCAGCCAGATTACGCTGCAATTCGACCTCACGCGCGACATCGACGCAGCCGCGCAGGATGTGCAATCCGCGATCAGCGCCGCCGCCTCCACGCTGCCGCGCAATCTGCCCTACCCGCCGGTCTATTCGAAGGTGAACCCGGCCGACGTGCCGATCGTCACGCTCGCGCTGACCTCCAAGGCCATCGACCAGCGCGCGCTGAGCGACATGGCCGATACGATCATCGCGCCGCGCCTCTCGGAAGTGACCGGCGTCGGCCACGTCTCGGTGCAGGGCGGCATCAAGCCGGCGATCCGCATCCAGGCCGATCTGTCGCGGCTCGCGGCCTATGGCATTGGGCTGGAAGACCTGCGCACCGCCATCGTCGGCGCCAATGTGGCCGGACCGAAGGGCTCGCTCGACGGCGCGCACCAATCCTACAGCATCGCCGCCAACGACCAGCTCGCCAGCGCCGCCGCCTATCGCGCCATCACCGTGGCCTATCGGAACAATGCGCCGGTGTTGCTGTCGGACGTCGCCGACGTCATCGACGGGCTGGAAAACAACAAGGTCGGCGCCTGGTACAAGGGCGCGCCCGCCGTCGTAATCGACGTGCAGCGCCAGCCCGGCGCCAATGTGATCGAGACGGTGCGCCGCATCCGCGCCGAACTGCCGCGGCTGACGCGCGCAATGCCGTCGGGCGTCAATCTCACGGTGGTGAACGACCGCACCGACACCATCCGCGCTTCGGTGCGCGACGTCGAATTCACGCTGATGCTCAGCGTCGGCCTCGTGGTGCTGGTGGTGCTGATCTTCCTGCGCACATTGCGCGCCACCGCGATCGCCGCCGTGGCACTGCCGCTGTCGCTGATCGCGACCTTCGGGGTGATGTGGTTCGCCGGCTTCTCGCTCGACAACCTGTCGCTGATGGCGCTCACCATCGGCACCGGCTTCGTGGTCGACGACGCCATCGTGATGATCGAGAACATCGTGCGCCACATCGAGGATGGCGAGCCGCCGCTCGAAGCGGCGCTGCGCGGCGCCAAGCAGATCGGCTTCACCGTCATTTCGCTGACCATGTCGCTGATCGCCGTGTTCATTCCGCTGCTATTCATGACCGGGCTGGTCGGGCGCATGTTCCGCGAATTTGCGCTCACTCTCACCATCGCGGTCGTGGTTTCCGCCGTCGTGTCGCTGACGCTGACGCCGATGATGTGCGGGCGCCTGTTGCGCGCGGGCGAAGAACGGCGCGGCAATCGGCTGACGCGCGCCTTTTCAGGCATGGTCGACGGTTCGGTCGAATTCTATCGACGCACGCTGCATTGGGTGCTGCGCCATCAGGGCGCAACGCTCCTGGTAACGCTCGCCACGCTTGTCGCGACGGTCATGCTCTATGCCGCAATGCCGAAAGGCTTCCTGCCCTTGCAGGACACCGGCATGATCGTGGCGGTGACCGAAGCCGGCACCGACGTTTCCTTCGACGAGATGCAGCGGCGGCAGCGGGCGGTGGAAGACGCAATCCGCGCCGACTCCGATGTCGCCAGCGTGGTCTCGGTGATCGGCGTGAGCCCGCTCAACGCCACGCCCAATGCCGGCCGCCTCACCATCGTGCTCAAACCGCGCGATGGACGCGCCGCCCATGTCGACACCATCGTGGCGCGGCTGAAGCGGGCGGTCGCCTCGATCCCCGGCATGACGGTCTATTTCCAGCCGGCGCAGGACATCCAGATTTCCACGCGGCTGTCGCGCGCGCTCTATCAGTACACGCTGGTCGGCACCGACCGCGCCGCGGTGGTCTCCTGGGCCGACAAACTGGTCGAGCGGCTGCGCCGCAATCCGGGCTTTCTGGCGGTCGCCTCGGAAGCGCAGGAAGGCGGACCGCGCGTGATCGTCGATGTCGACCGCGAGCGCGCGGGCAGGCTCGGCGTGTCGATGCAGAGCGTCACCGACACGCTCAACGACGCCTTCAGCCAGCGCCAGGTGTCGACCATTTACGGCCAGGCCAACCAATACCGCGTGATCCTGGAGGCGCAGCCGCGCTACCAGCAGGACCCCGCCGCGCTCGACAAGCTCTATGTTACCGGCGCGCATACCTCGACCGGCACCGTCGCCACCGTCAGCACCACCGCCACCGGCACCACCAACACCAACACCACCGCGACGCCTAACGCCGTCACCGGCAACACGCAGGTGCCGCTCTCGGCCTTCGCCCGCTTCGTGCCGTCGTCGGCGCCGCTCGCCATCGCGCACCAAGAGCAATTCCCCTCGGTCACCATCAGCTTCGATCTCGCCGACGGTTATGCACTGTCCGATGCGGTCGCCGCCATTACGGCCGCGCAGGCGGCAATCGGCATGCCGACCTCGGTCACCGGTAGCTATTCCGGCGACGCCGCCGAATTCGCCAAGTCGCTTGCCGGCGAGCCCTGGCTGATCCTGGCGGCGGTGATCGCGATCTACATCGTCCTCGGCGTTCTGTACGAGAGCTTCATCCATCCGCTGACGATTCTCTCGACGCTGCCGTCGGCCGGCGTCGGCGCGCTGCTCGCACTCATGCTGTTCGGCTACGACCTCTCGCTGATCGCGGTGATCGGCATCGTGCTGCTGATGGGGATCGTGAAGAAGAACGCGATTATGATGATCGACTTCGCGCTCGAGGCCGAGCGCCGGCAGGGCTTGAGTCCCGTCGACTCGATCGTGCAGGCGGCCCTGCTGCGGTTCCGCCCGATCATGATGACGACGTTTGCCGCGCTGTTCGGCGCGCTGCCCTTGGCGCTCGAAAGCGGCACCGGCTCGGAACTGCGCAATCCGCTCGGCATCACCATCGTGGGCGGGCTTCTGCTCAGCCAGTTGCTCACCCTCTACACCACGCCGGTGATCTATCTCTACATGGAGCGGCTGCGCGCGCGGCTCTCCGGCCGCGGCGCGCTTCGCGCGCATCCGGCGGAGTGAGGGGAAGGAGACGATGAACTTCTCCTACCCGTTCATCCGGCGGCCGATCGGCACCACGCTGATGGCGATCGGGATATTCCTGGTCGGCGCCGTCGCCTACATGTTCCTGCCGGTGGCCAGCCTGCCGAGCGTCGACCTGCCGACCATCAGCGTGACGGCCAGCCGCCCCGGCGCCGACCCCAACACCATGGCCGCCACCGTGGCGGCACCGCTCGAACGGCGGCTGGGCGAGATCGCCGGCGTGACCGAGCTCACCTCGGTGTCCTCGCTCGGATCGACGCACATCACCGTGCAATTCGATCTATCGCGCAGCGTCGACGGCGCCGCGCGCGACGTGCAGGCCGCGCTCAATGCCGCGCTCAGCGACCTGCCGGGCGACCTGCCGACGCTGCCGACCTTCCGCAAGTTCAATCCGGCGGCCGCGCCGATCCTGATCCTCGCGCTCACCTCCAAGACATTGCAGCCGAGCCAAATCTACGACGCCGCCGACAGCGTGATCGCGCAGCGCCTCGCGCAGGTCGAGGGCGTCGCCGACGTCACGGTGGCGGGCTCCGAGCAGCCGGCGCTGCGCGTGCGCGTCGATCCGACGAGGCTCTCGGCCATGGGCCTGTCGATGGAAGACGTGCGCACCGCGATCACAAATGCCAATGCGCTCGGGCCTATCGGCAATTTCGACGGCGACAAGCGCGGCGTCAGCATCGGCGTCAACGGACAACTGCGCGACGCGAAGGACTACGACCCGCTGGTGGTGAAGACGGTGGACGGCAATGTGATCCGGCTGTCGACCGTGGCCTCGATCACGCCGAGCGTGCGCAACACCCGCTCGGCCGGCTGGTACGGCCGACAGCCCTCGGTGCTGCTCATCATCACCAAGCAGAACGATGCCAATGTCATTGATACGGTCGACCGCATCTACGACCTGCTGCCGGAGATCAGGCAATGGGTGCCGGCCGCGCTCGACATTTCGGTGCTCACCGACCGAACGCAATCGATCCGCGCCAGCATCGGCGACATGCAGATCACGCTCGCCGCCACCGCCGTGCTGGTGATGATGGTGGTGTTCCTGTTCCTGCGCCGCGCCGCGCCCACAATCGCCGCCGGCATCACCGTGCCGCTGGCGCTGGCCGGCACCTGCGCGGCCATGTGGGCGGCCGGCTTCTCGGTCGACAACGTCTCGCTGATGGCGCTCGCGGTTTCGGTCGGTTTCGTGGTCGACGATGCAATCGTCATGATCGAGAACGTGTTCCGAAATCTCGAGCAGGGCGCCTCGCCACTGCGCGCGACCTTGAAAGGTTCGCGCCAGATCGGCTTCACCGTGATCTCGATTTCGATCTCGCTGATCGCGGCCTTCATCCCGCTCTTGTTCATGGGCGGCATCGTCGGCCGTCTATTCCGCGAATTCTCGGTGACGCTGGTGTTCGCCATCGTCGTCTCGACCTTCGTGTCGCTGTCGGTGACGCCGATGCTGTGCGCCTATTTCGTGCACGAGCCGCCGAGCCCGTCCGCCACCTGGCTCGACCGCCGCGTCGAATGGGTGCTGTCGCATATGCTGCGCTTCTACGACCGCACGCTGGAGGTGGCGCTCGCCAATCGCGCCGCGACGCTGATCGTGTTTCTGGCGACCATCGCACTCACGGTGTTCATGTTCATCCAGGCGCCGAAAGGCTTCTTCCCGCAAGACGACACCGGGCTGATCTTCGGCGGCACGCAGGCCTCGACCGACATTTCATTCGACGCGATGGAGAAATTGCAGCAGCGCGCGGTCGATGTCGTGATGGCCGATCCGGCGGTGGCCGGCGTCGGCTCATCGGTCGGCGCGACAGGGTTCAATGCCTCGGTCAATCGCGGTCGGCTGTTCATCAGCCTGAAGCCGCTGGCCGAGCGCGACAATCTGAGCACGCCGCGCGTGGTGGCACGGCTGCGCGCCAAGGTCGCGCGCATTCCCGGCCTTCGTGTATTCATGGTGCCGGCCGGCGACCTCCGGATCGGGGGACGGCAGAGCGATTCGCAATATCAATTCACGCTATGGAGCGCCGACATCGACGCGCTACAGACCTGGGTGCCGAAGGTGCTTGAGCGGATCAAGCACGTGCCGGGCGTGGTCGATGTCAACACCGACCGCGAACAGGGCGGGTTGCAGGCCACCGTCAATATCGACCGTCCGGCAGCCGCGCGGCTCGGCATAAAAATGACGGACATCGACAACGCGCTTAACGACGCGTTCTCGCAGCGGCAGATCTCGACCATCTACACCCAGCGCAACCAATACCGCGTCATCCTCGAAGTCGATCGCCACTATCAGCGCGACCCCACCGATCTCAGCCAGGTCTACGTGCCCGGCAACAATGGCGCGCAGGTGCCGCTCTCGGCGGTGGCCAAGGTCGAGCGCGGCGTCGCGCCGCTGGTGGTCAATCATCAGGGCCAGTTCCCCTCGACCACGATCACCTACAATCTCACGCCCGACACCAAGCTCGCCGACGCAACCGCCGCGATCTCGCAGGCGGTGGCGGAGATGCATTTGCCGGACTCGATCCGCTCGGATTTCGCCGGCGACGTGCTCGCCTATAAGCAAAGTGCGCTGGCACAGCCGCTGCTGCTGGTGGCGGCGCTGATCGCGATCTATATCGTGCTCGGCGTGCTCTATGAGAGCCTCGCGCACCCGCTCACCATCATCTCGACATTGCCGTCGGCCGGGCTGGGCGCGCTGCTCGCGTTGCAGGTGTCGAATACTGAGCTTTCACTGATCGCGTTCCTCGGGATCATTCTGCTGATCGGCATCGTGAAGAAGAACGGCATCATGATGGTGGACTTCGCGCTCGATGGCGAGCGCCGGCGCGGGCTGTCGCCCGACCGCGCGATCCACGAAGCCTGCATGGAGCGCTTTCGGCCGATCCTGATGACCACGCTTGCCGCCATGTTCGGCGCGCTGCCGCTGGTGCTCGCGGTCGGGCCCGGCTCCGAGCTGCGCCGCCCGCTCGGCATCACCATCATCGGCGGTCTTCTGGTGTCGCAGACGCTGACGCTCTACACCACGCCCGTGATCTACCTGTTGCTCGACCGCTTGCACCGCCGCCTCGGCGGCGCCATGCCGAGCTTCATCCGGCGGAGACCGAGCCCGCAGCCGGCGGAGTGAAACTCTCTGCTGTGGCGTGGACCTCTCCGTTGTCGTCCCCGCGAAGGCGGGGACCCATACGCCCTGCGCTGTCGATAAACTGCGGAGTATGGGTCCCGGCTCTCGCTTCGCTCGGCCGGGACGACAACAACTCACACGCCCAAATACCGATGCTGCACATCGGTCGCCGCGGCAAGCTCGGCGGAAGCGCCCTTCCACACCACGCGGCCGCGTTCGATGAAGAAATGGCGGTCGGCCACGCGCATCAGCGCGCCGACATTCTTGTCGATGACCAAGATGGAAAGGCCGGTGCCCTTGAGCCGCGCCAGGCATTTCCATATTTCCTGCCGGATCAGTGGCGCGAGGCCCTCGGTCGCCTCATCGAGAATCAGCAAGCGCGGGTTGGTCATCAGCGCGCGGCCGACCGCCAGCATCTGCTGTTCGCCGCCCGACAGTTGATTGCCCATGCTGCTCGCGCGTTCGGCAAGGCGCGGGAACAGGTCGAAGACGCGCTCAAGCGTCCACTCGCCGCCGTCGCGTTTCACCGCGGTCGCCACCAGGTTCTCGCGCACCGTGAGATTGGGGAAAATCTGTCGGCCTTCCGGCACCAGGCCAATGCCGCGCTGCGCGATGCGATAAGCGGCAAGCCCGCGAATCTCGTCGCCCATGAAGCGGATCGTGCCGGCACGCGCCGGCGTCAGCCCCATGATCGAGCGCACCGTGGTGGTCTTGCCCATGCCGTTACGGCCCATGAGCGTGACCATCTCGCCGGGCGCGATGGAGAGCGACACGCCGAACAGCACCTGGCTCAGGCCATAGGCGGTTTCGACCTCGCCGATTTCGAGCACGGGCTCAGCCATGGACCGCCCCCTCCTGCTCGTCTTCGCCGAGATAGGCCTCGCGCACCGCGTCATTATTGCGGATGTCGTCCGGACTGCCGGACGCAATCACACGTCCGTAGACCAGCACGGTGATGCGCGAGGCGAGCGCGAACACCGCCTCCATGTCGTGCTCGACCAGGAGGATGGTGTATTCCTTCTTCAAGTCGCGCAGCATGTCGACCATGCGCGCCGATTCCTCGGGCCCGAGACCGGCCATCGGCTCGTCGAGCAGCAGCATGCGCGGCTGGCCGGCGAGCGCCATGGCAAGCTCGAGCAGGCGATGCTCGCCATGGCTCAAAGCGGACGCCGGCCAATCGGCGCGCTCGGCAAGACCGACGCGCGCGAGCGCATCGCGCGCCGGCTGGCGCAATTCCGTCTCCGAGCGCGCATTGCGCCAGAAGCGAAACGAATGCCCCGCATGCGCCTGCACCGCGAGCGCGACATTGTCGAGGACGCTCAAATCGAGAAACAGCGAGGTGATCTGGAATGAGCGCGCCAGCCCGAGCCGGCTGCGCTTGAACGGCGGCAGGCGCGTGATGTCGTGGCCGGCGAAGCGGATGCGGCCCGAATCGGCGATGAGCTGGCCGGAGAGCTGCGCGATCAGCGTGGTCTTGCCGGCGCCGTTCGGCCCGATCACGGCATGCAATTCGCCCTCGGCGACGTCGAACATGAGATCGTCGGTGGCGACGATGCCGCCGAAGCGCTTGGCGAGATTCTCGACCTTGAGCAGCGGCTCGCTCATTTGCGCGCCTTTCCGCCGATCGAGCCGAGCATCCCGTCGATGCCGCCGCGCGCGAACAGAACGACCAGCAGCAGCAGCGGGCCGAGGATGATCTGCCAATATTCGGTGATGCCGGACAGCACCTCCTCGAGCACCAAGAGCGCGACCGCGCCGAACACCGGGCCGATCACCGTGCCCATGCCGCCGAGCACCACCATGATGATGAGGTCGCCGGAGCGCGTCCAATACATCATCGCGGGACTGACGAAATCGGTGTTGTTGGCGATCAGCGCGCCGGCCAGCCCGCACATCGTGCCGGCGATGACGAAGCAGACGAGCTTGTAACGGTAGGTCGGGAAGCCGATGGCGCGCATGCGCGTGTCGTTCGAGCGCGCGCCCTGGATGACGAGACCGAAGCGCGAATTCACGATGCGCCAGACGAGGTAGATGCCGCCGAACAGAAGCGCGAGGCAGATGTAATAGAATTGCACCTTGTTGTTGAGATCGAGCGGCGCGAAGAACTGGCTGCGCCTGTAGATGGTGAGGCCGTCGTCGCCGCCGTACCGTTCGATGCCGGAAATCATGTAATAGGCCATCTGCGCGAAGGCGAGCGTGATCATGATGAAATAGACGCCGCGCGTGCGCAGCGAGAGCGCGCCGATCACCAGCGCGAACAGCGCGCTGGCGCCGAGCGCCACCGGCCATTGCACGAAGCCAGAATTGACGCCCTCATGCGCGAGGATGCCGACGGCGTAGCCTCCGATTCCCAGATAGACGGCATGGCCGAAGCTCATCATGCCGCCGAAGCCGAGGATCAGATTGAGGCTCACGGCGGCGAGCGCGAGGATGACGATGCGCGTGAACAATGTTAGCAGGAACGGCGCGTGCGCGAGCTGCACATAAACGGGCAGCAAGGCGAGCGCGACCAGCAGCGCGCCGGCGAGGATGTCACGCACGGTGAACCGGCCGCTCATTTGCCGCCCGCCGAGAACAGGCCTTCCGGTTTCACGATAAGCACCAGCGCCATCACCAGATAGATCAGCATGGAGGAGAGCGCCGGCGCGGCGGTGGAAGCGGCATCGGCGCTCAGCAGGGCCTTCAGGAGAGTGGGAAGGTAAGAGCGCCCGAGCGTGTCGATCACACCGACAAAGATGGCCGCGACGAAGGCGCCGCGCACCGAGCCGATGCCGCCGATGACGGTGATGACGAAGGCGAGGATCAGGATGTTCTCGCCCATGCCGATCTGCGCGGTCAGGATCGCCGCCTGCATCAGGCCGGCAAGCCCGGCGAGCGCGGCACCGACGCCGAACACAAACGTGTAGAGCAGCTTGATATTGATCCCGAGCGCGCCGACCATCTCGCGATTGGAGGCGCCGGCGCGGATCAGCATGCCGATGCGCGTGCGCATGATGGTGAGATAAAGCCCGAGCGCGACGACCAGGCTGACGACGATGATCGAGAACCGGTACATCGAATAATAGACGCCGGGGAGAACCTGAATGGACGTGTTGAGCCAGCCCGGCAGCGTCAGGTTCATGCCGGCCGGTCCCCACACCAGGCGCACGGCCTCGTTGAAGAACAGGATGAGGCCGAAAGTGCCGAGCACATGATCGAGGTGGTCGCGGCCGTACAGCCTGCGCATGGCGATCACTTCGACCGCCATGCCGACCACAAGCGTGGCGGCGAGCGCGAGCACGATGCCGCCGATGAAGCTGCCGGTCAGCGTGGTGAAGGTGGCCGCGAAATAG
>DASZQT010000389.1:0-6346 GCA_035549515.1 Pseudolabrys sp. | reverse complement strand
TCACTTCATATGCTTCGCCAGGAATTCCTGCGTGCGGCTCCAGGCCAGATCGCCGGCCGCCTTGCGATAGCTGGCGCGCTCGTCGCAATAGAAGCCGTGCGGGGCATCGGGATAGGTGTAGATCTCGGCTTGCGGCTGCTTCTTTTTGATTTCCTCGACGGTCGACATCGGGATGCCTTCGTCCTTCTCGCCAAAATGCATCTGCATCGGGCATTTCGGCTGCTCATCGGCAAACTTGCCGATCTGCCCGCCATAGAAAGACACCGAGGCCGCAAAGCCCGGGAGACGACAGGCGGCGAGGAAGGCAGCCGTGCCGCCCATGCAGAAGCCGATCACGCCCAAGGGCCCGACACTCTTGAGGTCGGCTTGCGCGGCCGCGATGTCGGCCATCATCTTGTCCCAGCTGAGATTGCCGAGATAGCTGCGCGCATTGGCGATCTCATCCGGCGTATAGCCGCATTCGAAATCGCGCACGAAGCGGTCGAACACCGCCGGTGCCACCGCGACATAACCCAGCGCCGCCAGCCGGTCGCAGACCGCGCGAATGTGGTGATTGACGCCGAAAATCTCCTGCACCACCACCATGCCGCCCTTCGGCGTGCCCGCCGGATCGGCGCGATAGGCGCCCAGCGTGTGGCTGTCGGCCGTCGTGAGCTTGAACTGCTTGCCCAAGGAAACCTCCCGTTATTGCAACATCGAGAATGCGCGACACCATGTCGTCCGCCGCGCTTCTAGCACGGCGGACGGCGCATGAGCGAGCGCGGCCGCGGCTCGCCTGCGATCAAATCAACGCGCGGCGTTCTGCTGCTTCTTCGGATGCAGGATCAGCTTCTGCACCCGCCAGTTCAGCAGCTCCGCCACATAGACCTCGTTTTCGGAGGGGCAGGCGATCTCGTGGATCCAGCCGAACTGTTTGAGCTGCTTGCCGGTCTGCCCGAGCCAGCCGAGCACCTTGCCGTCCAGGCTGAGCTTGTAGAGCCGGCCCGGATAGGCGTCGGCCGAGTACAGCACCTGGTGCGGCGGCGGTGTGATGCAGATCGCCCAGGGCGAGCCGGGCGCCAGCGTCAGCACCTTTTGATAGGTCTGCAGCGTCGGCTTGTTGCCGATGGCCGCGCGCGCGGCCGACACGTCGAACGGCACATCGATCTTGATGACGCGCAGGAACTTTCCGTTGCCATCGAACACCTGGATGCGGCCATTGCCGCGATCGGCCACGTAGATATTGCCTTGCGCATCGGAGGCGATGCTGTGCGGGGTGTTGAACTGGCCCGGCTCCTTGCCGCGATCACCCCACGACATCAGCCAGTTGCCGTCCTTGTCGGCCTTGGCGACGCGCGAATTGATGTAGCCGTCGCTGATATAGATTTCGCCCTTCGGGCCGAAGGCGACGTCGGTCGGCTGCCGGAAGCGGCCGTCCTCGGCCGGCTTCGGCGGCACCGGATGCTTGAGCGGGGCGGTGTCCTCGTCGGAGGCTTCCTGCTTGCGCCCGAACACCATGGTGACATGGCCGGCCGGATTGAAGCGGATGATCATGTCCGAGCCCTTGTCGATGGCCCAGATATTGTCGTCCTTGTCGACGCGCACGGTGTGGGCGAACGACCAGGCGTAAAGATTCTTGCCGATCTCGCGGATGAATTTTCCGTGGCGGTCGAATTCCAGAAGCTGCGCGGCGGCCGCGGCATAGGCCGGCCCATTGGTGTTGCCGCGCGAGAACACGAACACGTGCCCCTCCGAATTGACCGCGACGCCGGTCGCCTCGCCGAAATTCATGTCGGGCGGCAGCTTGAGCGGATTGGGAACGGACTCGAAGGGTATTTCCGGCGCCGCCTGCTGCGCGCCGGCCGGCGCGCCGGCGAGCACAAGCAACCCGAACGCCGGCGCCAGCGCAGCGCCGAGAGTCTTACGTAAATTGTGTGAGATCATGGCCGCCTCCCCATTTGCAGGCACTGCGGGTTCAATCCCGCATGTGCGCCTTGCAACTTTAAGTCTAGCCGATCCCGCGCGCGGCGTCAGTGGGGAGGCGGGCCGGCAGCAGCGTTACCCGGATGCGGCGCAGCACGAGCGGTAGCGAAGTGATGCGCCGCCGATCCGGGGTCCGGCTTTGAGGAAGCAGGGTACCGGGTCGGCAGCGCGTCGTTTCATGCCGCGCCGCGCCCGGGACACGAGGCCCTATGCGAAGGCTTGCGCCAGAAGTTCGTAGGAGCGCTTCCGCGCCTCATGGTCATAGATCATGCTCGTGACCATCAGTTCGTCGGCTTGCGTGGCGTCGAGCAGCGGCTTGAGCCGCGCCAGCACGGTCGCCGGCGCGCCGACCGCCAATCGCTGCCGATTATAGGCGATGCGGCCCTTGTCGGCCGGCGTATAATCGTAAGCCGCGGCCTCTTCCGGCGACGCCAGCGGCTGATATTCGCCCTTGGCGCGCCGCACGAAATTCAAATCGACGGTCTTGGCCAGCCGCTCGGCTTCCTCGTCCGTATCGGCGCACACCACATGCGTCGCCAGAATTGCATAAGGCTCACCGTGGGACGGTGACGGCTTGAAATTCTCGCGATAAAGCCGCATCGCCTCGGCGGCATCGAAATTTGCGAAATGGTGCGCGAAGGCAAAGGCCGCGCCGATATGGCCGGAAAGCTGCGCGCTGTAATCGGACGAGCCCAACAGAAAGATCGGCGGCAACGGCACATCCGCCGGCATGGCGCGCACGTTATGGAATGGATGGCCGGCCGGGAAGCCGCGCGTTTCCAGCAGCATCAGCTCGTTGAAGCGTTCGAGGAAATCGTCCTCCTCGCTGACGCCCTGTCGCCGGCGCAAGGCGTATGAGGTGGCGGGATCGGTGCCGGGCGCGCGGCCGAGCCCCAGATCGATGCGATTCGGGAAAAGCGCCTCCAGCACCTTGAAGCGCTCGGCCACGGTGAGCGGCGCATGATTGGGTAGCATCACCCCGCCGGAACCGACGCGGATGCGCGCCGTTAACGCGGCGATCTGGCCGATCATGATGTCGGGCGCCGAACTCGCGATCGCCGGCATGTTGTGGTGCTCGGCCACCCAATAGCGCGTGAAGCCGAGCCGGTCGGCATGCTGCGCCAGATCGAGCGAATTGCGCAGCGCCTGCGCGCCGCCGGAGCCGGCCGCCACCGGCGAGAGATCGAGAATGGAAAGGGGAAACATGAAATTCCGGCCTGCCTTTGCATCTGAATTGGTTGGCGCATTGATACACAATCCTCTCGCCCCCGCGAAAGCGGGGGCCTGGTGCGCCGCAGCCTATCGAGGGGCTGCGGCGTACCGGGTCGCGGGTCTCGCATAGCCCGTCGAAGACGCGCGTAAACGCGCTTTTGCGCTCGCCCGGGACGACGTCACGAGTTGGTGCGATCCCAAGCCACTCACTTTTTAACGTTTCTCGCCCGCGCGGCGGCCGATATGATGGCGGAAACTCCGTACCGCTGATTCAGTTCGAGGGATTCCAAAACAATGGCCTCGCTGACCGAATGGAAAGTGCCGGCATCCGCGCAGCCGCGCGCCGAAGATTATCCTTACGATCTCGAGCGCACGCTGATGTCGGTGGTCGGGCTGCACTGCATTATTCCGCCCGATGCCTTCACCGCCGAGACGCTCGGCGTCGAGCGCGCCGGCAACGGCGTGCTGATCGGCGACGGGTTGGTGCTCACCATCGGCTATCTGATCACCGAAGCGGAAACCGTCTGGCTGCATCTCGGCGACGGCCGCGTCATGCAAGGCCATGCGCTCGGATTCGACCAGGCGACCGGCTTCGGCCTGGTACAGGCGCTCGGACAGCTCGATCTGCCCACGCTTGCCATCGGCTCATCGAGCGCCGCGCAGGTCGGCGACCGCGTGGTGGTCGGCGGCGTGGGCGGGCGCACGCGCTCGCTCGCCGCGCATATCGCCGCCAAGCAGGAATTCGCAGGCTATTGGGAATACGTGCTGGACGAGGCGATCTTCACTTTCCCCGCGCATCCCAACTGGGGCGGCACCGCGCTGATTTCGCCGGCGGGCGAATTGATCGGCATCGGCTCGCTGCAGCTCGAGCGCGAGCGCTCCGGCAAGAATGAGCACCTCAACATGATGGTGCCGATCGATCTGTTGAAGCCGATTTTGAACGACCTGCGCCGCTTCGGCCGTGTCGACCAGCCGGCGCGACCGTGGCTGGGCGTCTATTCGACCGAGGTCGAGGACAAGGTCGTCGTCGTCGGCATCGCGCCGAAAGGACCGGCGGCGCGCGCGGAATTGCGCTCCGGCGACGTGGTGATGGCGGTCGCGGGCGAGCATGTGTCGACGCTCGCCGCTTTCTATCGCAAGGTCTGGTCGCTGGGCGAAGCCGGCGTGGAAGTGCCGCTCACGCTCTACCGCGAGGGCTTGACCTTCGACGTGCGGGTGAATTCCTCCGACCGCACCAAATTCCTGCGCTCGCCGAGGATGCATTAGCGAGGGCGCGCGCTCAGCCTTCCTCGATCGCATCGACGCGGTTCGGATAAAAGGCGAGATACTCCTTGATCTCACCGACCGCCGGGAATGGCTCGACATAGGACCACACCGCGTTGTCGGCGCCGCGCCCATCGACCGCGATGCTGAAATAACTGGCATCGCCCTTATAGGGGCAATGCGTGTGATGATCGGTCGCGCGCAGCAGGCTCATATCGGCATCCGCGCGCGGGATATACTGCACGGCCGGATAATTGGCCTCTTTCAGTGTCAGCGCGCGCGTGGTGTCGGCGATCACCTTGCCGGCGAAACGCACGCGCACGCGCCGGCTGTTGGGAGTGACGGTGATCGGATGGTCGGGGCCGGGCAGCTTCATGATGCATTTCCCTTGGGCTGAACATCGTTAACGAAATCCGCAGCGCCTCGCTCTCTAGATAAGACGAAATTTACCACGCGAAAGCGCGATTGCTAAAAATTGAACAGATCGTCTTAGGATAAAGGCAGGCGCTTACGATTACTCTGGCACCGTTGCAGCATGAGGGTAAGAGCGTCGATGCCCCCCAGTTACGCCGACACGATGATCCAGGGTTTGAATATCCTGATCGTCGACAGCAATTCCTACATGCGCCGGCTCACGCGTATGATGCTGATGAATCTCGGCGCCAAATCGGTGCTGGAAGCGCCCGACGGGCTGGAGGCGCTGGAGATGATCCGTACCTGCGACCCCGACGTGATGCTGCTCGACTGGGAAATGCCGGTGCTTGACGGCATGGAAGTCTTACGCATCGTGCGTTCGCCCGGCGTGTTTCCGCGGCCCAATCTGCCGATCATCATGCTGACCGCGCGCGGCCAGCGCTCGCAGGTCGTGAAGGCGTTGCGCGCCGGCGCGCATGAATATCTGGTCAAACCGACCTCGCCGAAGGCGCTGCGCGACCGGCTCACCTCGATCGTGCTCAATCCGCGGCCGATGATCAGGCTCGGCGACTATTACGTGCCGCAGCCGCGCCGCATGGCCAGGGCGGCCGACGCGGCGAGGTGACACCCCAACCGCTCGTCCCCGCGAAAGCGGGGACCCAGCGCTGGATTCCCGCTTGCGCGGGAATGAACGGAGTGCGTAGCAGCCGCGGCGCATCCCAATTCAGCGCACCCCCACCACGCAGGGCGGATCGACCAAGTTCTCAGGCCGCGCGCCGAAGCGCAGCAGGTCGCGGCGGCCGTATTCGTCGGCAATGCGTTCGGCCAGCTCACGCACCGTCACCGGCGTACCGGAGCAGATATTGACGGCGCGACGCGCACGCCCGAGCGCGCAGTCCACGATCATGCGGCCGGCCTCGCGCACGTCGAGATAATCGCGGATCTGCTTGCCGCTGGTGAGGTCGACCGGCTCGCCGGCCGCGAGCTTGGCGCGCAGTTGCGGGACCAGGCGACGCTCGTCCTCGCCTTCGCCGTACAGATAGAACAGCCGGCACCAAGCAAATTCCACGTTCTGGCTCGGCAGATATTGCGAGAGCGCCAGATAGGCCGCCGCCTTCGCCGCGGCATAGGGCGTCGAGGGCCGCAGCGGCGTGTTGATGGTCAGATAGCCAGGCGCGAAGTCGTATTCGAAACACGTGCCGACGCCGATGAAGCGCCGCACCTTGGCGGCGGCCGCGGCTTGCGCAAGGCGCAGCGTACCGCTCAGGCAGTCGATGTTCACCGGCGACAGCAGATATTTTCCCGGCTCGGCGTACCAGGCGACGTGGATGACGGTGTCGATATCGCGGCAGAGCGCGGCATAGCCCTCGGGCGTTTCCGACCAGAGGTCGGAAGTCGCGATTTCCTCGATCGAATCGGACGAGACAATCGCGTTTTGGCGGCCCGGCCGCACGACGACGCGCAGGCGACAGCCCTGCTCGACGAGCGCGCGCAT
>DASZQT010000388.1:0-5703 GCA_035549515.1 Pseudolabrys sp. | reverse complement strand
CGAAGACCGGCTGATCGCCGACTTTTTCAAGCCGATCGCGACCCATCCGGGCGCGCTCGCGCTCACCGACGATGCCGCTTTCATCGCGCCGCCGCCGGGCTGCGACATCGTGCTCAAGACCGATGCCATCATCGGCGGCGTGCATTTTTTCGCCGAGGATGCCGCCGACACGGTGGCGCGGAAGGCGCTGCGCGTGAATCTGTCCGATCTCGCCGCCAAGGGCGCGACGCCGCTCGGCTTCCTGGTGTCGCTGGCCTTGCCGAAGGACATTGGCGAAGCCTGGCTGCGTGACTTTGCGCGCGGCCTGCGCGCCGATGCCGAAGCGTTCGCCTGTCCATTGTTCGGCGGCGATACCGACCGCACGCCCGGGCCGATCATGATTTCGGTCGCGATGTTCGGCAGCGTGCCGACCGGCACCATGGTGCGCCGCGCCGGCGCGCAAGCGGGCGATCTCGTCTTCGTCACCGGCAGTATTGGAGACGCCGCGCTCGGGCTGGTCCTCCGCAAAGGTGCGGCCTGGCCGCTCAGCGAGCCGCAGCGCGATCATCTGTTGTCGCGCTATCTGTTGCCGCGACCGCGCAACGCGCTCGCCGAGGCCGTGCGCACGCATGCCTCCGCCGCCATGGACGTGTCGGATGGGCTGGCCGGAGATTTGGCGAAACTCTGCCGGGTGTCGCAGGTCGCCGCCGAGGTGGAGGTTGCGCGCGTGCCGCTCTCGGACGCGGCGCAGGCCGCCGTCGCGGCCGATCCGGCCATGCTGGAGACCGCGCTCACCGGCGGCGACGATTTCGAGATCGTCTGCAGCGTGCCGCCCGACAAAGCCGAGAGTTTCCGCGCCGCGGCTCGGGCGGCGGGCGTTCCGGTCAGCGAAATCGGCCGCATCGGGACAGGCGAGGGCGCCCATTTCCTCGCAGCCGATGGCCGCGCGCTTTCCTTCGAGCGCGCCTCGTTCAGCCATTTCTGAGAACTACCCCATCCTCCGCTCATTCCCTGGGTCCCCGCTTTCGCGGGGACGAGCGGGTCTCTGAATGGCCCCGGAATGACAGGGACAGCGAATGCGCTATAGTCCCCGCGAAACGACCTGACCGCAAAGAAATGTCCGAAGGAAACGCCATGCTCGACATGACGGCGAAGAAAGAGGCGCTCGCCGCCTACCAGCCGCATCCCAATTTCGCGAAATATCACAAGCTGTTTCCGACCACGGCCTGGATGCGCAAGCGCGCGCCCAAGAACGTGCCGCTGTTTGCATTTGAATATGGCGACACCGGTGCCGGCAACGATGTCGGCATCGACCACAATTGGTCAGCCTTCGACAATGTCAAAATCGTGCCGCGCTATGGCGTCACCAACAAGCTGCCGCCGGTCGAGGTCGAACTGTTCGGGCAGCGCTACAACGCGCCGATCGGCATCGCGCCGATGGGCGGGCCGTCGCTGGTGTGGCCGGGCGCCGACATCCTGATGGCCAAGGCCGCGCAGCGCGCGCGCGTGCCGTACACGCTGAGCGTCGCCGGCGGCGCAACAATAGAGCAGGCGGCGGAAGCCGCGCCGGATGTGTTCTGGCTGCAGCTTTATCGCTTCTGGCACGAGGATCACAAAATCGGCTTCGACCTGATGCGGCGCGCGGCGGCGGTCGAGGCCAAGGTGCTCACGCTCACGCTCGACGTGCCGGTGCGCACCACGCGCTCGCGCGAAGCCTATGCCGGGCTCGCGAGCGAATTCCGTCCCGATGCGCGCATGATCTATGAAATGCTGGTGCGCCCGCGCTGGCTGATGGCGCTTCTGCGCAATGGCTATCCGCGCTTTGCGACCATCAGCCAATACGCCGCGCCCGGCGCTTCCACCAACGAGGTCATCGCATTTGCACGCGCGCGCATGGGCGGCGCGTTCAATTGGGAAGAGGTCAAGCGCTATCGCGATTTCTGGAAAGGCCCGATGGCGCTCAAGGGCATCCTGCATCCCGAGGATGCCGAGAAAGCGGTCGCGCTCGGCATCGAGGGCATCTGGATGTCCAACCATGGCGGCCGCCAGATCGAGGCGCTGGTGCCCTCGATCGATGCGTTGCCGGCGGTGGTTGCCGCAGTCGGCGACAAGGCGACCGTGCTGCTCGACAGCGGCATCCGCTCGGGACAGGACGTCATGCGCGCGCTCGCGCTCGGCGCCAAGGCGGCGTTTGCCGGCAAGACCTTCCTGTGGGCGGTGGCCGCGCTCGGCGACGAGGGCCCGTCCCAGCTCATCGACCTCTATATCGACGAGCTGAAAGCCTCGCTCGGCCAGATCGGCGCGCTGTCGATTCCCGAAGCCCGCAACGCGCGCGTGCTGCATCCGGGCAAGATCGAGTTTTGAGGGCCTGCCGTCCCCGATCTCGCCCCACCGCGACCGTCATCGCCCGCGAGCGCGGGCGATACCGTACTCCGCGCCCTCTCGGTAGGGTTCGGAGCACCGGATTCGGGGCTCGCTCGCTGCGCTCGCGCCCCGGAGTGACGAAGCCGAGCGACCGCGCCCGCGACATAAAGGTTCTCAGGGCAGCCCTGCACCCGCGGCAGTAGCTTTGTTCTCCCGAGCCCCGTAAATGGGGACTGTTTTTGCCGGGGGCTCCTGATCGATGTCGGCGATTGCCGAACCCATGACGCATGCCGCGTTCGACGACACGCTTGCGCGCCGCAACGCGCTGGTGCTTTCGGTCGCGCAGGCGTTGGCCGGCGGCAATAACACCGTCATCGTCTCGACCGCCTCGATCGTCGGCGCCGTGCTCGCGCCCGACAAGGGGCTCGCCACGCTGCCGATCACCTGCATGGTGCTCGGTATCTGGTTCGGCACGCTCCCCGTCGGCGCGCTCGCCCGCCGCTATGGCCGCCGCCCGGCGTTGCAGACCGGATCGCTGTTCGGCGTGCTGTCCGGCCTGATCTCGTGCTCGGCGGTCATTCACGGCCAGTTCTGGCTTTTGCTCATCGGCACCTTCTGCGGCGGGCTCTACGCGGCCGCGCACCAGTCCTACCGCTTTGCCGCCGCCGATACCGCGAGCGAGCGTTTCCGCCCCAAGGCGGTGTCCTATGTGCTGGCCGGCGGCATCTTTGCCGGCGTGATCGGGCCGCAGCTCGTGATCCAGACCAAGGACCTGATGCCGCAATACCTGTTCGCGGCGAGCTATATCGGCCAATCGGTCTGCGCGCTGCTCGCGGCCATCGTGCTGCAATTCGTGAACATCCCGCCGCTCGCGCGCCACCACAGCGAGCGTGCCCGCCCGCTCATGGAGATCCTGCGCAAGCCGCGCTTCATCGTGGCGGCGGCCTGCGGCATGGCGGCCTATGCCATGATGAACATGGTGATGACGTCCGCGCCGCTCGCCATGGTCGGCTGTGGCCACACCGTCACCGAGGCAACGCTCGGCATCCAATGGCACGTGCTGGCGATGTATGCGCCGAGCTTCGTGACCGGCGGCCTGATCGCGCGCTTCGGCGTCTTGCGCATCGCGGGCCTCGGGCTTGCGCTGATCGCGCTCACCGCCGGCATCGGCATGACCGGCGTTTCCATCGCGCATTTCTGGACCGCGCTCATCCTGCTCGGCATCGGCTGGAATTTCGCCTTCATCGGCGCCACCACCATGGTCACCGAATGTCATGGCTCGGCCGAGCGCAACAAGGTGCAGGCGTTCAACGATTTCCTGATCTTCGGTAGCGTGGCGGTGGGCTCGTTCTCGTCGGGCCAGCTCCTGGCCGCGTTCGGCTGGGCCACGATCAACGCGCTGGTGTTTCCGACCGTGCTTCTGGCCGGCGCGCTGCTTTTTTGGTTCTCGTTGCGCGAACGCGCGCGCGTCGAGGCGCTGTAGCACTCACAGCCAGCGCGCGAGAGTGGCGGCGACCGAAGGATATTCCGGCGCGTCGATGCGCGGAAACTCGGTCGTGTTCCAATTGCCGGCGGTGTTGCCTTCGAGAAAGACCGGCCCGCGCGGCGCCAGCACCAGTTCCCAATTGATGATGGCGAGGCCAGGAAACAGCTCGGTCGCCTTGAGGACGGCCGCGATCGCCTGCGCAAAGTGCGGCAGTTCGAAGCCCGCGATGGGCGCGCCGCTCCAGGGCGCGGCGGCAAAGCGCTCGCGCGGGCTACTAAAGAGAATGGCGGGGCCTAATCGGCCGGTCGCAACATCGAGCGGCGCCCGGAGCTTGCCGCGCAACAGATCGTTCGGGTCGACCTCCGGCATGTCCATGGCAAACAGCGCGCTGTGCACGAAAGGCGGCTCACCCGGCGCACGCGCGACCGCGATCCGCAGCACCGGCGGTTTCACCCCGACCGTGAGGCCCGTAAGCTGCGGCGCCGCCGTCAGACGCTCCTGCACCAGAACGCTGTCGCGCCGCGCCAGGCGGGCGAGCGTGTCGGCAAAGCGTTGCGGCGGCAACGGAGCGCCGCTTGGCGAGACGAGCAATCCCGGTCCTCCGACATCGACGGCCCGAATGCCGTGGCCGTTGTGGCCGTGCCGGGGTTTGATCAGCAGCCCGGCCGGCGCGGTCCAGGGCGCGACGGAAAGGTCAGGCCGGTCGCCGCGTGCAATCTCGGCATACAGGCGGGGAACGTCGAGCCCGGCGGCTACCAGCCGCTCGGCGGTCGCCTGCTTGTCGCTCAGAATGAGGTGCGCCGCCGGATCGCCGATCAGCGGCAGGCTGACCACCACCGCGCGTCCGGGGAAGGGATGGCGCCGGCCAAAGTGGGCGCGATGAATATGGGCTTCCGCCGCGCTCGCGCCGCTGAGCAGGCAGTCCCAAAAGAGTGCAAAGGCGGCTCCGAGGCGCAATTTCTCCGCTTTGGCGAATTTGAACACGCGCTGCGCCGCCACGAGGGCCCAGACGAGGCGCGTGGCGGGCGGGCCGAGCGGCCGCAGCCAAGCGGGGCGGCGCTTCCAGACGGTGGCCGCGCCGAGCCGGCGAATGCGGTCGATATCGGGGTCGCCGCTTTCTGCCCATCCGCACCCGTCGACCGGCATGGCGGCCCGAATCTGGCGCAACCGTCGGCGCATGCGGGGAAGGACTCCTGCGAAATGGAGGCCGACTATAACCGGTCCGGCGCGATGCACGCGTGGCAAAACGTTGGCGGGACGACGGCCTCGTCGCCCGCCACTGCACCGCTGTGTGCTCTCGAGAGACTGCGGCCACCGGGTCCCGTCCATCGCTTCGCGCGGTCGCCCAATGCGGCTGAAAGTGTGCGGGCTCGCGGTCAGGATCGCGGCCGGTGGGCGGGGGCCTTTCCCCGCAGCCCCGGGAGGAGGGGGGGGACCCAGGCACCGCATCGGGTTCCAGTGCGAAACAAAGCGGCAGACGGTTTTTCCGCGTTGCGCAACCGGCCGCTTTTTGGCTATATCCGCCCGCTTTCCGGTCGGGGTGAAGCGCCCTTTCAAGCGGCCATCCTCGACGCTCCCTGGACCGGACGGGGGCGTACCCCCGTCAGTCCAAAAATCAGATCGAGGTTGCATTCACCATGACAACATTGTGGTTGATCGTCGGCTGTGGCGTGCTCGCCATCGTCTACGGCATCTGGGCCACGGGCTCGGTGCTCAAGGCCGATGCCGGCACTGCCCGCATGCAGGAAATTTCCGCCGCCGTGCGCGAAGGCGCGCAGGCCTATCTCAAGCGCCAGTACACGACCATCGGCATCGTCGGCGTCGTGATCTTCCTGATCATCGGCTTCACGCTCGGCTGGCTGGTCGCGGTCGGC
>DASZQT010000387.1:0-2721 GCA_035549515.1 Pseudolabrys sp. | reverse complement strand
CGCGCGCTCGCCGACCACGGCATGGGCTGGACCTGGGTGCATCTCGCGCTCGCCGATATGCGCTGCCGCGCCTGGATCGCGCAGCACGCGCCGGTTTCCGACCTTGCGCGCGAGGTGCTCGGCGGGCCCGACCAGCATGTGCGGCTCGACATTCTCGGCCATGAGATCGTCGGCGTGGTGCCCGATTTGCAGCAGGACTTCGCCAAGCCCAGCGACGAACTGGTGCGGCTGCGTTTCGTGATGACCGAGCGCATGCTGATCACCGCGCGGCAGAAGCCGGTGCATTCGGTCGAAAGCAACCGGCGCGCCATCGAAAGCGGCAAGCGCTTCCCCACCGCGGTGTCGTTCCTCGATTCGGTGATCGACCAGTTCGCCGATGCCATCGGCCGCATGGCGGAACGCCTCGGCGCCGAGCTCGACAGCGCCGAGGATCACGTCCTGCACGAGGAGCCGGCCGACGAGCGCCAGCGCATCGGCCGCGTGCGCCTGCAGGCCGTGCGCGTGCATCGCCAGCTCACGCAGCTGCGCTCCATCTTCCACCGGCTGGAACCGCGCATCGCCGCCGACAATGCGCCGGTGGCACTCGCCATCCGCAACCTGGCGCAGAAGCTCGACGCCATCGACCACGAGGTGGGCTCGCTGCATGAGCGCGCGCGGCTCCTGCTCGACGAGCTCGACGCCAAGATGACGGCGATCACCAATCAGCGGCTGTTCACGCTCTCGATCCTCACGGCCTGCCTGTTGCCGCCCACGCTGGTCACCGGCTTCTTCGGCATGAACACCAAGGACATGCCGTTCCAGGAAAGCCATGGTGGAACCTGGGTGGCGCTCACTATCGCGGCGGCGGCCGGTGTCGCCTGCTATTGGGCGCTGCGCCGCATGCGCGCGTTTTGAGCGCTTTATCTGCCTTCCGGCGCGTGGGGCAGGAGAATCGTGGGCTGCGTCCCGCCCTTTGCAGCGGCGGTGATGCGCAGCATAATGCGCGCCCTTTGTCGTTAGTTCTCCGGTGAAAGTCTCATCCCATGATCCTCGAAATCGCGCAGATCGACGTGAAACCCGGCATGGAAACCGACTTCGAAGCCGGCGTGAAAAAAGCCACGCCGATCTTCCAACGCGCCAAGGGCTGCCGCGGCATGACGCTCCAGCGCTCGCACGAGAAACCGCAGCGCTACCGGCTGTTCGTGCAATGGGAAACGCTGGAAAATCACACGGTCGATTTCCGCAACTCGCCCGATTTCCCGGAATGGCGCGCCTGCGTCGCGCATTGCTTCGCCGGTCCGCCCGAGGTCGAACATGTCACCGAAGCCGTGCGTGGCTTTTGAAAACAAAAACACCGAGGAAAGTCCAAGGAAATCCCCATGAAACGCTCGAGCAACCGCATTCTCACCACTCACACCGGCAGCCTGCCGCGCACCGCCAAGGTCGTCGAGCTGCTGCTCGCCGAGCAGGCGCATCCGGGCGCCCGCCGCGACGAATTAAAGACGGCCGTGCGCGAGGCCGTCGCCTATGTCGCCGGCAAGCAGGCCGAATGCGGGATCGACATCATCAATGACGGCGAGCAGGGCCGCACCGATTACACCGTGCATGTGCTCGACCGCCTCACCGGCTTCGAGGGCGAGAGCTCGCCGCCGATGGGCACCGGCGATGAGGAGTTTCCCGAGCTCGCCGCCATCCTCAAGCAGTTTGCCACGCCGTTTCAGAACCGGCCGATGTGCACCGGCGATGTGACCTGGAAGGACTGGCCGGCGGCGCAGGCCGACATCGCGCTGTCGAAAGAGGCGATGCAGAACGCCAAGGCGGAAGAATTCTTCATGACCTCGCCCTCGCCCGGGCAGATCGCGCGCTATCTCAAGAACCGCCATTACAAGACCGAGGAAGCCTATGTCTACGCGCTCGCCGACGTGATGAGCCGCGAATACAAGGCCATCGTCGATGCCGGCTTCATCTTGCAGCTCGACTGCCCCGACCTCGCGATGCTGCGGCACATGGTCTATCTCGACCTGCCGCTTTCGGAATTCCGCAAGATTATCGCGATCAATGTCGCCGCGCTCAATCACGCGGTCAGGGATATTCCGGCCGAGCGCATGCGCATGCATGTGTGCTGGGGCTCGACCATGGCGCCGCGCCACACCGACGTGCCGCTCCGGGACATCGTCGACATCGTACTGAGCGCCAAGCCGCAGGCCGTGTCGTTCCCCGCCGCCAATGGCCGGCACGAGCACGAATGGAAGATCTGGCGCGATGTGAAACTGCCCGAGGGCAAGATCATCATTCCGGGCGTGATCGATTCCACTTCGAACACGGTCGAGCACCCGGAAGTGGTCTCAGACCGCATCCTGAATTTCGCCAATGTGGTCGGTCGCGAGAATGTCATCGCCGGCGTCGACTGCGGCTTCGGCACCTTTGCCGGCCGCGTGCAGGTCGACACCAAGATCGTATGGATGAAGCTTGCGGCCCTCGCCGAAGGAGCGGCGCAGGCTTCGGCGCAACTATGGAAGAAAGCGGCATAGCCTGAGCTCCCTGGACGGCTCGCAGAGCCCGTCCTGGAACGTCCGCCACGCGCGCTCTGGAAAATCCGGCGGTCCGGTCTTGTCGCCGGCCCCGAATGGGATGATCATACCGCCGCAGTCGAGGGACGCGCGTGTCGACCGTTTTTGTCCATCCGTACTTTTTCGCCATATCGCTTACGTTGCTCGTCGTCGGGATCGGCCTGTTCCTGGT
>DASZQT010000386.1:0-20874 GCA_035549515.1 Pseudolabrys sp. | reverse complement strand
GAAACGAGTTATGTGCAATATCAACGACTGTCTCTCGATGCCGCGCATTGTTCAATTACGGCTCTCAGTCGACATGCGTTTAGCGAGCCGGCACAGAACACGATTGAGCGCATCATTAGCATCGCGCCAAAAACATCACCGAAGGAAATCCTGTCGACAATCTTGCATGCATGTCGCGCCCTAATGGGCACAGTGGTCGGCGCGAACGAACTGGTCGGACTAACAACCGAGACCGAGAAACTAGCGACGCTTGTCAGCGAGTTCGAAGCAAATGGGTGGGCGCACACTAGTTAAGATGCATTGCCCGATCGCAATTCGATAACCCGCGCGCAGGTTGCGCCGTCCTGCCAAATGGGAATGCCCGGCGCACGGGCCGGGCATTCGTGAAGTCTCACGATCGATGGCGCGGCCGCGGCTCAATCGTCGCGGTACACCCGCTCGCGCCGCGCTTTGTTGCTTTTGAGCGGCGCGTTTGAAAGTCCCTCAATCGTCCCGGTACACACGCTCGCGCCGCTCGTGGCGCTCCTGCGCCTCGACCGACAGCGTTGCGATCGGGCGGGCTTCCAGCCGGCGCAGCGAGATCGGCTCGCCGGTTTCCTCGCAATAGCCGTAAGTGCCGTCGTCGATGCGGGCAAGAGCCTCGTCGATCTTGGCGATCAGCTTGCGCTGGCGGTCGCGCGCGCGCAGCTCGATGGCGCGATCGGTCTCCGAAGAGGCGCGGTCGGCGAGATCAGGGTGATTCTGATTCTCTTCCTGCAAATGCTGCAGGGTCTCCTTGGCTTCCTTGAGAATGTCCTCCCGCCAGGCGAGCAGCTTGGCACGGAAATATTCGCGCTGGCGCTCGTTCATGAACGGCTCCTTATCGGACGGCCGATAGGACTTCGTCTTGGCCAACATCCCACTGACTCCCTGTGTTTTTATTGTCGTTAAAGGATTCCCAACCTCCCCGTGCGGCAGGCTTATATACGTGCGCTCGCCGCCCGACAACATCCGCGTGACGCGCGCCTGATAGCCTGATTTGTGTGACGCGCCAATGACTTCGGCCAAAAGCCCGGCGCCGGGGCGCCGCGCGGGCGGGTCACGCCATGCCGGCTTTGGCCAGTTCCACCGCCACGCGCAGGTCGATTTCGCTCAAGACCTGGTCAAGGCCGGGGTCGCCCGATTCGTCGGTCAGGCCATCGGCGGCCACTTTGAGCCGGGCCAGGGTGGAGCGGTCGGTGCTGCCGTCGATGAGCGACAGCTTGAGCTTGTCGAGCTCGTCGAGCGCGCGGCGACCGCGCGCGAGCGCGCGCTTGCGCCGTTCGGTGGCGTCGCCGACGCCTTGCAGGGCGATCAGGGCATCCAGGCTGGAAACCGAACGCAGGCCGCCGGCGCTGGCGGCCTGGCTCGGACTGTCCTCTTCGCTGACGCTGAAGCCGCCGGTGGCAGCGCGCCGCGTGGCAGGCGCCTGGGCGGTCAGCGCCGTTCCGTTCGGCCCATAGATGCGCATGGTGGAAATCCTGAAAGCCCCCAGCCAGTCCTGGTCCCCCGCTACCTCGCAGCCTGGAACTTTATGGTTAATGGCCGGTTAAGGGCCCGGCAAAATTTACCGTCTGGGACGCTTTCTGCCGGTACCGGCCGACGCGGGGGCGACCGGCCTGTATCGATAACTCCCATCACTTCAATGGCTTGACTGCTCCCCAAGTGATGGCACGGCGCTCGCAAGGCAATCGTCGGTCAGCCGTCACATTGGGGAGCAGTGATGACGAGGACATTGCGGGCCGCCTTCGTGGCGGCACTCTTAGGCCTGTTTGTCCCTGGTAGCGCCGGGGCGGCTTCGCGCATCAAGGACCTCGCCAATATCGAGGGCGTGCGGCAGAACCAGCTCATCGGCTACGGCCTGGTGGTGGGCCTGAACGGCACCGGCGACACGCTCAACAATATCCCCTTCACCAAGCAGTCGCTCACCGCGATGCTGGAACGGCTCGGCGTCAATGTGCGCGGCGCGGCGGCGCAGCAGCAGTTGCGCACCGGCAATGTCGCCGCGGTCATGGTGACGGCCAACCTGCCGCCTTTCGCCACCCAAGGCACCCGCATCGACATCACGGTGTCGGCGCTGGGCGATTCCAAGAGCCTGCAAGGCGGCACCCTGCTGGTGACCCCGCTCCTGGGCGCCGACGGCAATGTCTATGCGGTCGGCCAGGGCTCGGTCGCGGTCGGCGGTTTCGCGGCGGAAGGCGAAGCCGCCAAGGTGGTGCGCGGCGTGCCGACGGTCGGGCGCATCGCCAACGGCGCGCTGATCGAGCGCGAGATCGAGTTCAACCTCAATCGGCAGAGCCAGTTGCGCATGGCGTTGCGCAATCCCGACTTCACCACGGCCAAGCGCATCGCCGCCGCGGTCAACGACTATATCGGCGTGCCGACGGCCGAGCCGCTCGATCCCTCCACGGTCGGGATTACCGTGCCGGCGCAGTATCGCGGCAATGTCGTGAAGCTGTTGACCGAGGTCGAGCAGCTCCAGGTCGAGCCGGACGAGGCCGCCAAGATCGTGATCGACGAGCGCTCCGGCATCATCGTGATGGGCCGCGACGTGCGGGTGTCGATGGTGGCGGTGGCGCAGGGCAATCTCACCGTCACCATCAGCGAAAGTCCGCAAGTGAGTCAGCCGGCACCGTTCTCGCGCGGGCAGACCCGCACCGTGCCGCGCACGCGCATCGGTGTGCAGGAGGACGGCAAGAAGCTCGCGGTCGTCAACGAAGGCGTCTCGCTCCAGCAGCTCGTCGACGGCCTGAACGCGCTCGGCATCGGCCCGCGCGACCTGATCGCGATTTTGCAGGCGATCAAGGCCGCCGGGGCCATCCAGGCCGACATCGAGGTGATGTGATGGCGAGTTTCATGAGCCTGCCCGCGCCTGGCCTGAAGCCGATCGATCTTACCAGCGCCAAGGCAGCCGCGCCGTTGACCCCGGCCGAAGCCAAGAGCGCGAAAGCCAAGAAGGCCGCGCAGAATTTCGAGCAGGTCTTCCTGCACACGATGTTCGAGCAGATGTCCGCCGGCGTCGAGGGCGACGGCCCGTTCGGCGGCAGCGGCGCCACCGGCGTGTGGCGCTCCATGCTCACCGATGCCTATGCCAAGTCGGTCAGCAAGGCCGGCGGCATCGGCATCGCCGCCCAGGTCTACAAATCGTTGATGGCTGCACAGGAGGCGCACCGATGAATCCGGCCACTCCCCTCACCCCCATCGCCGGCGCCGACGACGCCGAGCGCGCGCTCGCCAATCTGGGCACGATCATGGACAGCCTGATCGACACGGTCGCCGAAGAGACCACGCGTGTGCGCGCCGGGCGGCTGCGCCAGGCGGCCGAACTGACCGACACCAAGGTCGAGCTCGCGCGCCGCTACACGACCGAATGCGAGCGCATCAAGGCCGCCCGCGACATTGTTGTCCGCTCGCTGCCCGATGCGCTCAACCGTCTGCGCCAGCGTCATGCGGCGTTCCACGCGATGCTACAAACCAACCTGACCGTGCTGGCGACCGCGCATGCGGTCTCCGAAGGCATCGTGCGCGGCGTGTCGGAAGAATTGGCGCGCAAGCAGACGCCGTCGACCTATGGCGCCCACGGGCGCGCCAATGCGCCGAACCCGCGCGCCGGCCAGCCGCTGTCGGTGAGCCGCACGCTGTAGCGCCGCTTAGGCTTCCTGGGAAACTTTAAGCCCGGTGACCGTGTCGATCTTGGTGCCGTCCGACATGGTCAGGACATTGGTGCTCGTATTGAGATAGGCGCCGTTGGCCATCTGGATGATGCTATTGGGATCGATCACCTCGGCGCCGGTCGTGATGTCGATCTGCGTGCCGTCCGACTTCGTCAGGATATTGGCGTTGGTGTCGATCGAAGAGCCGTCCGAGAAATAGATGTAGGGGTCGAGCACATTGGTCGGCTGCACCATCTGCTGCGTCGTCTGCAGATCGTTCAGGGCCTTCTGAAGCTGATCCTGCTGCTGATTCTGCAGGGTCTGCGACGCAATCTGCGCGACCAACTGGCTCTGCGCCGAAACGTTGTTCTGCGAAATCGTCGCAAAGGAAGAGGCGCTCGCCTGCATCAGGCTCGACAGCGAACCGCCGTTGGCCGAGTTCTGCAGGGCGCCCAGAATGCCGCCCTGGTTCGTGGAATTCTTGATCGCCGTAAAGGCGTCGGACAGCCAGGTCGGGCTGATCCCCGAGCTCATCTGTGAAAGAGTGAGAGCCATAGCGGACGCCACGCGTGACTGCTTGCACGGCCGCAAGATACCGCAGCGCGGTTAACGGAGACTGACCGTCGATCCGCCACTGATACTGTGCGCCGGCGGGGCAGCGCGGTCTCCGACCGAGGCGAAAGCGCAAAGCCGCAACGTTTTTCCGGCGCTGTGCGCCAATTATTCAATGCCGACAATTGTCTTTAAATACAGCGGTTTTGTGTAACTTCACAATAACCCGTTAACCACGTTCTTTTACGGGCCGTTGGGAGGCGGCATGAGATGACATCCGGGATCCTACGGATCGACACCAGTACCTTGCCAGAACGGCAATTCGACCAGAAAGGTAGCGTAAAATGTCCGGAATCGTTCTTTCCGCCGGCGTCCGTTCCAACCTGCTCAACCTGCAGCAGACCTCGGACCTGATCACCTCCACCCAGACCAAGCTCGCGACCGGCAAGCGGGTCAACTCAGCGCTCGACAATCCGAACAACTACTTCACTGCGCAAGGCCTCGATAACCGCGCCAGCGACCTGGGCAATCTCCTGGACTCCATGTCCACGGCGATCAACACCATCCAGGCCGCCAACAACGGCATCTCGGCCATCACCAAGCTGGTGCAGTCCGCCCAGTCGCTCGTCAGCCAGGCCAACCAGACCTCCGACACCACGGTCCGCGCCAGCCTGTCCAGCCAGTTCGACTCGATCCGTACTCAGATCGACAAGCTGGCCGGCGACTCGGGCTTCAACGGCATCAACCTGCTCAACGGCGACAACCTGACCGTCACGTTGAACGAGAATGCCTCGTCGAAGGTCACCGTCTCCGGCGTGACCGATACGAGCGCCAGCGCGCTGAGCATCAACGGCTCGGTCAACAACTGGGCTTCCAGCAGTGACATCTCGACCGCCGGCACCGCGCTGACCTCCGCGCTCACCACGCTGCGTTCGCAGTCGCAGACCTTGAGCTCGAGCCTGTCGACCGTGCAAATCCGCCAGGATTTCACCAAGTCGATGATCAATACCCTGCAGACCGGCTCGTCGGACCTCACCCTCGCCGATACCAACGAGGAAGGCGCCAACCTGCTCGCCTTGCAGACCCGCCAGCAGCTCTCCTCGACGGCGCTGTCTCTGGCTTCGCAGGCCGACCAGAACGTGCTGCGCCTGTTCGGCTAAGCACTTTCGCTACGACTTTGAACGGCGGCCGCGAGGCCGCCGTTTTTTTTATGCGCGCCGCCGATGGCTAACATTTGGTTAGCGGCGGCCTTTTTAACCGTTTGTCAACCCTAACAATTCATTATCGTTGGGCACCTGTCCATCGATGGGCCTCAAGAGGCTTGGCATGAGCGACATTGTTCTTTCCAGCGGCGTCCGTTCCAACCTGCTCAACCTGCAGCAGACGTCGGACTTAATCTCCTCGACACAGAACAAGCTCGCCACCGGCAAGCGGGTCAACTCGGCGCTCGACAATCCGATCAACTACTTCACTGCGCAGGGATTGACGGTCCGCGCCAACGACCTGAACGCGCTGCTCGACACCATGTCCACGGGCATCAACACGATTCAGGCCGCCAACAACGGCATCACGGCCATCACCAAGCTGGTGCAGACCGCGCAATCGCTGGTGACCCAGGCCCAGCAGACCTCCGACACGACCGTGCGCGCCGCGCTCGCCACACAGTTCGATTCGATCCGCAGCCAGATCGACCAACTCGCGGGCGACGCCGGCATCAACGGCGTCAACCTGCTCAACGGCAACAGCCTCACCATCACCTTGAACGAGACCGGCACCTCCACGGTGACCATCGCCGGCGTCAACGACACCTGCGCGAACGCGCTGGCGATCAACGGCAGCGCCAACAATTGGGCGAGCGCGACGGACATCGGCGTCTCGGCGACCCAGCTCACCACCGCGCTCACAACCCTGCGTTCGCAGTCTCAGGCGCTCAGCTCGAACCTGCAGACCGTGCAGATCCGCCAGGACTTCACGAAGGCGATGGTCAATACGCTCAATACCGGCGCCGACAGCCTGACGCTCGCCGACAGCAACGAGGAAGGCGCCAACCTGCTCGCGCTGCAGACCCGCCAGCAGCTCTCGACCACCGCGCTCTCGCTCGCCGCCCAGGCCGACCAGAACGTGTTGCGGCTGTTCCAGTAAGCGCGGACGGGAGAAACGGCGCCGGGAACCAATCCTTAAGCGACGCCCGTTATCACGGAACGCCACTAGTGTCCCGATTCCGAAGTTCGCAATACGTTGAAGCAGGGTCGGATGCGGGCTTCGGAATCGAAGAGCACTAGCAACTGTAACGTGCCGTGTCGTCCGGTTCAGATATTCGCTTGAATGACCCGCGGTGAGATTGAAGCCAATTTCTGAACCACGACACCGGGAATAGCAGCGACATGGGCCTGAAGGTCGAGCTCAAACCTGGCGAGCGCTTCATCCTCGGCGATTGCCTCGTCACGAATGGCGACCAGCGCACGCGGCTTCTGATCGAGGGCCAGGCCCCGATTCTGCGCGAAAAAGACATCATGACCGCGGACCAGGCGGACACGCCGGCCAAGCGCATCTATCTCGTCGTCCAGCTCATGTACACCTCACGCGACCCGCGCGCCCATCACGAAACCTATTTCGCGCTGATGCGCGACTTGGTGCAGGCGGCGCCCAGCACCTGGGCGCACGTGACCGACGTGAGCAATCACATTCTGGCTGGGGAAATGTACAAGGCGCTCAAAAGCGCGAAGGCGCTGATCGCGTATGAAGGGGAGCTGATCGACAATGCATCACGCGGCGAAAGCCTACAGCGCGACCGCGCAAAAAACCGCAAATCCGCGTGAGGTGGAGGCCGATCTGCTGCTCGACGCGGCGGCCCGGCTGCAAGCGGTGCGCGACGGCTGGGACGAGCGGCAGGACGAGCTTTCCACCGTGCTGCTCAATAATCGCCGGCTGTGGGCGATCTTCGTTTCGACAGTGACCAGTCCCGACAATCCGCTGCCCGCGCAGGTGCGCCAGAACATCGCCAATCTCGGCCTGTTCGTGATCAACCGCACGCTCGCGGTGCTGGCCAATCCGCGGGCGGAAAGCCTCGCCATCCTGATCCGCATCAATCGCGAGCTGGCGGCCGGGCTGATGGGCCGGGCGTGAGCACGGCCGGCGCGGCCGGCTCGCGCCGCGCCATCGGCTACTTCAGATAATTCACCAGGCTGGTCTGGAACAGCATGGCGGTCGTCTGCATCGAGGCCTGCATGCGCGTCTGCAATGCCAGGATCTGCGCCCCGACATCCTCGTTCGACACGCCGCTGATCTGCTGAAGGTAATCCTGCAACGTGGCGCCGGTCTGCTGATGGCGCGTCTTGGCGGCATCGAGCGAGGTCTGCGCGCCCGCGAGTTGGGCCGCGATATTGGTGAGCGACTGAGCGCCGGTGCCGCCCAGATTGGTGCTCAGGCGCTGATTGAGCGCCAGGCTCAAGCCCGTCGCATTGGGATCGCTCGGCGACACGGTGACGGCCGCCAGCGTCGCGATGTTCTGCACCAGGTTGCGCAGCCCGTCCTCGTCGGCACGCGCGCCATAGGACACCGAGATCGACTGATCGATCTGCGCGACCGCCGTGCCACGCGCGGAATCGCTGCCGGATTCGCCGGTGTACCAGACGACGGTGTTGGCGGCGGTGCCGGCGGTCATGCCGGTGGCGGTGTCGAAGGGCGGACCATCGACCCGCTGCGGCGGATTGTTGACGTCGGCCGCGAAGAAGTCGTTGGAGGCGGCCACGGCCGAGGCCGCCGTCAACGATGTGCCGGCGAGCGTGCCGATACTCGAACTGAGCGCGCTCTGGAAATTGGCCGCGGTCGCCGCCGGCGTGGCGCCGATGGTGAACTGGTTGGCGCCCGGCGGCGACTTGGTGGTAGCCGTGAGCGTAAGGTTCTCGGTGCTGCCGTCGGGCAGATTGAAGCGCAGCGTAACAGCATCGCCATCGTTCGGCGTGCCGCCACTGAAATCCACGTTCAGCGAAGCCGGCGAACCGCTCGGCCCCGTGACCGTGGCGCCGGTCAAGGTCGAATTGGCGGAAGCGAGCTTGAGCCCGAACACGCCGGCGTCTTCGGTCACGCTCACCGAGGTCGAGGTCGGTTGCGCGACGGTCAGCCGGCCGAGCCCGTTGCTGCCGAGATCGGCCTGCGTGCGCTCCGAGATGAGCTGTTTCAAGCCCGCGCGTGCGCCATCGCCGTTGAGGATGTGGTCCATGCTCTCGACCGCCGGCGTGTCGGTGGCGCGCCCCGAGAACAGATAGCGGCCGCTCGAATCGGTATTGAGCAGGCCGAGCAACTCGTCGAGCGAGGACTGCGCCGTAGTCTGCGCCGTGACCGCGCCGCTGGCGTCGCTGGTCGAATTGGCCGACACCATGGCTTGGCGCACCGTGCTGCCGATGTCGGTCATGCGGCTGAGCGCGGTATTCATCAGGTCGATGCGCGTCGACACGGTGGAGATTGTCGAATTGTAGCCGGACAGCGCGGACAGTTGCGCGTTGAGGCTGACCGTGACGCCGCGATCGAGGCCGAGCCCGGCATAAGTTGCCGATTTCTGGCCGCTGCTGAGTTGGCGTTGCAGATCGTTGAACTGATTGCGCATCGCGACCAGTTGCTGGATCGCCAGCGCCGATTGCGCTCCGATGGAGGAAGTGCTCATCGCGTCCTCACGTCTGGATCTGCATCAAGGTGTCGAACA
Source organism: Pseudolabrys sp. (assembly GCA_035549515.1). Lineage (GTDB taxonomy): Bacteria > Pseudomonadota > Alphaproteobacteria > Rhizobiales > Xanthobacteraceae > Pseudolabrys. The sequence continues at coordinate 11,949 of DASZQT010000386.1, read as the reverse complement.
TGTCCTTGACCGCCGACAACACGCGCGCATTGGCGGCATAGGAGTTCTGCAAGGTGAGCAGATTGGACATTTCCTGATCGACATTCACGCTGGCGCCGTCATTGAAGCGTTGCTGCAGCGACGACAGCACCACGTCCTGGCCCTGTTTGAGATTACTGGCCGAGTCGGCCGCCTCGCCCTGCTGGCTGATCACCTGACGCAAGAAGGTGGTGATCGAGCCGGAAAACGGCGTTGAGGCATTGCCGATGCCGGTGGAGGGCGAAAACGTCAGCGAGGCGCCGGTCAACTGCTGATAGATGAAGTCCGGCCGCGTGCTGTCGCCGGCGGCGGTGCCGCTCGCATAAGTCACGAGCTTCGAAGGGTCGGCCGCCAGCGCGCTGTTGAACGTGAGCCGGCCGGCGAGCCCGACGCTCTGCGAGCCGAGCGCGGTGATCGCGCCGGTATAGGCCTGGTTGCCGTCCGTGAACAACGGCAGTTCGGCGCTGCCGCCCATCAGGGAGGTGGCGGTGGTGGTGGCTGACACCGAATTCACGTCGCAGATATTGCCGGCGCCGTCGTCGAGGATCCGCAGCGTCGTGCCGGACGGGTTCGAGGCCGTCATGCCGGTCGAGGCGAGCGCGCTGTTGATCTGCGCGATCACCGAGCTCATGCCGCCGGAGAAGTCGAGCCCGACCACCTTGTCGTTCGGGTCGGCGGTGGCGTCGTTCGACAGCGGCAAGGCGGACGGATCGTCGACCCGCACGAAGGTGTAGGTGCCGGCCGCGCCAGTCAGTGAATTGGTGTAGTTGACGGTGATCGTGTTGCCAGCCGAGAGCGCGCCGATATCGACATCGAAGCCGGACTGCGCGCCCGAGGTCACCGCGCTGCCTTGCGTGGTCTTGTCCGACAGCGCGCTCGCCATGCCCGCGGCGATGGCGTCGAGCTGGCTCTGCGCCTGCGGGAGCACCTGATCGCGCATCTGCAAATATGCGGCGATGGTGCCCGAACGGATGGCATTGGTCTGGATGAGGTCGACCGTTCCGCCGGTCGGCGAGGTCAGCGTAATGGTGCCGACCGAGCGCGTGGCCGGATCGGACGTCCATTGCGCCGAGGGCGTCATGGTGCCCTGCGCATCGAAGCTCAGCGTGGCGGCGCTGGTGCCGACGAGCTGCACGCCCGAATTGGTGAACACCGAGACCTGGTTGTTCCCGGTCTGCACGACATTGATGTCCATCAACTGCGAGAGCTGATCGATGTAAGAGTCGCGCTGATCCAGCAAAGTCGCCAGCGCGCTGTCGTTCGAGGGCGAGGCCGCGATGCGCTGGTTGAGCGTGGCGATCTGGCTCATCGCCTCGTTCGCCTTGGTCACCGAATCGGAAATGCCGAGTTCGGCGTCGCTGCGCAGGCCTTGGATGCTGTCGCTCATCTGGTTGAGCTGTTGCGCGAGCAATTGGCCGGTGCTCACCACGCCGCTTTGCGCGGCCGGATCGTCGGGGCTGGCGGAGAGCGCCTGCAAGGCATTGGTGAAATTGTTGTAGATCGTCTCGATCGCGTTGTCCGAGCCGGGCGTGCCGTAGATCTGCTGCAAGCGGTCATAGGATTGCGAGAGCGTGTCGGCGTAGGAGGCGCCTGCATTCTCCACGCGCAATTGCCGCTGCACATATTGATCGAGCTCGCGCTGGATCGCGGTGACGCGCACCCCGATGCCGGCATTGTTGCCGCCGGTGGCGACCTGGTTGACGGTCTTGCGGACGTAACCCGGCGTATCGGCATTGGCCACGTTGGCCGCGACCAGCGCGAGGCCGGCCTGATTGGCCTTGAGCCCGGAAATCGCCGATGCAAGCGCCTGAGACAGACCCATGGCCGTCCGCCGTTCCTGCCCGCAACCCTACCCGCCGCTAGCGCAGCATGTTCAGGAGATCCTGAACCATGGTGTTGGTGGTCGTGATCACGCGCGTATTGGCCGAATAGGCCTGCTGCGTGACGATGAGCTTGGTGAATTCGTCGGCGATGTCGGTGTTGGAGCCTTCCAGCGCCGAGCCCTGGATCGTGCCGGGCGCGTTGTAGGTCGGCGTGCCCGAATTCGCGGTGGCGGCGAAGGCGCCGCCGTCGATGCGCTGCAACGATTCCGCGCCGCTGAAATTGGCGAGCGTGACCTGGGCGAGATCGAGCGTACGGCCGTTCGAATAGCTGCCGGTGATGTCGCCCTTGTCGTTCACGCCGATCGATTCGAGCTGGCCGGCGGCATAGCCGTTCTGCTGCAGCAGATTGACCTGCACATTCCCGCTCGAATCGGCGAACTGCGTGATGCCGCCGGAGCCGTGCGAGAGGTTGATGTCGCCGATCGAGACGCCGTCCACCGTCACGTTGGACAGGGTGAGCGACGTCACCGCCGGATTGAGTTGCCCATTGGCGCCGAAGGTGTAGTTGGTGCCGGCATTGACCCAGGCCGCCTGCGTGCCGGTGGCGTTCGAATTGGTCTGGTAGAACAGGTTCCAGGTGTCGGAATGGCCGGTGCCGAGCGAGGCCGAGTCCGTCTTCGCCCAGCGCAGCTGTACGTTCACCGCCGCGCCGGTCGAATCGTAAGCGGTGACCGCGCCGCCCGACACCGACTCGTTGAGGAACGCGGTCTGGTCGTCGCCGATCACGGCGCCGCTGGCCGGCACCGCCTTTGTGACTTTGATGCCGAAATTCGCGGCCGTGGCGTCGCCGGCCACCGAAATCGTATCGGTCTGGTTGGACGCGGTGACCGAGATATTGCCGGAGGAATCGACCGACGCGGTGCCGCCGGTCAATCCGGAAAGCGCGGTGTTGAGTTCGGCCAGCGTGCTGACCTGGCCGGCGCCGGTGCCGAACGTGACGGTGAGGGTCGGATTGCCGCCAATGGTGAAGCTCATGGTCTGGCCGGCGGCGGCCGCCGATTGCGTCAGCAGGTTGGTGGCGTTGGTGGTGCCGGCGGAGAGGCCGAGCTCGCCCAGGAGCGAAGCGGTGCTGCCGGTGCCGACGGTGATGTTGGTGTCGGCATCGGCGCTGGTGAGCACCAGCTTGTTGTTGGAATCGAGCGAAGCGGTGACGCCGGTGGTGCCGCTCTGCGCATTGATGGCGGACAGCACCGCCGCCGAATTGGCGCCGGACGCAATCGTGATCGTGGTGCCGTTGATGTCGATCGTGCCGCCGGCCGACGACAGGCTGGCGAGCGACTGCGAGCCGGTCACCGTGGCGGCCGCGTCGGCCAGGAGCTTGGCGCCGCTGCCGGTGATCTTGGCCGCGGTGGAGGCGCCGAAAATCGGATTGGATTCGAACTTCGACGGGTCGATCAGTTCGGACCCGGGAATGCTGCTGTTGTAGTCGGCCGTGAGCGGCGTCGCCGCCAGGTTGGCGCGGTAGTCGATTTCGGTGGTGGCCTGCGCCGGCAGAAAACTGTTGGTGAATTGCAGCATCTGCGGCGTGCTGCCGACCGGCGCGCCCGTGCTCGAATTGATCGGCACGCCCATCAGGTAATAGCCGGCGCCGTTGACCAGATAGCCGTTCGAATCGAGCTGGAAGTCGCCACGCCGGCTGTAGAGCTGGTTGCCGCTGAAGCTCGGCTGAGTGCCGTTGAAGCTGTCCGGCTTCTGCACCACGAAGAAGCCTTGCCCGTTGATCGCCATGTAGGTCGACACCGAGGCGGACTGGATATCGCCCTGCACGCTATTGGTCGTGCGCGAAAAGGCCTGCACGCCACCGGCCAATTGCTGCCAGTAGTCGGTGAGCGGGATCATGTCCTCGAAGCTGGTGTCGATGCGCTTGAAGCCGATGGTCTGCGAGTTGGCGATGTTGCCGGACACGTTGTTGAGCGCGTAGGACTGCGCCCGCATGCCCGCCACCGCGGTGGTGAGAGCGTCGAAAATACCCATGACATCGTTCTCCACTGCACGCGCAGGACCCGAAAAGGGCGCGCGGACTCTTAACCGCGCGAGCAGCGTCGCAAACGCCATGCCAGGGAATTTATCTATTTAATTCAATTATTTAAGAAAAACAGTGGGGCGCGCGGCGCGCCCGCGCGCAACCCTTTCTGCCGGCGCCCGGCAGATTCTGCCGGGCGTTCGTTCCAAGAAAACGCAGCACACCACCGGCGCAAGATCAGCGCGCGACCTAGGGCACGATGCGGAAGATCGAGCCGCTGCCGTTGGCGCCGCCCGAACCGGTTGCGCCATAGATCGCGCCACTCGCGTCCGTCACGAGGCCGTAATTGGATGGGCCGCAGCCGTCCGGCCTGTCGTTGAAGGAATGGATCAACGTGTAGGTCCAGGTCTTCTTCGTTCCCGCCGGCGGCGACAACTTATAGACGGTGCCGCAATTCTTGGCGCCGCCGGCGAAGGTCGTGCCCCAGAATGCCCCGGACTTGTCCACGAGCAACTTGCCGTTCGGCACGGCGCCATTGCTGCCGTTGAAGGTCAGCAGATTGCTCTTGGTCCAGACCTTTTTCGGCGCGACCGGCGGGGTCAGCTTATAGATGGTGCCGCCCGGACCGCCGACGACGCCGATCGACGAGGAGCCGTACAGCGCGCCATTGTAAAGCAGCAGCGGACTGATCGGGTAGCCCTCGCCATTGCTCTGCGAAAAGCTATGCAGGACCGTGTAAGTCCAGGTCGTTTTCGGCGCGACCGGCGGGGCCAGGCTGTAGATGAGTCCTGTGTCGTGTGCGCCGCCGTTGCTCGCCTGGCCATAGAGCACGCCCTTGCTATCCATCTCGACGCCATAGGTCGGATTCCAACCGTGCGTCGTGCCGGTGAAGGAATGAATGGCCGTCAGCGTCCAGACCTTCGAAGCGTATTTCAGCATATAGACGGCGCCGCAGCCCTGGAAGCACAGGTTCGACGCACCGCCGCGGCTGGTGACCCCGTAAAAAGCCCCGCGCGTTCCGGCCCAGCCTTTGGCGTCGTAGAAAACGCCGTCATAGGGCGTCACGACGTCGGTACAGCATTGATAGATGTGAAGAAGCGCCTCGTTCCAAGGCTTGTTCGCCGGGCCGGGCGTAAGCCGGTAGACGAGGCTGGGGCCGAACACGGTTGTACCGTACAGGGCTCCATTGAGCCCAAGGATCCGACCTTCGGGGCTTTTCCCATCATTCGTGGCATTACCGAACTGATGCAATTTGGTCAGCGTCCACCGCGTCGCGGGCGCGACCGGCGGCGTCAGGCTGAATATCGCGCCGCCGGCGCCAGTGCCGCCATTGCTCGCCGCGCCGTAGACGACGCCAGTTTTCTGGTCGACGACGAGGCCCGATTGCGGACCATAGATGTTTGTCCCCGTCGCCGCCGGGAAACTGTAGATCGTCCGGAACGATCTCGCCTGCGCCGGGAAGGCTACCGCAAGCGAGGCCGCCGCGATGGCGACGACCGGCGCAAGCCGAAAAACAAATCCGAAGGAAAATGTCAGACATGCGCGCAGCAGCGCGCGAGTGCGGCCTATCATTTCTGCCCCCCAATATTGGTCGTGATCGCCGCGCCCCGGACTCGCCGCTTCGCGCTCCACCGACCGCTGTCGTCCCGTCTCCGGCCAGCACCGGATACGCTCGCCAGTATTTTAGAAAGCGTGCCCGGTTGCAATAAGCGGGTTGTAATCGCGTTCAAATAGGGGGCGTCTCGGTTGGAACTTTCGTGCGCCTTGCGCCGAAAGTTCCAACCACCAGCGCATATGGACCGGTAAAAGCCGGCGCGCGAGCTACGGCACAATCATGAAGATCGAGCCGTTGCCTTTGGCACCGCCCGAATTGGTAGCGCCGTAGATCTTGCCACTCGCGTCGGTCGCGAGGCCGTAATTGGTCGGATTGCAGCCGTCCGGCTTGTCGTTGAAGGAATGGATCAAGGTATAGGTCCAGGTCTTTTTCGATCCGGCCGGCGGGCTCATCTTGTAGACCGTGCCGCAATTCTTGGCGCCGCCGGAGAAGGTCGTGCCCCAGAGCGCCCCCGACTTGTCCACGAGCAGCTTGCCGTTGGGACCGTCGCCATTGCTGCCGGTGAACGTGTACAGATTGGTCTTGGTCCAGGCTTTTTTCGGCGCCACCGGCGGGGTCAGCTTAAAGAGCGTGCCGCCCGGTCCACCCACGTATCCGATCGACGACGAGCCATAGAGCTCACCTTTGTAGAACAGCAGCGGACTGATCGGGTGGCCTTCGCCATTGCTCAATGTGAAATTGTGCAGGATCGCGTAGGTCCAGCCCGTTTTCGGCGGGACCGGCGGGGTCAGACTGTAGATCAATCCCATGCCGTCCGGGCCGCCGTTGCCGGCCTCGCCATAAAGCACACCTTTATTATCCATCTCGACGGTGTAGGTCGGAGTCCAGCCCTGCTTGCTGCCGGCAAAAGAATGAATGATGGTCAGCTTCCAGGCTTTCGATACACGGCTGAGCATGTAGACGGCGCCGCAGCCCCCGTAGCAGTTTGAGGAGGTTCCGCCCTGGTTGGTGACCCCATAATAGGCGCCACGGGTACCGGCCAAGCCTTTGACATCGTAGAGAACGCCGTCGTAGGGCGACACCGGGTCGCCGCAGCAGCCGTTCACGTGAAGCAAGGTCTCGGTCCACATCGTGTTCGGCGCGACCGGCGGCGAAAGCCGGTAGACGAGGCCCGGCCCGTCGATGGTTGTGCCGATCAGCGTATCGCCCGCCAATCCCACCAGGCGCCCGGCCGGGGCTTTTCCATCGTCCGAGGCATTCCCAAAGTCGTACAATTTGGTGATCGTCCACAGGATCGAGGGCGCCTTGGGGGGCGTCAAACTGAACACCACGCCGCCCGCGCCGCTGCCGCCATCGCTCGCCGTTCCGTAGATCGCGCCGGACTTCTGATCGATGAACAGGCCCGTTTGTGGCCCATAGAAATTGGTGCCGGTCGCCATGGGAAAACTGTAGATCGTCTTGTACGTGCGGGCCTGTACCGGGCTCGCGCCCGCAATCGCGGTCACTGCAATGGCGATACTCGCTGCAAGCCGGACGAACACACGATCGGAAAAATAAGCAAACAACGCACCGGCGCGCCGAAGCGCGCGACTGCAATTCATCATTCCCGCCCCCAATTTCAATCGCGACCGCCGCGCGCGGAACAATCCCGCGTTCTATCGATCACGGCGCCTGTACTCGTCTCCGGCCAGCGCCGGATATGCTATCCAATATTCAGAAACAGGCCGGGTTGCAATAAGGGGGTTGTAATCGCGCGCATACATGGCGCGCAGTTCTAATGGGACTTTGGTATTAGCAGCTGGGAATACGATTCATTGAATTTGAATAATGCCTACCCGCGAACTCTCTTCACGTTTTCATAGGCAGCAGCCGGAGCGCTGAATGCGATCGGGGCGAGGCTTTCGCGGGCAAACCAACCTTCAGCTCGCGCTCGACGCCGCCGGCACGAACTTCAGCGCCACGCCGTTCATGCAATAGCGCAGGCCGGTCGGCGGCGGGCCATCGTCGAACACCTGGCCGAGATGACCGAGGCAGCGCGCACAGAGGACTTCGGTGCGCGTCATGAAAAACGAGCGGTCCTCGCGGGTGGCGACCGCCTTGGGCAGCGGCTGATAGAAGCTCGGCCAGCCGGTGCCGCTCTCGAATTTCGTCTCGGAGGCAAATAGCGGCAGTTCGCAGCCGGCGCAGACAAAGGTGCCGTGCCGCTTCTCGTGATTGAGCGGACTTGTGCCGGCGCGCTCGGTGCCGTGCTTGCGCAGCACATCGTACTGCGCGGGGGTGAGGTGCTTGCGCCAATAGGAGTCCGGGAGCTTGCGGAAATCGGTGTCCTGCGCTGCCGTCATCGTCGTCCCCTCCCCTTGTGCTTCGCCCTGTGCGCGCGCTTCGCCGCCCGGCCCCGCATTGCCCGCAATCCGCAGCGCCGCCAACCCGGCAACGGCGACACCCGATGTCAAAAGGATACGCCGATCGATCATTGCGGTCCTCGCGTTTTTGCCGCCGGCAGGACGTTTCCCCGGTTTCTCCGATATAGCGTCTCCAGACGCGAAGGCCATTCAACTCGCCATCACCCGGGCATCACGTTGCCGTTAGGGCGCGCCACCGCCGGCGCTCGATTTCGTCCTGGACGACTCAGGCGCGCTTTTTTACCTCTCGTTTGGGGGAGTTTTCCGCATGCCGCCATCGCTCTTTCCGCTGCCGTTACCCAATAGCGCGCCGAAAGCCGCGCCGCTCAACGTGCCGCAAGTGCTGGCGCAGGCGCTCGCGCTGCATGAGAAGGGCCGGCTCAACGAGGCCGAACGGCTCTACACGGACATCCTGGCGGTGCGGCCGGATCATTTCGACGCCCTGCAGATGCTGGGCGTCATCAAGCTCGCCAAGGGCCAGCCGGCGGAAGCGCTGCGGCTGGTGTCGCAAGCGATGAACGCGCGCAAGCCCTCGCCGCAGATCCTGCTCAATTACGGCATGGTGCTGCATGCGCTCAAGCGCTCCGACGAGGCAATCGAGAGCTTCGACCACGCCATCAAGCTCAAATCGAAATTCGCGGAGGCGCACAATAATCGCGGCGCCGTGCTGTCGTCGCTCGGGCGCCACGAACTGGCGGTCGAAAGCTGCCGCAAGGCGCTCGCGCTCAAATCCGACTATGCCGACGCGCACTATAATCTCGGCACCGCGTTGCGCGCGCTCGGCTACTACGAGGAGGCCATAAAGAGCCTCGACCGCGCGCTCGCGCTGCGGCCGGACGATGCCAAGGCGAACAACAATCGCGGCGCCGCGCTCGAATCGCTCACGCGTTACCAGGAAGCGCTCGCCTGCTACGATCGCGCGCTCGCGCTCGATCCGCGCTTTGGCGAGGCGCGCAACAATCGCGGCCGCGTGCTCGCGCTGCTCGACCGCGCCGACGAGGCGCTCGCCAATTTCGAACTGGCGATCCGGCAGAATCCGAACGACGCCGAGGCGCACTACAATCTCGGCAAGGTCTTCATCGACCTCAACCGCAATGACGAAGCCGCCGCCTGTTTCGCGCGGGCGCTCGCGCTCAAGCCGGACTATCCGGAGGCGCGCTTTGCCGACTGCTTCGCGGAATTGCCGGTGATCTACGCCGATGAAGGCGAGATCGCGCGGAGGCGCGCCGCCTATGAAGGCAAGCTGCGCATCCTCGCGGCCGATATCGAGGCCGGCCGCCTCAAGGGCGATCTGGTGAAGGCGGTCGCCGCCAAGCACCCGTTCCTGCTCGCCTATCAGGGCGGCAACGACCGTCCCTTGCAGGACATCTACGGCGGCATGATTTCCCGCATCATGGCGCAAGCCTACACCACGCCCGACATGCCGCCCGCTCCCGCGCCGGGCGAGCCGATCCGCGTCGGCATCGTGAGCGCCTTCTTCTATCTGCATTCGAACTGGAAAATCCCGATCAAGGGCTGGCTCGGTCAGATCGACCGCGCGCGCTTCAAGATTTTCGGCTATCACCTCGGCACCCGCCGCGACAGCGAGACCGACGTCGCCGCCGCCATGTGCGACCGCTTCGTGCATCGCGTGCACGATGTCGACGGCTGGCGCCGCGAAATCTTGTCGGACGCGCCGCATGTGCTGATCTATCCCGGCCTGCTGATGGACAATTTCTCGCTGCAGCTCGCCGCGCAGCGGCTGGCGCCGGTGCAGTTGAATTCCTGGGGCCATCCCGAGACCAGCGGCCTGCCCGCGCTCGACTACTTCCTGTCGAGCGACCTGATGGAGGCGCCCGAGGCCGACAGCCATTACACTGAAAAATTGGTGCGGCTGCCGAACCTGTCGTTCTATTACGAGCCGGTGGCGGCCGAGCCGGTCGCCGTCACCCGCGCCGAGTTCGGCTTGCGCGAGGACGCAACCGTGTTTTGGAGCGCGCAGTCGCTCTACAAATATCTGCCGCAATACGACTATGCCTTTGCCGAGATCGCGCGCCGCGCCGGCAATTGCCAGTTCGTGTTCCTGCGCCATTACGGCGGGCCGCGCATCACCGAATTGATGCAGGAGCGGCTTGAGCGGGCCTTCGCCGCCGTCGGGCTGAAGGCGGCCGACTACTGCGTGTTCCTGCCGCGCTTGAGCCAAGGCAAGTTCATCGCGGCGGCGGGCTTAAGCGATCTGTTCCTCGACAGTCTCGGCTGGTCGGGCTGCAATTCCGCGATCGAGAGCCTCGAGCATAATACGCCGATTGTCACCTGGCCGGGGCCGATGATGCGCGGCCGCCACAGCGCGGCGATCCTGCGCATGATGGACGTGACCGAGACGATTGCCGGCAGCGTCGCCGACTATATCGAGATCGCCGCGCGGCTCGCCGGCGACCGTGACGCGCGCCAAGCGCTGCGCGCGCGCATCGCCGGGAACAAGCACCGGCTCTACCGCGACCGCGCCTGCGTCACCGCGCTGGAGGACTTGCTGGAAGGCGCCGTGCGGCAGCCATCCGCCTAAGACCTCACCGGGAGCGCTGAGCAACCCTTTCCCCTTGTGGGAGAGGGGAAGAGAGTTTGCGGCGCCGCTTTCCTTCTATATTAGAGGCCGAAAGCCCCCTGCCCGGGAATAACGAGGAACTGATGCGTTTCGAAGGTACCAGCGCTTACGTCGCCACCGACGACCTCAAGGTCGCGGTCAATGCCGCCATCACGCTCGAGCGTCCGCTCCTGGTCAAAGGCGAGCCCGGCACCGGCAAGACCGTGCTGGCGCTCGAGATCGCCAAGAGCGTCGGCGCGCCGCTGATCGAATGGCACGTGAAATCCACCACCAAGGCGCAGCAGGGCCTGTACGAATACGACGCGGTGTCGCGCCTGCGCGACAGCCAGCTCGGCGACGAGCGCGTGAAAGACATCCGCAATTACATCAAGCGCGGCAAATTGTGGGACTCCTTCGTCGCCGACGAGAGGCCGGTGCTGCTGATCGATGAGATCGACAAGGCCGACATCGAGTTTCCCAACGACCTGTTGCAGGAACTCGACCGCATGGAGTTCTTCGTCTACGAGACCGGCGAAACGGTGAAAGCGCGCCGCCGCCCGATCGTGGTGATCACCTCGAACAACGAGAAGGAACTGCCGGATGCTTTCCTGCGCCGTTGTTTCTTCCACTACATCCGCTTCCCCGACACCGACACCATGCGCGCGATCATCGAGGTGCATTTCCCCGGCATCAAGCAGCGGCTGGTCGCCGAGGCGCTCAAGCTGTTCTACGAGATCCGCGATGTGCCCGGCATGAAGAAGAAGCCGTCAACCTCGGAGCTGTTGGACTGGCTCAAACTGTTGATGGTCGAGGACATCGGTCCAGAACTGCTGCGCGAGCGCGATCCCAAGCGGCTGATCCCGCCCTTACACGGCGCGCTGATCAAGAACGAGCAGGACGTGCACCTGTTCGAGCGGCTGGCGTTCATGGCGAGAAGAGAGGGCCGCTGACGCGGCCTATGTATGGCGCGAAGGGACGGCCGCTGACGCGGCCTATGTTTGGCGCGGCGCGAGGCGCGCTGACGTTCGCAAATTTTTATGCAACTCACCCTGAGATACTATTTAGCAGAACGACGAGGCATTCCGCATTCTTTGACTAGGGACTTAGAAAATCAGGCTCTCACGCATGATAAGAAGAATTGTTCGCGGCTTGATTATTTTTGGTGTTTCAATTGGCGCGTTTTGGGCTGTTGGAAGCATTTTGCTGCTTATCATGGTGTATATCGCATTTCCCGACACACAGAGTCGCGACGAGGTTGCCCGCATTTCTTCGCCCTCCAATCGTTATGATGCGGTCCTCTATGAAACGAACGGTGGCGCGACGACGTCCTTTGGATACGAGGTTAATATCGTAACCAAAAAGTCAACCGCGGCTGATAATAGCCCAAGGCTGATTTATCTATATGGAGCGAGAAGAAGCTCGACTGCCTATGGCGTCAACTTAAAGTGGGGTTCTGAGCACGAACTAATCGTCGAATATTTCGATGCTCGTTTGGTAAAGATCAATTCCAAACCGGTGGAATATTCCGGGGAGTACTCGACGACGGTCAACTTTGCCGTCGGCAAATT
>DASZQT010000385.1:0-2881 GCA_035549515.1 Pseudolabrys sp. | reverse complement strand
GCGCCGCCGCAATACACCCGCTTCACCGCCGCCGAGCTGACGCGCGGCTTCATCGCGCTCGCCTTCGGCTCCGACCTGCGTATCGGCGCGAAGCCCACCGGCATTCGCCGCTTCGACCATCCGATCCATGTCCAGATCTATTCGACCGGCAGCGTCGATCGCAGCGCGCGCATGCGCGCTATTGTCGAGGAATATGCCCGTAAGGTGCCCAACCTGCGCATGAGCATCGCGCGCGAAGGCGAGGATGCCGATATCGATGTGCGGCTGATCGACGAGCAGGATTTCAAGCAGGCATTGGTCGACGCCTTCGGCGCCAAGATCGCGCGTATCTTCGTCGCGCGCACCAATCCGCAATGCATGACCAGCGTGAAATCGAGCCCGCAGGGCGACATCGTGCATGCCGTGTCGTTCATCATCGTCGATAAGGGCGATCGCGTGTTCCTCGATTGCGCCTATCACGAACTGCTGCACGCCTACGGCCTGTCGAACCACGCGCCGCGCAATGTCTGGACCACGCTCAATCAGAAACGCATGGTCGGCTATCTCACCGTCTATGACCGCTCGCTGCTGACGCTGCTGTATGACCCGCGCATCCAGGCCGGCATGAGCCCGGCGCGGGTGCGCGCCGTGTTGCCCGGCGTGATCGCCACTCTTGGCCTCGCGACTGCGGCGAGGGCCAGATAAGGCATATTAAGACAGTATTACTTACCTAATATGCCTTTTGGATAGCAGTCTGCCTAATAATTGCGCTTAAATTTCTGCCATCGTGTCGCTAGTTTGGGCAGCAAGCCCGTACCGGAGGCAACGCCGGAACGGGTTTTATTGCGCGCCCAAAAGTCGCGCAGAAGCTCCGCCGGGGGACAAAGTCATATGAAATTGGTCATCGCAATCATCAAACCCTTCAAGCTGGAAGAGGTGCGCGACGCGCTCACCCGCATCGGCATCCACGGCATGACCGTGACCGAGGTGAAAGGCTACGGCCGCCAGAAGGGTCATATGGAAATCTATCGCGGCGCCGAATACGCCGTGAACTTCCTGCCCAAACTGCGCATCGAAGTCGGCGTCGCCAGCGAGCAGATCGACCAGGTCACCGATGCGATCGCCGACGCGGCCAAGACCGGCCAGATCGGCGACGGCAAGATCTTCGTCATGCCGATGGAGCAGGCCGTGCGCATCCGCACCGGCGAAACCGACGTCGACGCGCTGTAACCACTTCTCACCGTCACCCTGAGGCGCGTGCATGAAGCGCAAGCCTCGACGGGTGATGGCCCGGGCCGTTCATCCTTCGAGGCTCGCCGCTGACGCGGCTCACACCTCAGGATGACGGGGCGGCTCGGAAATCAAGCCGAACGAACTGCCGACATTGCCAATTCCGCCGGGGGGAAATCCGAATGACACAGGCGCTTAAACGCCTCGCCATGGTCGTATGCGCGTGGGCAGCGACATTCACCGCTTCACCTGTCTTTGCGCAAGGCGCCAATATTGCCGCCAATAGCGGCGGCAAGATCGACGCCGCCGACACCGCCTGGATGATCGGCGCCACGTCGCTGGTGCTGATGATGACGGTGCCGGGATTGGCGCTGTTTTACTCCGGCATGGTGCGCAAGAAGAACGTGCTTGCCACCATGGCGCAGTCGCTGGCGGCGACCTTCCTGGTGTCGATGCTGTGGGCCGCGATCGGCTATTCGCTCACTTTCACCGGCGACGGCGCGTTCATCGGCTCGTTCGCGCGCGCGGGTCTCGCGGGCATGGGGCTCGATGCGATCTCGCCGCTGGCCAAGACCATCCCCGAAAGCCTGTTCATGCTGTATCAGATGACCTTCGCGATCATCACGGTGGCGCTGGTGGCCGGATCGGTCGCGGACCGCCTGCGCTTTTCGGCCTTTCTGTTGTTCTGCGTGTTCTGGCTGCTCTTGGTCTATGTGCCGATCGCGCATTGGATCTGGGGCGGCGGCTTCCTCGGCCGTTACGGCACGGTCGATTTTGCCGGCGGCCTGGTGGTGCATGTGAATGCCGGCGTCGCCGGCCTGGTGGCGGCCTATGTGGTCGGCGCGCGCCGCGGCTACGGCCACGATAATCTGGCGCCGTTCGATCTCTCGCTCGCGGTGATCGGCACCGGCCTGTTGTGGGTCGGCTGGTTCGGCTTCAACGGCGGCTCGGCGCTCGCCGCCAACGGGCGCGCCGCCATGGCGATCACCTCCACCCATCTCGCGGCCAGCGCCGGCGCCTTCACCTGGATGGCGCTGGAATGGTGGACCCGCGGCAAGCCGTCCGTGCTCGGCATGATCTCGGGCGCGGTGGCCGGCCTCGGCACCATCACGCCGGCCTCGGGCTATGTGCTGCCGATGCAGGGCCTGCTGATCGGCGTGCTCGCCGGCGGCATCTGCTTCTGGGCCTGCACCTGGCTCAAGCTGAAATGCGGCTATGACGATTCGCTCGACGTGTTCGGCGTGCATGGCATCGGCGGCCTCACCGGCTCGCTGCTGGCCGGCGTGTTCGCGGTCGGCGCGCTGTCGGCCAGCCCGGAACTGCCGCAAGGGGTGCAGGGCCTGCTGGAGGGCAATCCGCAGCAGCTCGTGGCGCAGGCCTATGGCGTGGTCGTCACGGCGCTATGGTCGGGCGGCATGACCTTCGTGATCCTCAAGGCCGTCGGCGCCCTGGTGCCGCTCCGGGTGCGCCAGGAGGACGAAATCATGGGTCTGGACGTCAGCCAGCACGGCGAGGCCTTGCAATAATTAACGATTTCCTGCGCGCCGGCCGTTTTGGCCGGCGCGTTTTTGATCACAGAGGTTTGACCGCTTAAGTTTTGAGCACGCTGCCTAGTTTTTGATGCAACTTTAGGCGCGAACCGGGGATGGTACCCTGCTCGGGTCACGCTCCA
>DASZQT010000384.1:0-1788 GCA_035549515.1 Pseudolabrys sp. | reverse complement strand
GAAATGCTCCATGTGCTTGAACTCGGCACGCGCGGCCGAGAACAATTCCTCGGTCGCCTTGATGTGCCAGTCCATCGAGCCGCCGATGTCGAAGAACAGAAGCACCTTCACCGCATTGTGCCGCTCGGGCCGCATGTGGATATCGAGATAGCCCTTATGCGCGGTGCCCTTGATGGTGCCGTCGAGATCGAGTTCGTCGGGCGCGCCGGTGCGCGCGAACTTGCGCAGACGGCGCAGCGCGACCTTGATGTTACGGGTGCCGAGCTCGACCTCGTCGTCGAGGTCCTTGAACTCGCGCTTGTCCCACACCTTCACCGCGCGGCGATGCGTGCTCTCGCCGCCGATGCGGATGCCTTCCGGATTATAGCCGCCGTTACCGAAGGGCGACGTGCCGCCGGTGCCGATCCATTTATTGCCGCCCTGGTGGCGGCCTTTCTGCTCGGCCATGCGCTGGCGTAAAGTCTCCAGCAGCTTGTCGAGACCGCCGAGCGCCTGGATCTGCTTCTTCTCTTCTTCGGTCAGATATTTCTCGGTCAGCTTCTTCAGCCACTCGGCCGGGATGTCGGCCTCGGCGGCGTCGGACATGAATTCGAGGCCCTTGAACACATGGCCGAACACGCGGTCGAACTTGTCGAGATTGCGCTCGTCCTTTACCAGCGCGGCGCGCGAGAGATAGTAGAAATCCTCAACCCGGCGCGAGGCGAGGTCGGCCTCCATCGCCTGCATCAGGTCGAGATATTCGCGCAGCGTGACCGGCACGCCGGCGGATTTGAGCTCCTGAAAAAAGCTGACGAACATTCAAGTTC
Organism: Pseudolabrys sp.; assembly: GCA_035549515.1. Lineage (GTDB taxonomy): Bacteria > Pseudomonadota > Alphaproteobacteria > Rhizobiales > Xanthobacteraceae > Pseudolabrys. Next base: position 982 of record DASZQT010000384.1, on the reverse strand, counting down.
CTCGCGTCGCGGGCGGGTGTCCTATAAGGCGGCACGCCCCGAAGCAGTCTAAAGGGCTTTGCATTTTGTTGGAATTGCCCAGTCCACCGCTCATTCCCGAGAAAGCGGGAATCCAGCACTGAATCGCAACCGGGTCCCCGCTTTCGCGGGGACGAACGGAAATTGGGACGCCCAATCGCAATGCGCTCCGGCAAGCCCGCCGCGCGCGGTCGCACCGCGTCCCGCACCATTTCGCCATAATCGCACGGTCTATGCCGCAGGGGCAGCGCGAGCAACCGCCGCGCCCTTGCCGCCGCCAGATCGAGCCGGTATCAATCGCCCGCTGCCGGGGATACCAATCGATGTTTCAACGCGACCGCGCCTTGTGGGCGCTGGCCATTGTCCTGTCAATCGCACTCCTGATCGCGCCGGCGATCTGGAACGGCTTCCCGCTCCTGCAATGGGACTCGGGCGGCTACATCGCGCGCTGGTACCAGCACTCGCTGATCATCAGCCGCTCGACGGTGTATGGCCTGTTCCTCACCGCGTTTGACCACCTCGCCTTCTGGCCCGAGATCGTGCTGCAGGGTGCGCTCACCGCCTGGGTGCTGGCGCTGACGCTGCGCACGCAGGGGCTCGGCAACCGGCCGTTCGCGCTGGTCGCCATCGTGGCGGTGCTCGCGGCCGCGACCAGCCTGTCCTGGATCGCCTCGATGGTACTGACCGACATTTTCGCGGGCGTCGGCGTGATCGCGTTCTATCTGCTGCTGATGCAGGCCGACCAGCTCGCGCGCTGGGAGCGCATCGGACTCATTCTGCTCGCCGCCTTTTGCGCCGCCACCCATAGCGCGACGCTCGCCGTGCTCATCGGCCTGCTTATCTGCGCCGCGGTGGTGTGGCGCTTCGCGCCCAAGCGCATTCCGGCCGGCCGCCTCGTCAACGGCACAGTGGCGCTCGCGCTCGGCGCGCTGATGGTGTTCGCCGGCAATTACGTGGTGGCGCG
>DASZQT010000383.1:0-33100 GCA_035549515.1 Pseudolabrys sp. | reverse complement strand
GCTTCGCGTGCACGGTGGCGAAACGCTTTCCGCCGTGGATTTCCCGCCCGCCTTCCTGGCGGTGGGCTTCGTATCCTTGCTGTCGGTGCTGTTTTTCCTGCGGCTGTCGCCCGAGGCCGGCGCGGAACTCGCCGACCGGCGGTAAGCTGCGAATTACGATTGCGCCACCCCAACTCCGCTCGTCCCCGCGCAAGCGGGGATCCAGTCTTTGCCAAATAAAAGAACTGGATTCCCGCTGGAGCCTGTCCCCGCGCAAGCGCGGACGGGAATGAGCGGTGCATTGGGCAATTCCGCCCAATGCGATCCGCGCTACCCGCGAAACCCGGTCGCCACCAGGTAAAGCTCCGCCGAATCGGCGCGGCTGGCGGGCGGCTTGATGTGCTTGACGTTTCTGAAGTCGCGCTTGAGCGCGGCGAGCAATGAGGCTTCGGTGCCGCCCTGCAATACCTTGGCGATAAAAGCGCCGTCCGGTGCCAGAACTTCGCGCGCGAACTCGAACGCGAGTTCGACCAGCGCCATGATCTTCAGATGATCGGTGCGCGCATGACCGGTCGCATTGGCCGCCATGTCGGAGAGCACGACATCGGCCGGCCCGCCCAGCATCTCCTTCAATTTGTCGGGCGCATCCTGCGCCAGGAAATCGAGCTGCATGAACTCGACGCCCGCCACCGGCTCCATCGGCAACAGGTCGATGCCCACGACCTTGCCTTTGTCGGGCGCGCCCACGCGGGTCGCGGCCACCTGGCTCCAGCCGCCGGGCGCGGCACCGAGATCGACCACGCGCGCGCCCTTCTTCAAGACATGCGCCTTGTCGTCGATCTCCATCAGCTTATAGGCCGCGCGCGAGCGGAAGCCCTCGCGCTTGGCGCGCGCGACATAAGGATCGTTGAGCTGACGTTCCAGCCAGAGCTTGGACGACAGCGTGCGCTTGCCCGCGCTCTTCACACGGACTTTGAGCTGGCGCTCGCCGCCGCTTTTGCCGCCTGCCTTCATGACACCGCCGGATGGGCCTCGCCCCAGGCGCCGTCCTCGCGCATCATCTGCACCAGCATGCCTTCGCGCAGGCCCCGGTCGGCGACGCGCAGGCGCGGACAGGGGAAGGCGCGGCGGATCGCTTCCAGGATGGCGCAGCCGGCAAGCACCAGGTCCGCGCGCTCGGCCCCGATGCAAGGACTGGCGACGCGGTCGTCGTAGCTCATCGTCAAGAGCCGCTCGACCACCGTATTGATCTCGCCCGCGCTCATCCAGCAGCCATCGACGCGGCTCCGGTCGTAGCGCTTCAGATCGAGATGCACGCCGGCAATCGTGGTCACCGTGCCGGAGGTGCCGAGCATGTGGACGCCACGCAAGCCGTCGCCGCCATGCTCGCGCACGAATGGCGCCATCAGCGCGGCGACATCGTCCACCATGCGCTCGTAGCTCTCGCGTGTGACCGCGATGCCGCCATAGCGCTCGGCCAGCGTCACAACGCCGTGCGGCAGCGAGATCCAGCCGCGAATCGTCGGCAAGGGCGGGCCGCGCCGCGTGCGCTGCGACCGGTCGAGCCGCACCAGTTCGGACGAGCCGCCGCCGATGTCGAACAGCACCACGCCCTCGGCCTGCGGATCAATCAGCGGCGTGCAGCCGGTGGCGGCGAGCCGCGCCTCGGTCTCGCGGTCGATCACTTCGAGTTCGAGATCGAGCGCTTCCGCCACGCGCGCGCGGAACTCGGCGCTGTTCTCCGCCGCGCGGCAGGCCTCCGTGGCGATCAGGCGGGCGCGGGTGACGCCGCGGTTTTTCATCTTGGCCTGGCAGATCGCGAGCGCGGCAATCGCGCGCGCCATGGCCGGCTCGCTCAGCCGGCCCGAGAGCGAAACCCCCTCGCCCAGCCGCACGATGCGCGAGAAGGCGTCGATCACGCGGAAGCCGTCGCCGGCCGGACGCGCCACCAGCAGACGGCAGTTATTGGTTCCGAGATCGAGCGCGGCATAGGTCGGGCCGCCCCGCCCACCGGCGGAGGCACCATCATGCCGTCCAGGCGACCGCCGACCCCACCGGGGCCGCGTGGGCGGCACCCGATCTCTGGCAGGGTCGAGGCCCGGGTTGTCCCCGGCCTCGCCGCTCATGCCCCACAAACCTTCCTGCCGCCCCGGCTCGCGCCCCGTCAGCGCGCGCATCGGGGACCGCTTCGTTTCCAATCGGCGAAAAGTGTAACAGCGCAAGCGGGGGACGCAACCCTCGGTCCCGGCAGCCGTTCTTGTGGAACCGGCCAGCCTGCTTTATTGCAGAAACCCCACACAAAATGACACCGAAGGCCCCGCGCATGGACGACAGAACCACGCAAGCCGCCCTTTCGCTCACGAAATTCGGCGTCGGCCAGCCGGTGCGCCGCAACGAAGACCCCAAACTGGTGCAGGGGCGCGGGACCTATGCCGACGACGTGAGCCTGCCCGGCCAGGCCTATGCGGTGATGGTGCGCTCGCGCGATGCCCATGGCGTGATCCGCGGCATCGACACCGAAGCCGCGCGCCAAATGCCGGGCGTGCTGGCGGTCTATACCGCGGCCGATCTTTCCGGCTACGGCCCGCTCAAGTGCAATCTGCCGCTCAAGAACCGCGACGGCTCGCCGATCCATTACGTGCCGCGGCCGGCGCTTTCCGGCGACAAGGTGCGCTTCGTCGGCGATCCGGTCGCCTGCGTGATCGCGGAAACGGTGGAGCAAGCCAAGGACGCCGCCGAAACCGTCGCACTCGACATCGAGCCGCTGCCCCCGGTGCTCACCCCGGCCGAGGCGGTGAAGCCGGGCGCGCCGCTGGTTTTCGACGAGGTGCCCAACAACATCGCGCTCGACTTCCATTACGGCGACGCCGCCAAGGTCGCGGGGGCCTTCGCGCAGGCCAAGCACGTCACGCGGCTCGCAACCTCCAACCAGCGCATGATCGTGGCGCCGATGGAGCCGCGCGCCGCGCTCGGCGATTACGACGCCGCCACCGGCAAATGGACGCTGCATTCGTCGAGCCAGGGCGTCTTCGGCATGAAGTCGTCGCTGATGGACATCCTGCGCGCGCCCTCCGACAAGGTGCGCGTGATGACCGGCCAGGTCGGCGGCTCCTTCGGCATGAAGGCCGCCGTCTATCCGGAATATGTCTGCATTCTGCACGGCGCCAAGGCGCTCGGCCGCCCGGTGAAATGGACCGACGAGCGCACCGGCAGTTTCGTTTCCGATCATCACGGCCGCGCCCAGGACATGGTGGTCGAGCTCGCCTTCGACGACAAGGCGCAGATCACCGCACTGCGCCTGAGCGGCTATGGCGACATGGGCGGTTTCCTGTCGCAGTTCGGGCCGCTGCTGCCGACCGGCAATCAGGTCAAGAACATCGCGAGCCTCTACCGCACGCCGCTGATCGAAGTGGCGACCAAATGCGTGTTCACGACGACGACGTTCGTCTCGGCCTATCGCGGCGCCGGCCGTCCCGAGGGCAACTACTATATCGAGCGCGCGCTCGACGTGGCGGCGGCCGAAATGGGCATCGACCGCGTCGAGTTGCGCAAGCGCAACATGATCCGGCCGCGCGACCTGCCGTTCAAGGCCGCCTCCGACATGACCTATGACTGCGGCGACTTCCCCGCCGTGCTCAAGCAGGCGCTCGAGATGGCCGATTATGCCGGCTTCAAGAAGCGCAAGCGCGAGAGCAAGAAGAAGGGCCTGCTGCGCGGTTTCGGCATCGGCTGTTATCTCGAAGTCACCGCCGGCGGCGGCAGGGAACTGGGCGCCATCCATTTCGAGCAGGACGGCACCGTCACCATCGTCACCGGCACCATGGATTTCGGCATGGGCCATGCCACCACCTACGCGCAAATCCTCTCCGACCTGCTCGGCGTTCCCTTCGATGCGATCCGCGTTGTCGAAGGCGACAGCGACCAGATGGCCTTCGGCGGCGGCTCGGGCGGCTCGCGCTCGGTGATGTTCGTGGGCGCGGCGCTGACCGAATCGGCCAAGCTCGTGATCGAGCGCGGCAAAGAGATCGCATCCTATGTGCTCGAAGCCTCCGCGAGCGATATCGAATTCACAAGCGGCCGCTTCACCATCGCCGGCACCGACCGCGCGATCTCGCTGATGGATCTCGCCGCGCGCGTGAACGCGGGCCTGAAGCTACCGGACGGCGCGCCCGCTTCGCTCAGCAACGATCATGTCGGCACCGCGCCGGTGCCCTCCGCCTTCCCCAATGGCTGCCACATCGCCGAGGTAGAGATCGACCCCGACACCGGCGAGACCCATGTGGTGCGTTATTGCGCGGTCAACGATCTCGGCACCGTGATCAATCCGCTCCTGGTCGAAGGCCAGATGCATGGCGGCGTGATGCAGGGCCTGGGGCAAGTGCTGCTCGAACAGGCGGTGTACGATTCCGACGGCCAGCTCGTCACCGGCTCGTTCATGGACTACGCCATGCCGCGCGCGCACGATGCGCCGATGATCGAGGTCGCGCATCATCCGGTGCCGACCAAGAGCAATCCGCTCGGCGCCAAGGGCTGCGGCGAGGCCGGCACCACCGGCGGCGTCTGTGCGGTGTCGAGCGCGGTCGTCGACGCGCTCTCCGACTACGGCATCAAGCATCTCGAAATGCCGATGACGCCATCGCGCATCTGGCACGCGATCGAGGACGCCAAGCGCAAGACGGCGTAGCTCGTATCCCGGATGAGCGAAGCGAAATCCGGGACTGCCGTGCGGCACGGCACCGCTACCCGCATTGCGCTGGCGCTTATGCGGGCTACAGCCCTCAAAATACTCCCTTAAATCGCTCGCATAAAAAACTTATCCCCGGGTGCTCCCGGCAGGCTTATATTCCTCCTCGTCCGGCTCGGCTGAGGGCGTCGTCGCGAGGCGTCTCGATGATGGAGCAGGATGTGGCGCCCGCGGGCGTGAGGATTACGCACCTCACGCGCTCGAGCGGCGACGGGGCTCCGCTCGGAGGCACTATGACCTCCCGCCAGGAGCTGGCTGACGATGCGAGCGCTACGCGCTCCTTCGGAAGCGCGGCCCGCCGCCGACAAAACGCCGCTGACGGAGCGCCGGGAGGCGCGCTTTCGCTCACAAGGCGGAAGCGACGCGCCTCGCAAGCGCGTCACGGGCGGCTTCGCCGGCCGCCCACGGAGCGTGATCGCAAACGCTCCGCGTTTCCCGGCGCTCCGCCCCCTCAAGGGGGCGCTATTTGGAATACGGCGTACCCGGCGCCGCCAACAATACGGGCGGCATAGCGTTGGCTGTTTGAAAATCGAATCGATGAGTTGCGACGCGCGCGCCGCAATCTCAATTAATCCCTCCCTCCCGCGAGCGGGCAGATAAGACGATAAGAAGATGTCACCCGATCCTTGCCAGCGCCGGAAAAGTCTCCATCAGCCAATTGGCGATCGCCGGCATGCCGCCGGTGAAGATCAGCACGCCCGCGACCACCAGAAACGCGCCCATCGCCTTCTCGATCCATGCCATGCGGCCGCGCAGGCGCGCGAGCGCCCGCATGAAGCTCGAGGCAAAGGCGGCGGCAATCAAGAACGGCACGCCGATGCCGAGCGAATAGATCAGAAGCAGCCGGGCGCCCTCGCCGCTGGTATCCTGCGCGCCGGCGAGCAGAAGGATCGCGGTCAGCACCGGCCCCACGCACGGGCTCCAGCCGAAGCCGAAGGCAAGCCCGATCACATAGGCGCCCGCCGGACCGGCCGGCTTGGCGGTTTGGCCGACGCGGGCGGTGCGGTCGATGAAGGGGATGCGCAACAGGCCGAGGAAATGCAGGCCCATCAGGATAATCAGCACCCCGGCGATATAGCCGAACAGGCCGAGCCAGGCGGTCACCGCCTGCCCGATCCAGGTGGCGGTCGCGCCCAGCGCCACGAACACGGTGGAGAAGCCGGCGACGAAAAACAGCGCGGCCAGCATCACGCGAAGGCGCACCCCGCCCCCACCCGCGCTCTGCTCGGCGCGCAGTTGATCGACCGACACCCCGCCCATATAGGCCAGGTATGGCGGCACCAGCGGCAGCACGCAGGGCGAGGCAAAGGACAACAGACCGGCCAGGAAGGCGCCGCCGGCAGTGACATCGAGACTCACGTCGCTTCCCCCCTTCGACACATTCGTGTCTTGTGATATATATTGCCAAGATTCAAATTCGGCGTCACCCCACCGCTCCACGGGCCGCGCCGCTGGCAGTAGAAAGCAGTCGCTCGACATGCCGTTCTGGAAAAAATTTTTCCTTCCGAACCTCGTTGCGATGATTTTCGTTTTCTGTGCACTCGCGCCGGCGCGCGCGGCGGAGCTGGTGATGTTCGAGCAGGCCGGCTGCGTCTGGTGCCAGGCCTTCGATCGCGAGGTCGCGCCAATCTACCCGAAGACCGACGAGGGCAAGCGCGCGCCGCTGCGCCGCGTCGACATCAAGGACAAGCTGCCGGCCGAACTTGCCTTCATCCAGGTGGAGCGGATGACGCCGTTGTTCGTGCTGGTCGAGGGGGGCCACGAGATCGGCCGCATCCGCGGCTATCCCGGCGACGACAATTTCTGGGGTCTGCTCGGCGCGATGATCAAGAAACTCGATCAAGGCGGAACGCGTGGAGAACAGGCGGGAGCCCCCGAAAAACCGTTGCGTGTGGGCGGCTGATCGTCTGTAGTCTCGCGCATCGGGGGCTACCGTTGGGGTCCCAATGGATTTGCAGCAACTGGAAAGCCGCGGCGGAACGCACGCGATTGATCGCATGGCGGGCAACGCCAAGCGCGCGAGCGAATTTCTCAAGGCACTGGCGCATGAAAACCGGCTGTTGATGCTGTGCATCCTCGCGGAAGGCGAGAAGTCGGTCAGCGAGCTGGAAGCGATCCTCGACCTGCGCCAGCCCACCGTGTCGCAGCAACTGGCACGTTTGCGTGCCGACGGCCTGGTCAGCACGCGGCGCGACGGCAAGGCGATCTATTACAATCTCGCCAGCGAGGAAGCGCGCGTGGTGATCGGTGCGGTCTACGACGTGTTCTGCCGCAAGGTGCGCAAGCGCTAGCGCTGTGCCGCTATCGAAATGTCACGGCGCCGGAAAGAGCGCGCTCGTCCGTCCGGTGATCCAATAGATCAAGAGGCCGGCCCATTCGTGACCGGCCACATTGAGATGGTTGAGCCCGTTGGCGAAATCGTCAACCGGCCGAGGCCGGAAGCGGCGCGGCGTATGCCAGTCGACCGGATAGGCCTCGACCGGAAAACCGGCGCGCCGGAAACAACCGATCGCGCGCGGCATGTGAAATGCCGAAGTCACCAGGAGCCAGCGCTCGCCCGGCTTGGGCTTGACCAGTTCCTTGCTGAAGGCGGCGTTCTCGGCGGTGTTGCGCGAACGCGTCTCCAGCGTCACCCGCTCGCGCGGCACGCCCATGGTGTCGAGCAGCGGATAAAGGTAATCGGCCTCCGCCCCTTCATTGGCGCGCAGGCTGCCGTCCCCGCTCGAAAACACGATGCGGGCTTTCGGATAGGCCTTCGCGAGCTTGGCGATCGCCGTGATGCGTTCGGCCGCATCGTTGAGCGAGATCTCGCCGCGCGAGCGCGACACCACCGGGCTGATCACGCCGCCCAGCACGACGATGCCGTCGGGCGCGCCGCGCGCTTCGTCCCAGCGCGGGAAACGGTTTTCCAGCCCGTTCTCGAGCACGAAGCCAAGCGGTGAGAAACCGGCCACCGCCAGCAGGATAACGCCGGTGCCGGTCAGCCAAAGGCCGGTGCGTCGAAACCGCGTCGCCATCAAAAGGATGCCGACGAGCGCGAGCACGATGAACAGATTCGCCGGCAGCGTCAGGAATCCCGCGGTCTTCGACAGGACGAAGAACATCAGCGCGTCTTCTTCCAGGCCTCGTAGCGCTTCTTGTTCTCTTCGTTGGGCGGATAGAGGCCGGGCAGCTTCTCGCCCTTCTCGACTTCCTGCACCAGCCAGCTTTCCAGCAGCTCGTGCTCGGCGCCTTCGGTGGCGACGAAGTCGGCGAGGTCCTTGGGGATCACAACCGCGCCGTCATCGTCCGCGACGATGATGTCGTCGGGGAAAATGGCGCAGCCGCCGCAACCGATCGGCTCGTTCCAGCCGACGAAAGTGAGCTGGTTGACGGACGCGGGCGCGGCGACGCCGGCGCACCAGACCGGCAGGCCGGTGCCGAGAATGCCGTGCTTGTCGCGCATGACGCCGTCGGTGATCAGGGCGCTCGCGCCGCGCTTGACCATGCGCATGCAGAGGATGTCGCCGAAGATGCCGGCGCCGGTGTTGCCCATGGCGTCGGCCACGACGACACAGTTTTCCGGCATGGCCTCGATGGCCGAGCGGGTCGAGATCGGCTTCGACCAGCTTTCCGGCGTCGCCAGGTCTTCGCGTACCGGCACGAAGCGCAGCGTGAAGGCGGGCCCCACTACGCGCTTGCCGGAAAACCCGAATGGCATGGCGCCCGCCATCCAGGAATGGCGGATGCCCTTCTTCAGGAGCATGGTGGTGATGGTGCCGGTGGTGATGTTCTTGAGGGCTTCAATCGTCGCGGTCATGGCGTGTCCTTACGCGATGGAAAGGCCGAGCCGCTCGTCGCGGCGGCGCAGATAGGCAACCAAGGGAACGGCGATCAGCACCATCCAGAGCTTGCCGACCACCTGTCCCGCGAGAAAATCGAGCGAGCCGAAGGCGAGCCACAGAAACACGACGGAGTCGACCACCAGGCCGACGAGGCTCGAAGCGGCGACCGCCGTGACCAGCCGCCGGCGCGCGAGCGGCGTATAGACCGCGAAATCGGCAAGTTCCGAGAGCAGGAAGGCGGAGGCCGACGCAAGGACCAATGCCGCCGGCGCGAGCACGGCCGAGATCGCGGCGCCCACCACGATGGCGCCGACGCCGAAACTGGGGCCGAGCCGCCGCTGCACCAGATCGCGCAGCACCAGCGCCGCGCCCACCATCATCACGCCCGACGGCGCCATCAGGCCGGGCGCGACCGGCAGCAGGCACGGCCCGTCGCGCAGGCACACTTCCCCGACATGGCCAATCATCCAATTGGCTGCCGGTATGGTGAGGCAAAACAGCGCGAGAAACACCGCGCCTTCGATTTTTCTTCTTTTTTCGGTGTCGAACGTCGTCATCATCTCGCTTTCACGTCGCCTTTCGCCGCTCTATGAATTTGGCAAAGCCCTGCGCCCGCAACTGGCAGGCTGGGCACGTACCGCAGCCATAGCCCCAATCATGGCGCTTGGCGCGGTCGCCTAAATAACAGCTATGGCTGTCCTCGATGACGAGATCAAGGAAAGCCTGCCCCCCGATCTCCTCGGCCAGGGCGAAGGTGTCGGCCTTGTCGATCCACATCAGCGGCGTATGCACGGCCACGCTCTTGTCGAGGCCGAGCGAGAGCGCCACCTGCATGGCCTTGACGGTGTCGTCACGGCAGTCGGGGTAGCCGGAATAATCGGTCTCGCACATGCCGGCGACGAGATGGCGGGCGCCACGCCGGTAGGCGAGCGCGCCGGCAAAGCAGAGGAAGACCAGATTGCGGCCGGGTACGAAGGTGGTCGGCAGGCCGCTCTCGGAAACCTCGATGGCCATGTCGCGGGTGAGCGCGGTTTCCGAGATCGCGGCCAGCGCATCGAGCCGGACGACGTGATCCTCACCCAGCCGCGCCTTCCACTCCGGCTTGAGCGCGGCCATGCGCTCGCGCAAGCGCCCACGCATGTCGAGCTCGATGGCATGGCGTTGCCCATAGTCGAAGCCGAGCGTCTCCACGCAGGCGAAACGCTCAAGCGCCCAGGCGAGGCAAACGGTCGAGTCCTGCCCGCCGGAGAAAAGAACGAGAGCGCTGTCGGTCGAAAGGGTCATGGGCTGATTTCTAGACTGTCATGGCCGGGCTTGTCCCGGCCATCTCGCTTAGGAATGCACGTCTTGTGTTCCTGAGCCGGGTCACGCCGCGGAGTTTATCATCGGGCCGCGCTTCGCGCGGACCCGTTGGCGGCGGCCCGGCGATGACAATGGAGAGTCTCAATCCCAGTTCGGCGACCATGACCAGTCGACGATGCGGCCATTGCGGCCGGAGAGCGCGCCGATCTCAGCCATCTCGCGTTCCGACAGCTCGAAGTCGAACAGCGCCAGGTTTTCCTCCAGTCGCTCGATCTTGCTGGTGCGCGGAATGACGACAATGCCCTGCTGCACCAGAAAACGCAGCGACACCTGCGCGGCGGTCTTGCCATGGGTCTTGCCGATGCGTTCGAGCACGGCATTGTCCGTGGCATTGCCGCGCGCGATCGGGCTGTAAGCGACCGTCGCCATGCCATGCTTGCGGCAAGCCGCGATCACCTTGGACTGGTCGAGGAAGGGATGGCATTCGATCTGATTGCACACCAGCGGTTCGGGCGAGACCTTGTTGGCCTCGTCGAGCAGCGCGACGGTAAAATTGGAAACGCCGAGCGCCCGCACATAGCCCTCGTGCTTCATCTTGGCCATGGCGCCGAGCGTCTCGGACAAGGGCACGCGCGGGTTCGGCCAATGGATCAGCAACAGGTCGATGACGTCGAGCCGCAGCCGCGCCAGGCTTTCCTTGACCGAACGTTCGAGGTCGCGCGGGGCGAGCAGCGTCGGCTGCACCTTGGTGGTGACCATCACCTCGGCGCGCTTGCCCGATGCGCGCACGCCCTCGCCCACCGCGGCCTCGTTGTCGTACATCTGCGCGCTGTCGATGTGGCGATAGCCCAGCCGGATCGCCTGCTCGACGAGCCGCGTGCATTCGCGCCCGCGCAGGGTCCAGGTGCCGAGCCCGACCAGCGGGATCGCGAAGCCCTTGACCTCGACGGCGTGCGGCGCAGCGCTCATGCTCTCATTTCCCTTCCGCGTCGTTGAGGAAGCCGAGCAGGAATAGCGCGCGCCGCGCAGTTTCCCGGTTGACGCAACCGGCACCCATCGGGCTCGCCATCGTGCCCTGGAAATAGTCCCAGTAGAAGGCGCAGGTCTTGTCGCGCGAGGCGATCCAGGCCCGCTGCATGTCGCGCAGCTTGCCCTTCTGCGCGGCATCGAGCTTGCCGCTCAGCCGACGATAGGTCTCGTTCAGGATATCGTCCCACACGAGCCTTTCGCGGTCGATGCAGGCGTTCATATCGGCGGTCGAACGCGTCTTGTCCTTGTTCAAACATGGCTCGGAGACGATGCCGATGCAGCGTTCCGCCTTGCTGACATCGGCGCCCGAGGACTTGATGCAGTCCTCGATGTCCCTGGTATCGTTGACGCCCGGCCGGCTGCTTTGCGCATAGGCACCGGGCGCCAGCGTCAAAACCATCGCGATGATGGCGGCAGCCCGCATCAGGGGGTGTCCCACACCGGCGCGTGCGGCGGATTGACGATGCGCATATTGGTGGCGTTGAGCTTCTTGAGCGCGGCCATCTCGGCATTCGTCAATTGGAAGTCGAACACGTCCATGTTCTCCTTCATGTGCGCGGGATTGGAGGTGCGCGGGATGACGCAGCAGCCGAGCTCGATCAGATAGCGCAGCGACACCTGCGCGGCGCTCTTGCCGTGCGCCTGCGCGATCTCTTCCAGGACCTCGGCGCCCGGCACCTTGCCGCGCGCGATCGGCACATAGGCGACCACCGCCATGCCGTGGCGCTTGCAGGCGGCGAGCACCTTGTCCTGATTGATGAACGGATGCACCTCGATCTGGTTGCAGACGAGCGGCTCCGAGGTCACCGCCCAGGCATCGTCCAGCATGGTGGAGGTAAAATTGGCGACGCCGACATGCTTGGCGAAGCCGTCCTTCTTGGCCTGGCATAGCGCACCGACCGAGGTCTTGAGCGGTATATCCTTGTTGTTCCAGTGGATCAGCAGGAGATCGACATAGGGCAATTGCAGATTGGCCAGGCTCTCGGCCAGCGACTGTCGGAATTTGTCGGGCTCGAGGTGGGTCTCGCGTACCTTGGTGCACACCAGCACCTCCTCGCGCTTGATGCCGGACTGGCGCAGCCCCTCGCCGACCTCGACCTCGTTCTTGTAGAACCACGCCGTATCGAGATGGCGGTAACCCATCTCTAGCGCGCTCTTGACCGCCTGCACGCAGATGTCCCCTTTCAGGGTCATGGTGCCGAGCCCGATCTGCGGAATATGGGCGCCGTGGGCTTCAACGATTTGCATCGCAATCTCCTGAGACAGTAGGTGGAATGGTTCTGGCGGGGCGCGGAGCATGCCCCCTTCGCGGCCTTCTGCCAACCGGGTGGTCTCCCGACCGGAGACGGCGCCCACAAGCGGCCGCGCGACCGGATCACGGAGATTTTTGCGGCGCCTCAAAATCCCACATCGCGTGACGCGGCAAGGCGTTGGCCCCGCTTCTTATATTGGAATAATTTGAAAGTAAAAAATAGCAGTTGCATCAAGGGCTTTAATGGTTTTGTGAAGCATGATCCGCAACGAGAGAATATCATGCTCAAACCGATCGCCGTTTTGACCCTGCTGGCCATGATCAGCCTGGCGCCCGCCGCCGCCCGCGCGCAGGACTTCACCCTCACCATCAAGGACCACCGCTTCACGCCGTCCGAAATTAAGGTGCCGGCCAACAAGCGGGTGACCATCACGGTCATCAACAACGACGCGACCCCCGAGGAATTCGAAAGCCACCCGATGAAGGTCGAGAAGGTGATCCCGGGCAAGTCGAAAGGCACGGTGCGGATCGGGCCCCTGAAGGCCGGACACTATCCCTTCGTCGGCGAGTTCCATGAGGACACCGCCAAGGGCACCGTGATTGCGGAATAATTTGAAATGCTTGGCGCGCTCATCATCGTCTTTCGTGAAGTGCTGGAAGCCGGCCTGATCGTCGGCATCGTGATGGCCGCGACGCAAGGCGTGGCCGGGCGTGGCCGCTTTATCTGGCTCGGCATCGGCGCCGGCGTCGCGGGCGCGGCCGTGGTGGCGGCTTTCGCCGGCGTCATTTCGGAAGCTTTCCAGGGCTCCGGCCAGGAACTGTTCAACGCCAGCGTGCTCGGCATCGCCGTGGTCATGCTGATGTGGCACAACGCCTGGATGGCGCGGCATGGGCGCGAGATCGCCGCCGAGATGCGCCAGATCGGCTCGGACGTGAGCGAGGGTACCAAGTCGTTGACCGCGCTTGCCATCGTGGTCGGGCTTGCGGTGCTGCGCGAGGGCTCGGAAGTGGTGCTATTCCTTTACGGCATCATGGCCTCGGGCACCTCCGGCATGTCGCTTTTGACCGGCGGGTTGCTCGGCATCGCGGCCGGCGCGGCCTTCACGGCGCTCACTTATTTTGGCCTGTTGGCGATCCCCAACCGATATATCTTCGCGGTGACGAGCTGGCTGATCGCGCTGCTGGCGGCCGGCATGGCGGCGCAGTCGGTGCAGTTCCTCAACAATGGCGGCATCCTCACCGTGCTCGATCGCACGGTGTGGGATACATCCTGGCTATTATCCGAGGGCAGCCTGTTCGGCCACCTGCTGCACACGCTGATCGGCTATACCGAGCGGCCGACCCAGTTGCAGCTCCTGGTCTATGTCGGCACGCTCTTGGCGATGTATGTGCTGATGCGCGTCGCGCGCCATCAGCCGCAACGCGAGCACGTGGCGGTGTAGGGTGCGGCCCCCCACCGATCCGCACCACCGCGCCGTCGTCACTCCGTGAATTTGAAGAACCCCGGACGGCTCTCGTGGTGGAATTCCCGCGACGGCTGGACGACCTTCGGCTTTTCGCTCGGCGTGCCGAAGTCGATCGAACGCGACCGCGAAATTTTGAAGGGATTTGCAGGCCCGGCGAAGTGGTCGATCGCGGTATGACTGCCGGTCTTCTCGTTGAGGCTCGACGTCTCGAGAACCGTCGATGTGACATCATGATGGGTAAAGCGGTCCTTTGTGACCGCCAATGCATCCAGCACCGTCGTGACGCTGATCAATCCTTTGTGCCCCAGGCCGATCACCGCATCGCGGATCTCCATGCTGCGCGGGTCGAGATGGCCGTCGACCACGACGGGATCGAATTCGTTCGAGACCTTCTTGTTGATATCGGCCAAGCCGAACCTGAGGTTCTCGCGGCCGGCGGCGAGTTCGTGGCCCACCGCCATCCGGGCCTCCTTGTCTCCCTTGCCTACCGCGTCGACGAATTTCAAAAACTGCTCTTTGCCTTTTTCCTTTCCGCTGATCGCCTCGAAGAATCGTTGGAGCGCCTCCCTTTCGGGGCCCGCTGATTGCAGGGAGTTTTTCTTCCCACCGGCCGCGATCTTTTCGAGCACCACCCTTATCCGGCTGTCCGCCAGAATATGGTTTCTGTTGATGCCGTGCTCCGCCAGCTTCGGGGCCTCTCCCTTCTTCAGCGGCTCAACCGAACGGGAGATGGAGGCCGTGAAAGGATCCTTCGGACCGCGATCCATGAGATCGCGCGTGATGTCCTCGCCCATTGCTTTGCGCGTTTCCGCGGGCCGCTCGCCCACCGAGGACGGATAGATGTATTTGGCAGGGTCGCGGAACGTGCGGCGTTCCGGCAAGATGGTTACTTCGGGCACGAGACGGCTACGCAGCTTTTTCCCGCGTTCGGCGGCCTCGGCTTCCGTCTCAATGCCGCTGAACTTCCTCTTCCTGCTGGTCGCTTGCGCGGTCTCGCCACCGACACGGGTGAGCTTGCGCATGGATCCCGCCGATGCCTCAGTCGCGTAGCTGAATTTATCCTCCGACGCGGACGATGTCCCGCTCTCAGGGTCATCATCAAGATCGGCAAATCGCCTCTTCTTGTCCTTGGGCAACGTGCAACTCCCAAACAAGGCCGACCCGAGATAATTTCCGCTTCGGTCTGCCGCTCCCTCCGGAGAACCTGGCAACCCCGCGCGGGCGGGCATATGCCGCGTGCCTCACCTGACCAGCCGGCTACCGAACCGAGGCCTCAGCCCCGGGTGATGGAAATGGCGCGAATTTGATAGCCGGAATTGGCCGCCCAATCGCTGTTGATCGGCTGCATCGTAATGGAGATGGAGTTGAGACCAAGCTGGAGGTAGTCATGGTAATCGATCGAGCCGAAGTCGAGGTCCCGCAACGCGATCGACAATATGTTGTTGTCGCCCCCCTCGCCTTCGATATCCGTGACGTACCGGGTGATCGTGTTCGACGTATCTTCGTTGATCACGATCGTCAGTTGGACTCCGGTCGGCTGGGCGACCCAATGCTTGATGTTCAATGTGTATTCGCCGACGGAGTCGATGACCTTGAAATACAAGACCACGGTATAGGGGATATTCTGGGTCGAACTCCAATTGGCCGTAAGGCAGGCTTGCGACACAGAAAAGCCCGAGTCCGTCAGACTGCCGTAATCGGTGGCGTTCTCGATCATCAAATCGTTCGTGGCGGCGATGGTCTTGAACGTTTGCGGCAGGCTGGCGGATGTCGCCGGCGGCGCAATCGTTGCCGGCGGGATGAACTTGACCGGCAGGAAGCCGACGATAGCCGATGAACTGTTGACGCCCAGCGGGTCCAAACCCATGACATTCAGGTCGAGCTTGATGCTGAAGGTCTGGTCATCGGTCGCAATCGGGGAAATCGACAGGGTCGCCGGCGTCTTGTCGAGGTAGACCTTCGGTTCGTACGCTGGAGTGCTCTGTCCCGAGGGCGCTACCATGTGGGATGCAGAGTAATAGTCGATATAATGGGTGAGAGTCACCTCGGTGGACGCGCTGTCGTCGACATAGATGCGCCAGCTGCATTTCATCACGAAGTTGAGGCCGAACATCGACAATTCGCTTGGCGGGTAAAGATAGGCGCCGTCGTACAAATTGGCCGCCATGGAGTTCGATATGAACATCTCGAACTGATTTGGATTGGGCTTGGAGATATAGTTTCCGCTCGAGTCCTTGACACCCGGATATTGCGTACTGCCGGCGTAGCGGCAGTCTATTGCGTTCCAGGGATATTCCTGGCCGAAGACCCATGTCGGATAGACGTAGACCGGATTGACGGAAGCGTATGAGCCCCAGTCCTTGATGCTCATCGACGCGGAACTCGACGCATCCCGGCCCGCGCTCGCACTTGCATCCTGGCCGGTGGTCGATGACTGCTCTTTGCTGCTCGAGGTCGTATACTCGTAGGACGCCGTGGCGCCCGAGAAGGTATCGCCGACCGTCACCGAGGTTCCGTAGGTGCTGGACTGGGAAAAAGAGCTGCCCGTGGTCGACGAGCTCGTAGTCCCCTGCGTCTGGCTGCTGGAGCTTCCCGCCGAGCTGGTTTGCTGCACCGCCGTGTTCACGGTGTGCGGCGAATAGTCCATCAGGTTGAGCGTAACGCCGCTGCTTTTCACCACCTGCATGTAGGACTCGATCAGCGCGGGATAATTCGCGAAGTACTCGGTCCCCTGCGTGCTGCCCGTGATGGGGGCAATCGATGAGTTGCCCGGATTGATGAGAAACAGGCGCTGCGTGCAATACAAAAGGAATTGCTGGTTCCGTGGTTGATTCACGGAGTTCTGATTTTGAACCAGCACGTCATTATAGAGGTTCACGCGATACTCGACGGCGAGCACGCCGATCGGCTGGGAGGTTTCACCTCCATTGTTATAAAGGGTCAGGAATTGCGTGTAGGAATACGGATCCTGGCGCTTGAACATGGCTCAACCGGCCGATGTCGCGTTGATGAAAAAATAAATCGCGTAGGAGGGCTGGATCAGCGGGAATGGGTTATTGGGCTGCTGCGTCGAGGTATTTGAATCGGTGCCGCCTGTGAACGTGGTCCCGTAATAGTAGTTGTCGTTGTCGACTCCTCCGTTGGAGCCCATTGCGCCAGCGCCAAGTTCGCCGAACGGCCAGCCACCGTAGGCTTCGCCAAAACCGAAGTGCTGGTGCGACGGCATTTCCGTGACGGCGAGCGTGTGCTGCGCGCTGCCATAGGTGCCGTTCTGGTTCTGATAGCTGCCGTTGCCAAACCCGAGCGACGATGCGGGATAGGGGCCGCCCGAGCTGGCGCCCATCAGAGTGAGGCCAACCAGGTTCGGCAGCGTGTTGTTGGGAAACACCTTCGCCAGTTCCGGGTAGGTAATCCCGTCGAAGGTGGAACCATCGCAGTACAACCATCCCGTGGGTGGGCTTTTCGGGTTAACGCCGATCATGCCGACAACCGTTCCGACAGGGAGCGACATTCTTTCACCTATGGGCTGAATGAGGGTGCAAGCGAATTAATTTATCAATGAGTGTTGTTTTGTATCTACGCCCCTATAGGTAGTATTTCCGAAATGAGGCTGCATAGCAAGCGTGAAGTGTCAAAGCGCTTGACGCAAAGGCTTGCGACTATTCGAAATGGAATAGAAATTTTTCATCCCTGGGTTGATAAAGGGTCCCAGCCCAGGATGTGTAACAATAGGTTTGATTTTAGATCGATGCCCTTACAGCCGGCATTTCGCCCGCCGCAACGAACCAGACCCGCGTCAGCGCCGCCCACCGCCCAGCGCCGCGAAGGCGGCTTCCGGCGCGCGGTCGATCAGCTTTAGGAGCGCGCGCGCCGGCCCACGCGGGGTGCGCTTGCCCTGCTCCCAGTTGCGCAGCGTTTCGATCGGCACTTCGATCTTCTCGGCGAAGGCGGCCTGCGTCAGGCCGTAGCGCGCGCGCACCTGGCGCACGAAGGCGGCCGGATCGCTGTGCTCGACTGCCCGCTCACTGCCGTCCGGCATGACCTCGACGATCCGCCCATCAGCCTTCAGACGCACCCGCAACATGACGTTGGCTCCCCACTTCGGTGGTATCGGCCAACGGCCTAGTCGATTCGGGATACCGGGACGTTAACGCCGTCGTCGGCGGGCGACGGTTCGCGGCTAGCTCAAGCCGATCATGATGTATTGCCGATACGCCGGCCGCTCGGTCAGCCGGCCGTACCAGGCTTCCAGGGCCGGCATCGAGCGGCGTGCGATGGGGAGCGCGAAAAAGCGATAGGCGTGCACGCCGACCGGGATATCGCACACGGTGAAGCTCTCGCCCACCACATAGGGCCGGTCCGCGAGATGGCGGTCGAGCACCGCGATCGTGTCGTTGAGCTTGTCGACCGCGGGCTTCAGCACGGCCGGCTCGCGCGCCTGCGGCGGCCCCTCCACAAAGGGCCGGAACACCGGGCGGAAGGCGTCGTTCAGCGTCGTCGCCTGCCAATCCATCCAGCGCTCGCCGAGCGCGCGCTCGCGCGGGTCGCCCGGGATGAAGGCGCCGGCGCCATAGCGGGCGGCGAGATAGCGGATGATGGTGTTGGATTCCCACAGCACGAACTCGTCCTCCACCAGCGTGGGAACGAGGCCGTTCGGATTCAGGCGGCGGTAGTTCGGATCGAGCTCGCCGGTCGTGACGCGGCCGGTGTGCACGAAATCGAATTCCAACCGCAATTCGGCGCAGGCCCACAGCACCTTCTGCGTATGCTGCGAGTTCGGGCGGCCATAGATCGTACGCATGGGAAGCGACAAGCCGGACGCGCCCTTAAGGCGACGCCCGGCCTGCCTTGCCTCAGATGCCGATGGCGAGATTGTCGACGAAGGCGCGCTCGCCGTTCTCGTACCGCTTGGTGACGGCCACGAATTCCGGCCGCTCCAGCGGCAGGAAGCGGCCGCCCTGCCACATCTTCTTGTCGTCCATGGTCACCGTCGGGTCGATGATCGGAACCGACAGCTCGCCCGGAATAGATTCGCCGATGGCATGGAAATGCAGGATGTGCGGGCTGTTGTGCGCGACATTCATCCAGGCTTCCAGCGAATCGTTGTCGTCGTTCCACGGCGAATAGGTCTGCGGATTGATGCCGGCATGCCAGGAGTTGATCATCATGCCTTCTTTGTGGGTCTTGTTGCCGACCTCCTCGAGGTAATCGACCGTCTTGTCGATCAGCCGCTGATTGCCGGTGAAGCCGCGGATCTTGCCGTCGGCGAATTCGAGCATGATCGGCTCTTCCAGCTTGATGCCTTGCGAGCCGAAGTCGTGCAGGCTCGCGCTGGTGAACCAGCGCACCGCGAGGCGCCCGCGCGCCTGCATGCTCGAGGTCGGCCGATGCGTGCCGATCGGGAAGGTGCGGATCGCGAAGGCGTCCATGCCCTTGATGCCCTGCGACTCCGATTCAGGCACCACGCCCTCGACCTCGGTGCCGAGATCGCAGGTGATGTGCCAGCGGCGCACCCGGTTGATTTCCTGGATCGCCATCTTGCTGGCTTCGGCCCACAGATTGTGCGCAACGCGCGCATAGTCGGATTCGAGCAGCGAGCGCGTGGTGGCGTAGTTGAGCACGCGGATGCCGCCGCCCGCGATCGGGCGCAGGCGCAGCATGGCGCCCATGGTGTGATTGAAGATGGTGATGTCGGCAGCCTCGATCTGCTTGATGATGGATTCCGCGATCGAATCCGGGCCGCCGGCGCGGCCGGTCCACAGACTGGTGACGGTGGCGCCGAGCATGCGGGCGCGCTCTTCCATCGCCTCGACCGCGTCCCGCTCGATGAAGAACGACGGCTCGTTGATGAAGAGGACGTTGGCCCCCGATTTGACCTCGGCGCAGTTGATCAGAAGATTGTCGATCCCCGGCATCCAAGGATCGGCCAGTTTGAAATCGGCGGCGGGCGCAGTCGCGGGCATTGCAGGTGTCTCCCTTGCGGTCGGTTCGAGCGAGGCCATGCCGCCTCGCCAGCTTTGTCGTCAAATTATCATGCGCGTCTGGGCGCAACAACGCGCAAACTTATCGATTATACTTGTGACACTCACATCCGCTTCTGTTGGAGCGCGTTCTTCACGTTGCGTCGGGCGGCGGACCGGCCGGATTGATCATCATCAAGAGCGCGCGCGCCATCTTGGTGCGGTAGCGCTCGCGATGACACAGCATGCTGAAGGATCGGCGCGGCAGCTTGATCGGAAGCCGCGCCAGCCTGCCGTTCGCCAGGCCTTCCTTCGCCACCAGATGCGAAACCGCGGCCGCGCCGATGCCGGCTTCCACCGTGGCGCGGATGGCTTCGTTGGACGGCAATTCGAGCATGACGTCGAGCGCGCTCGGCACCACACCGTAGTTGTCGAGCGCTGACTCCAGCATCGCGCGCGTGCCAGAGCCCGGCTCGCGCAATATCCATTGCAATTGCGTCAGTTCCTCCGGCGGCACGCGCTTGCGCTTGGCCCACGGATGCTTGCTCGACACGATGACGATGAGCTGGTCATGGCCGATAACATGCTGGCGCAACTGCGGCGCGTTGACCGTGCCCTCCACGAAGCCGACCTCGGCCATGCCGTCGATCACGGACTTGGCGACGTTGGTGGTGTTGTCGATCCCGACCTGCACCCTGATTTGCGGATACATCTTGCGGAATTTCGCCAGCCGCTGCGGCAGCCAATAGGTGGCGATGGTCTTGCTCGATTGCACCTGCAGCGTTCCACGCCGCAGGTCGTCGACCTCGGCGAGCGCGCGCTGCGCCGATTCCACCCGCGCCAGCACGGCGCGGGCCTCACCAAGAAATACCCGGCCGGCCTCGGTCAGCCTGATCTGGCGGCCGACGCGGTCGAACAGCGGCGTCGAGCACGTCGCCTCGAGCGCCGAGACCGCCGCGCTCACGCCCGATTGCGTGAGATTGAGCGTTTGCGCCGCGAGCGTCATGTGCTCGCGCTCCGCCACCGCGACGAATATGCGCAATTGGTCGAGCGTCATCGACCTGGATGGTGCACCAGGTCCGACGCCCTCGACAAGCGCGCCGCGCGGGCGCGCCAGAGGTCCATTTTGTTCACTTTGTTCCAGCGGCGCTCACCTTCTGGATCGCCGGAAGCCACTTCTTGTCTTCGCTCACCATGAAGGACGCGAGTTCGTCCGGCGTCATCGGGCGCACATAAGTCCCGAGCTTGGCCAGCTTGGCTTGCACATCGGGCCTATCGGTGATGGTGCGCAGGTCCTTGCTCACCTTCTGGACGACGGCATCGGGCGTCTTCGCCGGCGCCAGCAACGGTATCCAGGCCGTGACCACGAAACCCGGGAACGTCTCGGCCGCCGTCGGCACGTCGGGATGCTCGGGCATGCGCTTGGCCGAGGTGACCGCGATCGGCTTGATCGACCCGGCCGCGATGGCGCCGGCAAGGGCCGGCCAGCTTTCCACCACGACCGACAGTCGGCCGCCCATGATGTCGCCGATCGCCTGCGACGTGCCGCCGCCGTAGAACACGTAGGTCATCGAAGCGCCGGCCTGCGCCAGCAGCAGCTCGGTGGTGTAGCGCGGAATGGAGTCGCGGGTGGCGGCGGCGAAATTGACCTCGCCGGGCTTCTTCTTCGCCAGCGCTATCAGATCGGCCAGCGAATTGACGCCGAGCGACGGCGCCACCGCGATTACCATCGGCTGTTCGCCGACCATGCCGATCGGCTTGAAGTCCTTGTGAATGTCGAAGGACAGTTTCTGGATATGCGGCAGCGCGACCATGCTCGAGGTATTGGCGATATAGAGCGTGTAGCCGTCCGGCACCGCGTGGACCGCCGCATTGGCGGCGATCAGGCCGCTGCCGCCGGGCCGATTGACGACCACCGCCTGCTGTCCCCACAGCTTGCCGAGTTCGTCGGCAATCAGGCGCGCGACGACGTCCGGGCCGTTGCCGGCCGGCGCCGGGCTGATCAACTGCACGGGCTTGGTGGGGAACTGATCCACCGCCCCGGCAACGCGGGGCGTCAGGGTGGCAAGCGCGAGCACCGCGAGAAAGCCGGCAAGTGCGGTAGCATGTCGTCTGTTGAGCATGGTTTGCATGCGATTGTTCCTCCACCTCGATATTATGCGTTGGAACCAAAAATCGGTTCGTCGTGGAACGGCGTGTCCCTGCAGTGCAGGGACATTGCCTCTGCATGATCACAAGTCAAACAAGCAGATTCGATTGAAACCAGGACACGAGTTTATCGACCGCCGAACCGGTCGGAACCGTCAGCGCGTCTTCTCGAAAATCTCGCGGCCGATCAGCATGCGGCGGATTTCCGAAGTGCCTGCCCCGATCTCGTAGAGCTTGGCGTCGCGCAGCAAGCGGCCCGTGGGAAAGTCGTTGATGTAGCCATTGCCGCCCAGGCACTGGATCGCTTCGAGAGCCATCCAGGTTGCCCGCTCGGCGGCATAGAGAATGGCGCCGGCGGCGTCCTCGCGCGTGGTGCGGCCCTCGTCGCAAGCGCGCGCCACCGTATAGACGTAAGACCTGGCCGCGTTCATGGTCACGTACATGTCGGCGAGCTTGGCCTGCATCATCTGGAAGCGGCCGATCGGCTGGCCGAACTGCTGACGCTGGTGCACGTAAGGGATCACCACGTCCATGCAGGCCTGCATGATGCCGAGCGGCCCCGCCGCCAGCACCACGCGCTCGTAGTCGAGGCCGGACATCAGCACATTGACGCCGTTGCCGACGGCGCCAAGCACGTTTTCCTCCGGCACCTCGCAGTCGGTGAACACCAGCTCCGAGGTATCGGACCCGCGCATACCGAGCTTGTCGAGCTTCTGCGCCGGTTGGAAGCCCTTCATCCCCTTCTCGACGATGAAAGCGGTGATGCCGCGCGCGCCCGCGGTACGGTCGGTCTTGGCGTAGATCACCAGGGTGTCGGCGAGCGGCCCGTTTGTGATCCACATCTTCGAGCCGTTGAGCACATAGCGGTCGCCGACCTTGTCGGCACGCGTGCGCATCGACACCACGTCGGAGCCGGCGCCCGGCTCCGACATCGCGAGCGCCCCGACATGCTCGCCGGAAATCAGCCTGGGCAAATATTTGCGCTTCTGTTCGGGCGTGCCGTTACGTCGAAGCTGATTGACGCAGAGGTTGGAATGCGCGCCGTAGGACAGGCCGACCGCGGCCGAGCCGCGCGAGACCTCCTCCATCGCAACGCAATGGGCGAGATAGCCGAGCCCGGAGCCGCCGTACTCCTCCTCGACCGTAATGCCGTGCAGGCCGAGCGCGCCCATTTCCGGCCACAGGTCGCGCGGGAATTCGTTGCTGCGGTCGATTTCGTCGGCGCGCGGGGCGATGCGACGCTGCGAGAAATCGGCCACCGTCTGGCGCAACAGATCGACATCGGCCCCAAGACCGAAATCGAAACCGGACCAGGCATTGGGAATCATGGCGCCGCCCTCCCATCAGGCGCCGGCTCGTTCATCCGAGCGGCGCCCATTTCGTTAGGGTTTCACGCTGTAAGCGCCCCAGGCTGAGCCGGCAAGCCCTTGCCGGCCTCCGCCTTGGCGTCCGCTTTGGCTTGCGCCAGCAGCCGGTCGATGGTCCGCGCCGGGGCTGGGCGAGCGAACAGGAAGCCCTGCATCTCGTCGCAGCCGGCGAGCCGCAGCAACACGCGCTGCTGCTCGGTCTCGACCCCCTCGACCGTGATCGTCAAGCCAAGCGCGCGGCCGAGCGCCACGATGGCCTGAATGATCACCCCACCGTTGGCGGATTGGCCGAGCGCGGCCACGAAGCTCCTGTCTATCTTGAGCTTGTCGAGCGGAAAGCGCTGCAGATAGCCGAGATTGGAATAACCGGAGCCGAAATCGTCGAGCGCGATGCGCACGCCGAGCGCGTGCAGGTCCTCGATGCGCTCGATCATCTCCTCCGGATTGTCGATCAGCACGCCTTCGGTGATTTCCAGCATCAGCCGCGACGGCGGCACGGCGCTTTCGGCCAAGGCCGAGCGCACCAGATCGACAATCGACGCGTCGCGCACTTGCAAGGGCGACAGGTTGACCGCCACATAAAGGTCGGGCCAGCGCTTGGCCTCGGCGAGCGCGCGCCGCAGCACGAAGGCGCCGAGCGCGTCCATCAGGCCCATCTGCTCGGCCACCGGAATGAAGGTCGCCGGCCCAATCGCCCCGCGCGTCGGATGGGTCCAGCGCAGCAGCGCCTCCACGCCCACGACACGGCCGCCGCTGGCGGCGACAATCGGTTGATAGTGCAATTCGAGGTCGCCTGCGCTGAGCGCGCGCGGCAATTCGCGACGGATGAATTTCTGGTCGGTGGAGGCGGCGTCGATCGAGGCCTCGAAGCGCACCAGCGCACCCGGCCCCTTCTTGGCGGCGTTGCGCAAAGCCAGTTCGGCCTTGCGCGTGAGTTCGCCGCGGGTCTCCGCGTCGCGCGGGGCCTGCGCAAAGCCGGCATGAGCGCTGACCCGCACCACCTTGTCGATCCAATGCGGCCGCGCGATCGCCTCCAGCGCCCCGCGCAGCGCGATCTCGACATCGACGGCGGGATCGGCGGTCAGCATCACCGCGAATTCATCGGCGGCGATGCGCCCGCAGGTCGCCTGCCCGGGCAAGGCCTCCTGCAGCCGGCGCGCCACCGTGACGATCAACTCGTCCGCGCCCAGCACGCCGAGATGGGCCGTGACGTCCGCCATGCCGTCAAGCTCGATCAGCGCGAAACTGGTCACTTCGGTCTCGCCTCGTTCGGCCAGCGCGAGGTCGAGCAGTTCGAGCGTCTTGCCATGATTGGGCAGGCCGGTGAGCTTGTCCTCGTCAGCGGCACGGCGGACGAGGTCTTCGCTTGCCGCCAGTTCGCGGCGCGCGCGCTTCAACTGACGCAGCGCGACGGCGGCGAACACGATGAGTGCGAGCGCGATCCCGATCATGAACGGCAACAGCCGGCGCATGGCCGAAGCCATGGGGCGCGTCTCTTCCCAGGTGAAGAAGCCGGCGATGCGGCCGCGCGCGTCGAGCACCGGCTGCACCTCGCGGGCATTGGCCGGCGGCTCGGTCTGGAATCTGAGACCCTTCAGGCCGGCGCTCTGCTCGACCATGCGCACGAAGCGCGGATCGATCTCGTTCGGCTGTTCGAACAAGGCGCGGAATTCGGCGACCGCCGAGCGTAGCGCGGCGCGCTGATCGGCGAGGAAACGGGCGTCGCTTTCGCGCGCCAGTTGGTAGCCCATCCAGGCGGCCAGCAGCGTAGCGCCGATCGCGAGCGCGCCCAGGAAGACGACCAAACGAGAAGCGCTAAGCATGCGTTTGGCGCGTGCGCGCGGGACCGCCGCGGCATCGGCGGCAGCACCCGCCGCCTGCCGGTCCGCCAAGGCGAGCAGCGCGCGTTTGGGATCGGATCCCCGCGCCTTTGAGATGGCCTCGCCGTCCACCGGTTACTCCCCGCGCTACTCTGCGGCACACCGGTCCAAGGCATAAAGATTCAGCCTTAATGGTAGGTCAGCAAAGACGGTGAATGAAAGGTAACCGTGGCGGGGGTGCGGCGGCCCCTAGCGCAGCCCGAACCAGACGCTGGCGATGCTCAGGAAGGCAAAGAAGCCGACCACATCGGTGACCGTGGTCACGAAGGGACTGGAGGCTACCGCCGGGTCAAACTTCATCCGGTACAGAAACAGCGGGATCAGGATGCCGCCGAGCGCCGCCGCCACCAGATTGCAGATCATGGCGAGCCCGATCACGAAGCCCAGCCCCGGCACGCGGAACCAGATATAGGCGGCCACGCCGGTGATGACGGCGAAGGCGAAGCCGTTGAGCATGCCCACCAGCAGTTCGCGCTTGATGACCCGCCAGGCATTGGCGTCGACGAGTTCACGGGTCGCCAGCGCGCGCACGGCCACCGTCATGGTCTGGGTGGTCGCATTGCCGCCCTGGCTCGCCACGATCGGCGCCAGGACAGCGAGCGCCACCATCTTCTGCAACTGGCCCTCGAACAGTCCGAGCACCGAGGAGGCCAGAAAGGCGGTGCCGAGATTGATCAGCAGCCAGTTGAAACGGCTGCGCGCGATGTACCAGACCGAGTCGGATAGTTCTTCGTCGCCGGTGACGCCGCCGAGCGCCTTGATGGTCTCGTCCGCCTCCTGCGCGATGACATCGGCCACATCGTCGAAGGTGATGACCCCGACCAGCCGGCCGCCGGCATCGAGCACCGGCGCGGCCACCCAGTTGTAGCGCTGGAACAAGCGGGCCACTTCTTCCTGATCCTGCTCGGCGCGGATCAGCGGCCGCTCGTCCTCCATCAATTCGGAGATCGGCACCGGACGCTTGGCCCGCAGCACGCGGTCGAGCGGCACGGCGCCGCGGAAGTGCCCGTTGCCGTCCACCACATAAAATTCGTAGAAGCGGTCGGGCAATTCGGCCGTCTCGCGCATATAGTCGATGGCTTGCCCGACGGTCCATTGCGACGGCACCGCAATAAAGTCGGTCTGCATGCGCCGGCCGGCGGAGTTTTCCGGATATTCGAGACTGCGGGTGAGCGCCACCCGCTCCGGCGGCGGCAATTGCTCGAGGATTTCCGCGCGGTCCTCGACCGGCATATCCTCCAGGATCGCCACCGCGTCGTCGGATTCGAGCTCGCGCACGCCTTCGGCGACGGCGCGCGGTTCCAGCTCTTCGAGGATTTCCTCGCGCACCGTGTCGTCGACCTCGGTGAGCGCGGCAAAGTCGAAGTGCAGCCCTAACAGCTCAACCAGGCGCGGGCGCTGTTCCGGCTCAAGCGCCTCCAGCACGGCGCCGAGATCGGCCTCGTGCAGGTCGCCGACCAGATCGCGCAAGGCGGGCACGTCGCCGGCATCGATCGCCCGCGCGACGTGTTCGACGAAGTCGGCGCGAATGGCGCCATCCTCGCCGCGCAACGGGGGCACGCTGGTGTTCAGGTCGAGCATGCCGGGCCTCGGTGTTCGGAATTTTTTTGGCTTGTACGCCGCACGGCGCGAGCGGGCAAACAATTAACGCATAAACCTCGTCATGACGTTATGATGGCTCGCTTGCTATCCGCTCATCCCCATCGCTCGCTCGCGCCGCGCTCCATGCCTCGCCTTCTCGCACTCGCCCTTGCCGTCGCCGTCGTGCCCGTGGCGGCCTCGGCCGCGCCCTGCCCCGGCAATCCACAAGCGCTCGGCACCGAGCGCGTGCTTGCGGTCGACGCCGCCACCACGCCAAGGGTCGGACGCAAGCAATTTCCGGCGACGCTGCCGCTCGGACCGAAGGAATTGGTGTTGACGTTCGATGACGGCCCCTGGCCGACCACCACGCCGAAGGTGCTGGATGCGCTCAAACGCGAATGCGTTCAGGCCACTTTCTTTCTGGTCGGCCGCAATACGAAGGCGCATCCCGAACTCGCCCGCCGCGAATTGGCCGAGGGGCACAGCGTCGGCCATCACACCTTCAGCCATCCCCTGCTCGACCGCATACCGCTCGACCGCGCCGAGGCAGAGATCGACCGCGGCATCGCGGCCGACCAGGCCGCGCTTTACGGCCGCCCAAGCACCACGCCGCACACGCCATTCTTCCGCTTTCCCGGTTTTGCCTCGAGTCCTGCGCTGCTCGACTGGCTGCAGAAGCGCGGCATCGTGGTGTTCGGCGCCGATGTCTGGGCGAGCGATTGGAATCCGATGACTCCGGAGCAGGAGCTGGCGCTCATCCTCGCGCGGATCGACCATATCGATCATGGCATCGTGCTGTTGCACGACACCAAGGCCGAGACCGCGCGCATGCTGCCGGCCTTCCTGCGCGAACTGAAGCGGCGCGGCTATCGCATTGTGCATGCGATCCCGGCCGGCCAAGGCACGCCTTGAATCCGTCGCAAGAGGCACCCGCCCCTCGGGGCGACCAGTAGAAATCCTTATAAAACAATTACTTACGTAGAACAACTTGGTTAATTTACCGTTAATAATGGAATCTCTAAGGTTATTTTCGCTTCGCCATCACGAACTGGGCGCCGGTCGCGCACCAAGGCGAGGTCGGGGGGTTTATCGAACATGCGTTGCGTCGCTCTTGTCTTGTTGGGCCTGGTCGGCGGTGTAGTGCCGGCCGCGGCCGCACCGTCCTGTCCGGGCAATCCGGACGCCATCGGCACCAGCCGCACCATCACGGTCGATCCCTCGGCGCTGCCGCGCATCGGCAGCATGCAGTACAAGAACACACTGCCGCTCGACGATCACGAGGTGGCGATCACCTTTGACGACGGTCCCCTGCCGCCCTACACCGACCGCATCCTCAAGGTCCTCGCGGACAACTGCGTGAAGGTGACCTATTTCCTGGTCGGCCAGATGGCGCGCGCCTATCCGCAACAGGTGCGCCGCATCTACGAGGCCGGCCACACCATCGGCACACATAGCCAGCACCATCCGTTCCGTTTCGACTCCATGGGGCTGCCGCGCATCGAGAGCGAGGTGGACGACGGCATCGCCTCGGTGGAGGCCGCGCTCGGCGATCCGCGCGCGGTCTCGCCGTTCTTCCGCATTCCGGGTCTGGCGCGCGGCAAACAGGTGGAAAGCTACCTGGCCTCGCAGAAGCTGGCGGTATGGAGCGCGGACGAGGTCGCCGACGACTGGTTCCGTCACATCACTCCGGAGCAGATCGTGAACCGGGCGATCCGCCGCATCGAGGCGCATGATCACCGTGGCGTGCTGCTTTTGCACGATATCCATCCGGCCACTGCCATGGCCCTGCCGACCCTGCTGAAGGAGCTGAAGGAGCGCGGCTACCACATCGTGCAGCCGGTGGCGCCGGGCGTGCGGCCGAAACTGCCGGAGCAGCCAGCCCCGCTGGTGGCCGAGAAGGAAGGCTGGCCGCGCCTCGCAAAGACCAGCGCCGTGGCCGCAACGCATCCGCTCAAAAAGGGCAAGCACCGCCGCAAGCATCTCGCCCGCAACGAGCGCGACCCGGTGGTGGCCGCCGCCATCGCCAAGAAGAAGCGCAAGCCGCATAGCGCGCAGGCCAATTCGCGCACGCCACCCGCCGTCGTGCGTTAGAGCCGATCGCGATTGGGCGGCATCGCCCAGCCCACCGCTCATTCCCTCGAAAGCGGGAATCCAGTCGGGCGACGCCGCGCTGGGTCCCCGCTTTTGCGGGGACGAGCGGAAGTCGGGGCGAGCCAAACGGAATTCGCTGTGCCGCGACGATGCCCATTGTTAGGTTGGCGCCGCGCTAGGCCGGATCGTGCCGGCGCTCGCCCCGCCATTGCGTCGGGGCGTCGCCGAAGCGGCGCCGGAAGCAACGGTTGAAATACGACACATCGTTGAAGCCGCACGCGAACGCGATCTCGATGATGCGCATGCCGTCGTGCCGCGGCGAAGCGAGCATCCCGCGCACCTTCTGCAGCCGCAACTCGAGCACGCGCTCGCTGAACGTCGCGCCCGATTCATGCAGCAGCTTCTGGACATAGTTTTCCGAACAGCGGAGCTTGCCGGCCACCACGGCGGGCGCGAATGCCGGATCGGCAAAGCCGCGCTTGATCTCGCCGAGAATTGCCTGCAGCCGCGCCGCGCGCAGCCCCCGCATTTTGGCCAGATCGGCGGCATCGCGCCGGCCCTTGAAGGCGAGCCCCATGAGATCGAGCAGCGTCGTCTCGATGTGGGCCGCAAGCGTTGAATCGCTGCCGTCGTCCTCGCCCTTGAGCAACATGGTCGTGTAGCGGCAAAGATGACGCACAATCTCGGACGATGAATCGAGCTCGGCGCCGCTGTGGTCCTCGATGTCCGGGACGCTTTCGCGCAGCCGTTGGCGGGGCACCATGATGCCGGTCCAATCGGTGCCTCCATGATGGCGCGTGTGCATGATTCCCGGCCCGCCCAGGAACGAGCAGACGCCCGGCCGATAGTTATAGTCGCCGGTCGGCAACGACATCGACCAGGAATTGTTGCCGTTGAAATTCAGCAGCAGGGAATCGTTCGATTCGCTCGCCGCCTGGTGCCGCGTGCGCGTGAATTCGCCGACCGTGCCCTGGCAGCGCACCAGAGCGACCGCGCCGAACTCGGCAAATTCATAACGCATGGCGAAAGGCCGGTCGGCCAGCCGCTTCACATCGAACTTGCAGACGGTGCCGACGTAAAGTTCCTGCCAGAGCGCAAAACGCTCGGCATCGTCGAGTTCGGCCGCCAGTTGTTCGGACGAAAAAACCAGCCTGGTCATTTGTGCCCGTCGCTTGCCTGCCGCGGCCGCGACCTTCAACCCCCGCAAATATCGCTCGGAAATCAACCCCAAGGCAAGGCCAAGCCAAGGCCGGTCCAGCCTGGTCCAAGACCCCGGCCGCGGGACGCTTCAATCAAGGGCGTCGAATTCGCTCCGACCGACACATTGGAACATCCTGGAGGACATCGTGAACCCGAATTCCGAACCCAGCGGCCACCGCAATGTGCGCCCTCATTGGCGGGGAATTGCGCTCGCACTTGCGAGCGCCGCACTCGGCGCGCTGTTCCTGGGGGGCGCTGCGCACGCCATCACCGATACGGTGTTCAAATATACGACCCCAAAGACCGGCCTGCTGTCGATCGCGGCCGCGGCTTTCACGCCGACCAGCCTCGCCTACGACTACCTCAACAATGGCGATACGCTCGGTCCCACCACCAACAACCTGACCTGTTTTGTCGCGCCGGTGCATTTGCCGCAGAACGCGACGATGACGCACTGGTCGATGTGGCGGAAGAGCGCCGCCGGAGACTTCACCGCCGCGATCGAGCGCGTGCCGTTTGCAACGAATGGCGCCAATCTGATTCTCTACAAGCCTTCGCTTCCGGATACCGGCGCGGCCTACAAGGTGGCTTCGTTCCCGATTTCAGAAACCGTGAACAACAATTTGTACAGCTACCTCGTGTTCGTGTGCATGAAGAACACGTCCGCCAGTTTCGCCGGCATGCGCATCACCTACACCTACGCCACGGCCGGCGATTGAACCCATCGGGCTCGACGAGCCTTCGTTGGTTGACGCGCGCATCGCCGGTCGCGACGGGCAATGCGCGGTCGATCCTGATCAAACCGGCGCCAACCCCAGGATGGTGCGCGCCTCTTGCGGGCTGGCGGCATGGCGGCCGCATTTGCCGCACATGTCGCGCAGCCGCGCCACCAATTCGGCATTGCTCTTGGCCAGCCGCTCGCGGTCGAACTTGATATTGTCCTCGAGCCCGGTGCGCAAATGGCCGCCGAGCTCGAGCGTCCAGGTGTTGACCTCGAGCTGATTACGGCCGATGCCCGCGGCGCCCCAGGTGGCGTCCGGCATGATCTCTTTGATTTCGGACACCAGGAATTCCAGCACCCGCCGCCGCGCCGGCAGCGCATTGGGCACGCCGAGCACGAATTGCACGTGCAGCGGGCGCTTCAACAGACCCCGCTCGGCCAGATCGCGCGCGTTATAGAGCATGGCCAGATCGAACACTTCGATCTCCGGCTTGACGCCGAAGTCGAGCATCGAGCGCGCCAAGTCTTCGACCAGTTGCGGCGGGTTCTCGTAGATCTGGCCGGGGAAATTCACTGAACCGGTCGTCAGCGAACCCATGTCCGGCCGCAGGCTGATGGCGCGGCCGCGTTCGTTCTGGCTGCGGCCGCGGCCGCCGGTCGAGAACTGGATGATCATGCCGGGGCAATGCTTCTTCACACCCTCCTGCACCAAGCCGAACAGTTCGGGATCGGACGACGGGCTCTCGTCCTTGTTGCGCACATGGATGTGCACCAGCGCGGCGCCGGCTTCGTAAGCCTCGTGCGTCGACTCGATCTGCTCGCTCGGCGTCACCGGCACGGCGGGCGTCTGCGACTTGCGCGGCAGCGCGCCGGTGATGGCGGCAGTGATGATCGTTGGTTCGGTCATTGCAGTCTCGCGATTTGGGAATGTGTGGGGCACTAGCGTTGCCGCTTCGCCGCAGTCAATATCACGCCCCATAACATAGAGGGAGCAGCGCGACCATGGACGGAATGAAGAGTGAAATCCGCGACGGCATGCAGATCGACTGGGACGCGCCCATTACCATGGACGACGGCGTCGTGCTGCGCGCCGACGTGTTCCGGCCGATCGGCGAAGGCCGGCATCCAGTCATTCTCACCCATGGCCCCTACGCCAAGGGACAGGCGTTCCAGGAAGGCTACAAGGGCAATTGGCAAAGGCTGATCAAGGCCGCGCCAGAAGTACTCGAAGGCTCGAGCAACAAATATCAGAACTGGGAACTGGTCGATCCGGAGAAATGGGTGCCAGACGGCTATGTCGTCGTTCGCATCGACTCGCGCGGGTCCGGCCGCTCGCCCGGCTATCTCGACGTGTGGTCGCCGCGCGAGACCAAGGACCTCTACCAATGCATTGAATGGGCCGGCACGCAGCCCTGGAGCAATGGCAAGGTCGGCATCAATGGCATCTCCTATTACGCCATGAACCAGTGGACGGTGGGCGCGCTCAAGCCACCGCATCTCGCCGCCATGTGCATCTGGGAAGGCTCGTCCGACCATTATCGCGACCTGTCGCGGCATGGCGGCATCCTGAGCAATTTCTTCAAGAGCTGGTTCGGCCGCCAGGTGCTGCGCGTGCAGCACGGCATGGGCGAGCGTGGCTGCAAGAGCCCGGTGACCGGCGAGCCCGCCGCCGGACCGGAGACGCTTAGCGACGAAGAACTCGCCGCCAATCGCGCCGACTGCCCAATCGAGATCAAGAACCGCAAGTTCGTCGACGACTATTATTCCGAGCGCACCGCGGACTTCGGTGAGATCGAGGCGCCGTTGCTGTCGGCCGGCAATTGGGGTGGCGTCGGCCTGCACACGCGCGGCAATTTCGAAGGCTATATGCGGGCCGGCTCCAAGCAGAAATGGCTGGAAGTGCACGGCGACACCCACTTCACCCATTTCTACAGCAATTACGGCAGCGCGCTGCAGAAGCGTTTCCTCGGCCATTTTCTCAAAGGTGAGGACACCGGCTGGGACAAGCAGCCGCCTGTCACGCTCAACATCCGCCATCCGGGCGAGAAGTTCGTGCTGCGCGGCGAGAACGAATGGCCGATCGCCCGCACGCAATGGACCAAGTATTATTTGCAGCCGGAAGGGCTCGGGCTTTCGACCGCCGCGCCGTCAGTGGCCACGACGGTGAGCTACGACACGACCGGCGACGGAGTTACGTTTTCGCTGGCGCCGCAGAGCCAGCCTCTCGAAATCACCGGCCCGGTGGCGGCCAAGTTCTGGGTGTCTTCGGAGACAACCGATGCCGACCTGTTCGTGGTGCTGCGGTTGTACGATCCCGCCGGCAAGGAAATCACTTTCATCGGCTCGAACGATCCGCGCACGCCCATTGCGATCGGCTGGCTGCGCGCCTCGCAGCGCAAGCTCGATTCCGCTCGTTCGCTGCCCTACCGGCCCTGGCACAGCCATGACGAGGAATGGCCGCTGACGCCCGGCGAGCCGGTCGAACTCGACATCGAGATCTGGCCGACCTCGATCGTGGTGCCGCCGGGCTACCGGCTGGCGCTCACCGTGCGCGGC
>DASZQT010000382.1:0-4364 GCA_035549515.1 Pseudolabrys sp. | reverse complement strand
CGCGCTTTTGTCACCGCCGGGCAATTAAGCTAACCTATGCCTTGTCGGCATATCTCAGGACGAGCTAGTCAATGGAACTCAGGGAACTGCGCAACTTCATGCGCGTCGCGCGCGCCGGCAGCGTCAGCCGCGCGGCCGCCGACCTGCGGCTGGCACAGCCGGCGCTCAGCCGCCAGATCAGGAAGCTCGAGCACGAGCTCGGCGTTCCGCTGTTCGCGCGGCACGGCCGCGGCGTGCGTCTCTCCGCGGCCGGATCGCTGCTGCTCGAGCGCGCGGAGGCAATTGCGCATCTGGTGCAGCAGACGCGCGACGAAATCCGGCAGGACCGCGCCTCCGAGCGCGGCCGCATCACGCTCGGCGTGCCGCCGGCGGCCGGCCGGCTGCTCATTCCGCCCTTCGTCGAGCGCTTCCAGAAAGCCTGGCCGCAGACCACGCTGCACATGCGCGAGGGCGTGACCAGCTCGCTACAGGAATGGCTGATGGAAAAGCGCATCGACATCGCGGTTCTGCACAATCCGCCGCACCACGACGCCCTGAATATCAGCCCATTGTTGACGGAGCGCATGTGGGTGGTCGGCCCCTCGCCCCGCCTTGCCGACAAAACCGAGTTTCCCGCGAGCTTCCGCTTGCGCGATCTCGACCGCCTGCCGCTCATCCTGCCGAACATCGCGCACAATAATCGGCGGCTGGTCGAGCACGCCGCGAGCGAACACGGCGTTCGTTTGCGCATCAAGATCGAGGCCGACAGCGTCGCCTTCGCCAAGGCGATGGTCGAACAGGGCCTCGGCTACACCATCCTCACTTATGCCGCCGTGCAGGACGAGTTGGAGCGCAAGCGGCTCACCATCTATCCGATCGTGCGGCCGACGCTGTCGACGCAAGTGAGCATGGTGACGCTGCGCGGCGAGCCCACACCTCCGCTCGTGCGTGACGCAGGCGCGCTGCTGCACGAGGTTTGCCGCACGCTGGTGAAGAGCAAGGAGTGGGCGGGCGCGCAGCTCTGCTGATGCCGACGCGCGCTCCATCGCCATGCCGAAATAATATCGCTCGTAAACTTTCTTTGCGCGCGCGCGCGCCCTAGAGTCCGCCGCGTCAGAAAAGACAATATCCGGGAGGACCGCCGTGAAACGTTTCGCACCCGCTCTGATCGCGCTCGCCGCGCTGCTGTGCCCGCTCGCGGCGCAGGCGCAGGATTTCCCCACCAAGGCAATCCGCCTGATCGTACCGTTCCCGCCCGGCGGTCCGAACGACATCATCGCGCGCGTCATCGGCCAGCGCATGTCGGAGATTCTCAAGCAGCCGATCGTGATCGACAATCGCGGCGGACAGGGCGGCGTGCTCGGGACCGACCAGGTCGCGAAGGCCAAGCCCGACGGTTACACCATCGGCATCGTCAGCGCCGGCGCGCTCGCGATCAGCCCGAGCATGGAGAAGGTCGCCTACGACACGCTCAAGGACCTGCAACCGATCACGCTGGTCGCCAAGGTCCCGGAAATGCTGGTCGTCGCCACCAGCGTGCCCGCCCACAATATGAAGGAGCTGGTCGCTTATGCGAAGGCCAATCCGGGCAAGCTCAATTTCGCCTCCTCCGGCCCGGGCAGCCTGCCGCACCTGGCCGGCGAATTGTTCAAGCTCACAGCCAAGATCGACATTACTCACGTGCCCTATCGCGGCGCTGCGCCGGCGGTCAACGACCTGCTCGGCCAGCAGGTGCAGATGGTGTTCCTCGACCTGCCGGTGCTGCTGCCGCAGATCAAGGCCGGCAAGCTCCGGCCGATCGCCGTCGGCGCGCCCGAGCGCGTGCCGAGCGCGCCTGACGTGCCGACCACGGCGGAGGCCGGCATGCCGGAACTTCTGACTGAGAACTGGTACGGCATGGTCGCGCCCGCGCATACGCCGCCGCAGATCGTGGCCGCGCTCAACAAGGCGACGGTGGAAGCGATGAAGGACAAGAACGTGGTCGCCAAGTTGTCGAGCCAGGGCGCCATATTGGTCGGCGACAGCCCGGAGCACTTCCACGACTTCATCGCCAGCGAAACCGCGAAATGGGCCAAGGTCATCAAGGACGCCGGCGTACAGACCACGAAATGACCGGCGTCGACGACCAGACCTTCATCCTGCGTTCGACAATGACGTCGCCATTCGGCCGCAAGGTCCGGATGGCGGCGGCAGTGCTCGGCCTCAACGATCGCATCACGCTGCAGCCGGCCGATACGCTCGACGAAAGCGACACGCTCCGGCAACAAAACCCGCTCGGCAAAATGCCGTGCCTGTTGCTCGCCGACGGCACCGCGATCTACGACAGCGGCGTGATCGTCGAATTTTTGCAGGAGATCGCCGGCAGCGATCGCCTGCTGCCCTTACGCGGCCTGCCGCGCTACAGGGCGCTCACGCTCGCGACGTTGGCAGATGGTATTGCCGAGGCCGCGCTGCTCATGGTCTATGAGGGCCGTTTCCGCCCACCGGCTTTGCATTCCGAGCACTGGCTCGTGCATCAGCGCGGCAAGGTGATGCGCGCGCTCACAGCCTTCGACGCTCGTCCGCCCGAGGTGGTCACAGATATCGTGTCGATCGCGCTGTCTTGCGCGCTCGGCTATCTAGACTGGCGTCGGCCGGTGGAATGGCGCGCCACGCATCCGCGGCTGGCGGCCTGGCTCGCCGCCTTCGCCGCCGGCGAGCCGGCTTACGCGCTGACGCGCGCGCCCAATGCATGAGTGAGCCGCGATGAATGGCGACAATCCCGCGCCCGCCAAGCCGACCTGGATAGCCGCGCCGCGCAAACCGAAACTCAAGCTGCCGCCCGGCGCCTGCGACGCCCACGTGCATGTGTTCGGGCCTGGCGCGCGTTTCCCTTACGCGCCGGGGCGCGGCAACCCGCCTGCCGATGCGCCGAAGGAGGCGCTGTTCGCACTGCACGATTTCCTCGGCATCAGCCATTGCGTGATCGTGCACACCGCCGCGCACGGTACCGACAATTCCGCCACCGCCGACGCGCTCGCGGCGAAAGGCGGCACCTATCGCGGGGTCGCGCTGGTGCCGCTCACGATTTCCGACACCGAACTGAAAAGCCTCGACGCGCAAGGCTTTCGCGGCGCGCGCTTTCATTACATGGCACATCTCGCGCAAGCAGCGCCGATTAACGAGGTGATCGCCTTCGGCAAGCGGCTCGCGGACATCGGCTGGCATCTGCAAATTCATATGCAGGCCGATCTCATTGCCGAAATGACGCCGGCGCTGCGCCGCTCGCCCGTGCCGGTGATGATCGATCACATGGGGCGCGTCGATGCCTCGCTCGGGCTCGATCAGCCGGCATTCCGCGCGCTGCTCGCGCTGATGCAGGACAAGAACGTGTGGGTGAAGGTGAGCGGCTGCGATCGCGCCACAAAGCAAGGCCCGCCCTATGCCGATGCCGTGCCGTTCGCGCGCAAGCTCGTCGCTGAATTCGGCGACCGCTGCGTGTGGGGACTCGACTGGCCGCATCCCAATCACCAGGGGCCGATCCCGGACGACGGCGAACTGGTCGACCTGCTGGCGGA
The DNA here is from genome assembly GCA_035549515.1 of Pseudolabrys sp. GTDB lineage: Bacteria > Pseudomonadota > Alphaproteobacteria > Rhizobiales > Xanthobacteraceae > Pseudolabrys. The sequence goes on along the minus strand of DASZQT010000382.1, from coordinate 828 downwards.
AATCGCGCCGACGACGCGCGCTCTCCACGCGCTGATGGTCGACAATCCGCAGCGCTTCTATAATTTCGTTTCGCCGCGCGCGGCCGCCAAACCGGAGACAACACCATGAGTGGACGGCTCCAGGACAAGATCGCCATCGTCACGGGCGCCGGCTCGGTCGGTCCCGGCTGGGGCAACGGCCGCGCCACGGCCGTGCGCTTCGCCGAGGAGGGCGCGAAGATCTTCGCGGTCGACCGCAATCTCGACAGCGTCGCGGAGACGGTCGAGCGCGTGAAGGCGGTGGGCGGCGAGATCGAAGTGCAGTCCTGCGACGTCACCGACGGCGCCTCGGTCGCGGCCATGGTGGCTTCCTGCATCGAACGTTTCGGCCGTGTCGACGTGCTGGTGAACAATGTCGGCGGTTCCGCCCATGGCGGGCCGGTGGAAATGACGGAAGAAGTATTCGATGCGCAGATCGACTTCAACTTGAAGAGCGTCTTCCTCACCCTCAAGCACGTCTTGCCGCACATGGAGCGGCAACGGTGCGGCGCCATCGTCAATGTCGCCTCCACCTCGGGAATCCGCTTCACCGGCGCGTTCCAGGTCGGCTATGCCGCGACCAAAGCGGCGGTGATCCAGCTCTCGCGCGTGGTGGCCGTGCAATATGCCAAGAAGGGCATCCGCATAAATACCGTCGTGCCCGGACAGTTGCATACGCCGATGGTGGAAGCGCGACTGGCCAAGCAGCGCGCCGGCGGCGACGTCGAGACGCTGCTCAAACAACGTCTCGCGCGGATCCCCATGGGCTTTGCCGGCGACGGCCGCGACACCGCCAACGCCGCGCTGTTT
>DASZQT010000381.1:0-16088 GCA_035549515.1 Pseudolabrys sp. | reverse complement strand
CGAGCGCGAACGGCGCTCCCTGGTCTCCACCCTGGTGCGTTCTTTCGGCATGCCGCAGCCCATCCCTGAGATCGGCGCCATCGTCGAAGCGCTGGCCAAGGCCGGCGTGTTTCGCTTGCGCGGCGTCTTGATCGGGACCGTTGCCTATCAGACCTATTCCGCGATGCTCGGAACGAAACTGCCGCTCGCCGCACTCCAGACCGGCGATGTCGACATCGCCCAGTTCAGGAGCGTTTCGGTTGCCGTCGAGGACCGGACGTCGCCCGTGCTCGACGTGCTCAAGCAGGCCGACAAGAGTTTCCGCGCGGTCCCGACCCTGCACGGCCAGCAGGTGACGAGCTACCGCGCCAAGGGCGGCTTCCGCGTCGACTTCCTGACGCCGAACGAGGGCCCCGACAGCGACAAGCCGCAGCGGCTGCCCGCGTTGCAGACCGACGCACAGGCGCTGCGCTTCCTCGACTTCCTGATCAGCGATCCAGAACCGGCCGCGCTGCTCTATGGCGCGGGCGTCCATGTGAACGTTCCCGCCCCGCAACGCTACGCCGTCCACAAGCTGATCGTTTCGCGACGTCGGCCGGAAGGTGCGGCCAAGCGCGACAAGGACCTGCGGCAGGCGGAAGCCTTGCTCGTGGTCCTTCTGCAAAAGCGTCCACACGACCTGAAAGCCGCCTGGGACGAGGCCTATAAACGCGGCAAGGAATGGCGCAAACTGCTTCTGGAAGGCGCCGCGCAACTGAACGCCCAGTTGCAGGAAACGTTCATGCCGCTGGTCGGCCGCCCATCAAAAACCGCGTGACCGCATGCCCGCGATCCCCACCACCCGCCTGCCCTCCGGCGCCGAGATCCCGACCTTCGGGCTCGGCACCTGGCGCATGGGCGAGGATGCGCGGCAGCGGGCGGCCGAGGTCAAGGCTTTGCGGCACGGACTCGATCTCGGCGTGCGGCTGATCGATACCGCCGAGATGTATGGCGATGGCGAAGCCGAGCACATCGTCGCCGACGCCATCGGCGCGCGGCGCGACGACGTGTTCATCGTCAGTAAGGTGCTGCCGGAGCATTCCAGCCGCCGCGGCACCATCGCCGCCTGCGAGCGCAGCCTGAAGCGGCTGAAGACCGATCGCATCGATCTTTATCTCTTGCATTGGCGCGGCTCGGTGCCGCTCGACGACACCGTGGAAGCCTTCGAGGAACTGGTCGAGGCCGAAAAGATCCTGCATTGGGGCGTCAGCAATTTCGACATCGCCGATGTCGGCGAATTGTGGAAGACGCCCGGCGGCAAGACCGCCGCCTGCAACCAGGTGCTCTATAATCTGTCACGCCGCGGCATCGAATTCGACCTGATGCCGTGGGGCCGCCAGCACGGAATCCCGACCATGGCCTATTCGCCGATCGAGCAGGGCCGGCTGCTCGGCCACCCCGTCCTGCGCGAGATCGCGAGCCAGCACAGCGCCACGCCGGCTCAGGTCGCGCTCGCATGGGCCATGCGGCATGACGACGTGATCGTGATCCCGAAGGCTTCGACCTTGGCGCATGTCGAGGAAGACCTGAAGGCGCTCGATGTGTTGCTCACGCACGACGATTTCGTGGCGCTCGACCGCGCCTTTCCACCGCCGCGCAAACCCGAACCGCTGGACATGCTGTAAATGACACCGGATGTTGAATGGACGGCAGCCGACCGCGCGCTCGTGACCGCGCTCGCCGCCCGCGATGCGAACGCCGCCGCCGCGCTGCTCGACGATGATTTTCTCTGGGTCGACTGCGAAGGCCGCATGTTCGACAAGGCGCAGGCAATCGAAGCCCTGCCCGCGCCGCCATTCGGCGACGAAGCGGGACTGAGCGTGATGACCCACCGCTACGGCGACGTGACGACCGTGCAGGTCGATCGCGATAAGGTCTTCGTGCTGCGCATCTGGGTGCGGCGCACCGACGGTCTGCGGCTGCTCGCCTATCACGAGGTCTCACAGAAGGTGCCGCCGGCTCCTCACGGCCCCGGCCGCAAGGAATGGGACAATCCCTGCTACACGCTGCCTTACGAGCCGCGCGATGCCGACGAGCGCGATTGCCTCGCCTCCTGGCAGCGCCTGGAAATCGCGGTGATGCACCACGAGCCCGAGGTCTGGGCCGCGCATGTTGCTGACGAATTCATGGTGGTGGGCGCGGCGCGGCGCCACTCCAAGGCCGACCGCAGGGGCGTGATCGCAGAGCAAAAGCGCAGCGGCGCCAATTCGGCTCCGGCGCCGCTGGTGTCCGCACGCCTGTTTGGCTTTCCCGACGTCATGGTGATGCGCTGCGAGCACCAGCCGTTTCACGGCAAGGCCGCGCAAGTGAGCCGCGTTTTCGTCAAGCGCGACGACGCATGGCTGATGGCCGTAAGCTACCAGACCACGCGGCAAGACGCGCCCGTGAAATCCATCTAGAATTCGACAAAACGTTCAAGGCCCAAGGATCATAGGTCATGACTCGTCATAATACGCCGCGCGTTTCCTTCATCGGCTTCGGCGAGGCCGGACAGGCGATCGCCTCGGGCTTGCGCGAATCCGGCATCGAGCAGGTCGCCGCCTGGGACATCCTGTTCCCGGAGGAAAAGGGCGCGCGCCTGAAGGCGGCGGGCGAAACCATGGGCGTGCGGCTCGCATCTTCGGCGGCCGATGCGGTCAAGGATGCCGACATGGTGATCTCGGCGGTAACCGCGGCCTCGAGCCTGGAAGCGGCGCGCTCGGTCGTCGAGCATCTCAAAGGCAATCCCTGGTATCTCGACATCAATTCGGTCTCGCCCGGCCGCAAGCAGGACACCGCCAAGCTGCTCAACGGCCACGCGCGCTATGTCGACGTGGCGGTGATCGCGCCGATCCATCCCTTGCGCCACAAGACCCCGCTCTTGATCGCCGGCCCGTACGCGGAAGAAATCTCGCCGCTGCTGCAGGAACTGGACATGCAGTTGAAGGTGGTCGGCGCCGACACCGGACAGGCCGCCGCCATCAAGATGATCCGCAGCGTGATGATCAAGGGCATCGAGGCGCTCATGCTCGAATGCTTCCTCGCCGCGACGCGCGCCGGCATCCTCGAAGAGGTCACCGTCTCGCTCAAGAACAATTATCCGACGCTCGATTGGGTGAAGATCGCCAACTACAATGTCGAGCGCATGGCGAGCCACGGCGAGCGGCGCGCCGCCGAGATGGAAGAATCGGCCGCGACGCTGCGCGAACTGGGGATCGACCCGGCGATGACCGAGGGCACGATCAAGCGCCAGCGCGAAATGGGCGCCATCGGCAAGGACGAGAGCGTGCGCGCGACGCTGAAGTCGGGCCGGGCCGACATGCTGGCGGCGATCAGCGCGGTGAAGGGCGGCCGGTAGAGCGATTGTATTCGGACGGACTCGCGCGGTTCACCGCTCATTCCCGCGAAAGCGGGAATCCAGTTCTTTTGTTTGGCAAAGACTGGGTCCCCGCTTCCGCGGGGACGAGCGGAGTTTGCGTCGACGCGACTGCAAATCGCTTACCCGTCCCTCACTTCCCCATATTCGGGTACGGATAGAACTCCGCCAATTGCTCCTTGGTCAAAGGCTGCGTCAGGAACTTGTTGGCCACCGCGTCGCGCATGATGCCGGCGACGTCGGAGAGCCCGTCGGCCTGCAAGGCCGAGCGCGGATGCGATTCCGGCAGCGCTTTCTTCACCAGCGCCAGCGGCACCTTCATCTTCGCGGCATACATCTCCATCGCCTTGGGATCGGTGTACATCCAGTCGATCGCCTCGCGATAGGCCTTCATGAAACGCTCGATTACGTCCTTCTTGTTCTTGAGCACATTGGCATTCACGATCTGGATGCGAACGGTCTGCTCGCGCGTCGACGGCACCGCGCTGCCGCGCGCCAGCACGCGGATCGTGCCCGCGTCGATTTCCTTGAGCCCGAACGGCGGCGAGGCCCAGCCGATGTCGATCTGGCCCGACATCACCAGCGTGAAGGTGGCCGGCGGGCCGCCGGTCGCGACCGGCTTCGCCTTGCAGCCGAGTTCCTTGCCGAAGCCGATCACCAGGCTGTTGGTCGAGGAGCCGTTGGTCGAATAGGCGATGGTCTGGTTGGACGTGGTGTCGGCGAGCGATTTGATCGGCGAGTCCGCTTTCACATACCAATAGAGATCGTTGCTGCCGGTGAAGGCCGGCGCCAGCATGCGCACGGGCGCGCCTTTGGAGAAGGCGCGCATGGCGCCGGCGGTGCCCATGCCGATGCCGATGTCGGCCGAGCCGGAAATGACCGCCTGCAGCGTCTCGCCCGCGCCGTTGGTGCCGAAATTCTCCAGCACGATGCCGTGCTTCTTGAAGATATCCGTGGCGAGCAGCGTCATCTGGTTTTCCCAGGTGGTGAGCTGGCCGACGGCGATCTTCAGCGTGTCCTCTGCGTGAGCGGGTGCGCCGAACGAAGCGGCAAGGGTCAGGGCGGCGGCCGCGAAAAATGTGCGCATGGGTCAATCTCCTATCCCTTTGACCCTTTGGCCTTACGAATAAGGCCGGCCCCCGTCAAGAGGCCGGCCCTTCGGCCGCGGCGTTTGGGCCGCAGCGCTTGTTGCGCTGCGACGATCTTGCTGCGCTGCGATTACTTCTTGACCGGCGGCGTGACGATAAGCTCGCTGAGCTGTTCCTTGGTGAGCGGCTTGTCGAGGAACTTCAGCTTCACAGCGTCGCGCACCGCGCCGTCGAGATCGGCGAAGTGGTCGGTCTGCACGGTCTCCTTCGGCTGGAATTTCTCCATGGATTCCTTCAGGAGTTCGACCGGCTGGTGCACCTTCTTCGAGTACATCTCGACTGCCTTCGGATCGGAATACATCCAGTCGATGGCTTCGCGATAGCCGTCCATGAAGCGCACGATCGCGTCGTGCTTGGTCTTCCAGGCATTGGCGTTGACGATGAGCGTGCGCACGGTCTGCCCGCGCAGCGAGGGCACGTCGCTGCCATGCGCGATGATGCGGATCTTGCCTTCCTTGATCTCCTTCAGGCCGAACGGCGGCGCCGCCCAGCCGATGTCGACCTGACCCGACATCACCGCGGTCAGCGTCGCGGCCGGACCGCCGGTCGCTGTCGGCTTCGCCTTCGCGCCGAGCTCGTTGACGAAGGCGACGACGATGTTGTTGGACGAGGAGCCGTTGGTCGAATAGGCGATGGTGTTCGACGGCTTCGTATCCTTCAGGCTTTTGATCGGCGAGTCCGACTTGACGTACCAATAGAGGTCACCGGTGCCGGTGAAGGCCGGCGCCAGGATGCGGACGGGGGCGCCCTTGGAAAAGGCGCGCATGACGCCGGCGGCGCCGACGCCGGCGCCGATATCGGCGGAACCGGAAATCACCGCCTGGATGGTTTCACCGGCGCCTTGCGTGCCGACATTCTCGAGCACCAGGCCGTGCTTCTTGAAGATGCCGGCGTCCTGGCCGAGCGTCGGCGCCTGGTTTTCCCAATTGTTGATCTGGCCGATGGCGACCTTGAGCTGATCCTCGGCCGACGCCGGCGCGGCGGCGAGCGCGAACGGGATCGCGATCCCGAGCGCGGCCGCGATGGTTTTGAACGATTTCATGATGCTTTTTCCTCCCCTCATGGTGGACTCTTGGTTTGTTAGCGCTTTTCAACATGCGCCCCCCACGGTGGCGGCATTCAACACCGATTGCCGGCCGTGGGGAAAGCGCAAACTTTCAGCGCCGCTTCTTTTTGCCGCTCACCGCGCGCACCGGCCTGCGCGCCGCCGGCTTGGTCGCGGATTTGGCGGCCGGCTTGGCCGGCTTGGCCGCCTTGGCGGGCGCCCCCGCCCCGTCCGCCCGAGCGATCCGCAGCGCCCAGGAATCCCATGACCGCGTGACCCCGGTGGTCTTGCCGATAACGTCGCCGCAGCGCTCGGTTTCGCCGGGCGTCAGCGAGGCGATGTGACCGCCGATCGCCATGGCCCGTACCTGATAGTCGGCGTTTCGGCAAGTTTGCACGGCGCGGAACACGCATTCCCGCACCGTCGCGCCGATCACCGTCACGCCATGCCGCCGCATCAGCACCATCGGATGTTCGCCCAGCGCCTTCGCCAGCGAGGCACCCTCCTCCGGCTTGATCACCAGCATATTGGTGTCGCCGAATTCGTCATGCTGGTCCCAATAAGGCGGCTTGATGCCACCGGCCGCGCCGAGATGGAACACCGGAATGTAGTCGGCGCCGACGGCGATCAGCGGCATGAACGACGGCGAGTGATGATGACAAACCGCCATCACATCCGGCCGCGCCTTGTAGATCTCGCCGTGAATGACGCGCTCGGAATATTGCGGCGCGCCCGGATCGCGCACCGGGTTGGAATCGAGGTCATATTCGATCAGCCGCTCGGCCGCCACCATGTCGGGCGAACTCGAACGCGACAGGAAATAGCGATTGGGGTTGTTCGGGTGGCGCATGCTGATATGGCCGAAAGTGTCGAGCACCCCTTCATTGGCGGCGATGCGGTTGGCGAGCGCGAGTTCGTGCAGGGCCTCGGTGAGCGATGGAGCCACGGACGTTTCCTCTTCGGTTGTGCTTCAGGACGAATGAGCCGTGGACCGACCATTAGGACGGCAGCGACATGCATTCAAGTCCGCCGGAGCAGCGCGGCCGCTTCCGCCCGCAGCGCGGCGGCAAAGCGTTGCGCCAAGGGCGACAGCGCCTGATACTCAGCAGTTCGAGCGGCCGCTTAGGGGCGAGGGTCATAATTTCAAATTTATGGAAGACCGCATTGTTCGTATTGGACATGATCGCCCCCAAATCGTCAATTTGGCGCACGGAACGGCGCATGAACCGTTCGCGGCGAAAAAGCGGGGGGAGCGAACATGAGCGGGCGAAACGTTTATCTCGTCGGCAGCGTGCCGATGGCCGATGCGGCGACGGTGTTTACAACCGTCAGCGCCGCGCTCGGGCCGCAATTGCTGACCCTGCCCGACGGCGAGACCGGCGAGCGGCTCGACTGGATCACCTGGCTCGAGCCCATCTTCCGGGACAACCCGGCCTTCGAGCTGTCCCCCGAAACGTTCCAATTGCATGGGCGCGCGGCCACGCATCGCCGCTACCGGCTCAAGCCGGGCAAGACGATCGATGACGTGACCTTCGATAATTTGTTTTATGCCGACATCGCCAAGCGGTCTTACGCCGTCTTCGCCGCGCTCAAGCGCGTCGGCAAGATTCCGCCGCAAGTGAAATTCCAGGTCGATCTGGTCCCGGCACATTCGGTGATCTGGCTGTTCGTGCAGGAGGACCTGCAGCGCGCCACCGACCCCGTCTACAACGATGCGGTGCTGCGCGAGATCGACAAGATCGCCGCCGCCATACCGCACGACCAGTTGGCCATTCAGTTCGACATCGCTTCCGCGGTCTTCGCGCGGCTCGAGCGCGATCAGCCGAGCCCTTACGGCAAGACGAAAGAAGAAATGCAAGCGACCTTCTCGGCCATCGTGGTGCGGCTCGCCGAGCATGTGCCCGCCGACATCGATCTCCTGTTTCATTTCTGTTACGGCGACGCCGGCCACCGCCACGTCATCGAGCCGACCGACATGGGCGACATGGTCGATTACGCCAACCGCCTGGCGGGACGGCTTAAGCGGCCAATCACGCAGGTCCACATGCCGGTGCCGCGCGACCGATCGGATGCGGCCTATTTCGAACCCTTGCGCCGACTCAAACTCAATCCCAGGACGCGGCTGTGCCTGGGCCTGGTGCATTACACCGATGGACTCGAAGGCACCCGCAAGCGCCTCGAAACCGCGCGGCAATTTGTGAACGATTTCGGCATCGCCACCGAATGCGGCTTTGGCCGCCGCGATCCTTCAACAATTCCGGAATTGCTGCGCATTCATCGCGTGGCGGCCGAGCTTGCGTGACAACCCGCAGCGCGCCCAACTTACCGCACCGGCTGGCTGTCCTGCATGACAGGACACAAGCCCGGAGGCCATGCGAAATCGCACGCGCTTCCTTCATGAGCGCTTGACAGCCGCCCAGCATTGGGGACGTTTCATAGGTACCATGAGCACGCCGGCACAAATCCTGGTCGATAACGTCAGCCACATGTATCGCCCGCCGCGCGGGCGCGAGGTGCTGGCACTGGACCAGGTGTCGCTGTCGGTCGCCAACCGCGAATTTGTCGCGCTTCTGGGGCCGTCCGGCTGCGGCAAGTCCACTTTGCTCTATCTCATCGGCGGATTTCTGCCGGTTGAAAAAGGCGCGATTCAGGTCGACGGGCGCGCCGTGGCCGGACCCGGCCCCGACCGCGGCATCGTGTTCCAGCATTTCGCGCTGTTCCCTTGGAAAACCGTGCGCGCCAACGTGCTCTACGGACTCGAGCGGCAAGGCATGCCGAAGGCCGAGCGCGAAAAGCGCGCCATGGATTTCATTGAACTGGTTGGGCTGCACGGCTTCGAGGACAGCTACCCGTCGCAACTGTCGGGCGGCATGAAGCAGCGCACCGCGATCGCGCGCACGCTCGCCTTCGATCCCGAAATCCTGCTGATGGACGAGCCGTTCGGCGCGCTCGACGCGCAGACGCGCGGCTTGATGCAGCGCGAATTGCTGGCGATCTGGCAGCGCACGCCCAAGACGGTGATTTTCGTCACCCATGACGTGCAGGAGGCGGTTTTCCTGGCCGAGCGCGTCGCGGTGATGTCGGCGCGGCCGGGGCGCATCAAGACCATCGTCGATACCAGGTTCGACAAAAACGATCCCGACATTTTCAAGAACCCGGTTTTCGTCGACAAGGTGGACGAGCTTTGGAACCTGGTGCGCGAGGAGGCGATCAAGGCGCAGGGGAAGAAGGCTTAACACGGGGAATCAGGTTGATCGATGCGTGTCCATTTGAGTGTCCCGGGCGCACCGCAGCACCATCAGCGCGTTTACGCGCGTCTTCGACGCGCTATGGTGATGCGGCGCAGAAGCGGGACCGTCACGGACTCGGAGCCTGGAACGGTCCCGGCTCTGCGGTGCGGCGTTGCACGCTGCGCCGCATCCGGGATACGCGCGTGGTGAGGCCCGCGCCATGAAAGCCCTCATCCGCTACAGCCCGCTCATTATTCTCGCGGTGGCGTGGGAAGCCTGCTCGCGTTTCGGGCTGGTGTCGCCGCTCGCGCTGCCGCCCTTGTCCGATGTGGTGAGCGCCTGGATCGACCTCATCAAGGACGGCGAGCTCATCACGAACGGCCTTGCCTCGATCTATCGCGCCGCAGCCGGCTTGGGCCTCGCCATTATCGTCGGCGCGGTGGCCGGCATCGCCATGGCGTGGTCCCGACCGGTCAATGTGCTGCTCGCGCCACTCGTCGAAATTTTCTATCCGCTGCCGAAATCGGCCCTCATCCCGGTCACCGTGATCTGGCTCGGCTTCGGTGACGGCTCCAAGATCCTGCTCATCTTCCTCGGCTGCATGCTGCCGGTGACCATCGGCGCCTTCAACGGCGCGCGCGCCAGCGAACAGCATCTGGTCTGGTCGGCGCGCAGCATGGGCGCAAGCCGCCTACGGATGCTGTGGGACGTGGTGCTGCCGAGCGCGATGCCGGAACTGCTGAACGGCGTGCGCACCGCGCTCGCGCTCTCCTTCATCCTTTTGGTGTCGTCGGAACTGATCGTGGCCCGCAAGGGTTTCGGCTATCTGATCGGCTATCTCGGCGCCAACGGTACCTATGACGCGATGTATGCGGTGGTGCTGACGGTGGCCTTCCTCGGCTTCGCCGCCGACCGCGCCTACATGCTGGTCACCCGGCGCGTGCTGGCCTGGCGCGAGGCCACCGCATGACGAGCACCGACGCCGTCCCGAATGGCTGGCCGGAGAAAGCCGCACGTGTCTCGGTGCGGCTGTTCCGGGGCTTCATGCGCGTGTTCTCCGTGCTGCTGCTGCTCGCCGCCTGGGAAATCCTCGCGCGCAGCGGCGCGGTGACGCAATTTCAGCTCCCGGCCCTGAGCAAAGTCGTCGTGCGCATCTGGGACGATGCGGTCTCCGGCGATCTTTGGATCAACACGGCCCTGACGCTCTATCGCGCGCTCGTCGGTTTCCTGATCGCCGGCATCGGCGGCGTTTTGATCGGCATGGCGATGTCGCGCGTCAGGCTCGCCGACTGGTTTTTCGATCCGCTCGTCTCGATCGGCTTTCCGATGCCGAAGATCGCCTTCCTGCCGGTGATCATCCTCTGGCTTGGCGTGTTCGACGTTCCCAAGATCACCATGATCGTGTTCGACGCGATCTTCCCGGTCATCGCCGCAACCCTTGTCGGCGTCCGCGGCGTCGAGCGCGAGTTCCTCTGGTCGGCCCGCAACATGGGCGCCAAGGAGCGCGAGATCCTGTGGCAGATCGTGCTGCCGGCGGCGCTGCCGCAGATCATGACCGGCTTGCAGGTGGCGCTGCCGCTCTCGCTCATTGTGGCGGTGGTGACCGAAATGCTGATGGGCGGCTACGGCCTCGGCGGCGCCATGATGACGGCCTCGCGCTTCGCCAATTCGGTCGGCGTCTTCGCCGGCATCGTGGAGATCGCCGTGGTCGGCTATGTGCTGATCAAGGCGATGGCATTGGTGCGCCGACGACTCCTGCTCTGGCATCAGGAATCGACCGCGCCATCGACGCGATGAATTCAAGCAAACCGGGCGCCTTCACGGGTCGCGATAATGGCCTGGTCCAAACCGCCTCGCGCGCGTTGTGCGTCGGGACCACTCGCGCTTTGCCCGCTCTCGCAAAATCTTCAGGCGACCGCCTCGCCCGTAACGGCGTTCCTCGATATCGTCGAGAACGATGCGCACACTCTTCTCGCGCGGGTTCGGCAGAATCCGAGACAGCGCTTCATCCAAGTCGACGTCGTCGGAGCAGCCATCCCCACTAGCCGCAGAACGAGAGATAGCGGGGATATCGTCGCGGACCACCGGACCAAAGGCAGGCGCGCCCCCGTCAGGATTTTCCGGCTGCATGGATTCGGAAATAGCGATGCCTGAGTCCGGCAGCACGGCAACGTGGCCCTGCCGAACAGGACGATCGAAACCGAGTTTGTCCAGTTCAGCGAAGCGCCTTACGAACAAGGCAATCCAGCCGAAGGCAACCACTCGGACCGATCCGTCTTTGCGCGGCGCCACGAAGTGTCGCCGCCGAAGGCGTTTGATCCGATCTTCCTCGAGTACTGTTGCACCCTCAGCAATCGCCGCAAGCGCTCTCAAATCTCCGTAGCGAAGCCGGCGGGTAGCCCATTCCCGTATTCGCATTTCCCCGAACCTGCATTCCCGCAAGTACAATGCGGCACAATGCAGAGCCGTTCCAATCATCCGATTAACGATGGACAGTAGCATCCTACTAGGACGCGCCGTTCTAGTATGATGACACCGAAATTTGCCTGACAATGTTGCAAGCCTGCGCTGCCGTATTTGCATGCTGTCTCGAACGCGAGCTTTCGGGCGCTTCGAATCGCGATCAACGTCTCGATTGACCCGCATCAAAGCCGCGCCGCCGCCAATCGTCGATCAATGCAAACCATGAAATGGTTCGCATGTTTCAGCGCCGCCGCCGCGCTGGCCGCCGCGCTTTTGGGTGCCGATCTCGCGGCCGCATGTTCGCGCGTGTTGTGGAACGACAACGGAATAGCCGTCGTGGTTGGCCGCAACATGGACTGGCCGCAGGACATGCAAACCGACCTCTGGGCATTCCCACGCGGTATCGCCCGCGCGGGCCTGGCGCCCGGCGCCAACGGCCTCGCCTGGACCTCGAAATACGGCAGCGTCGCCGCCAGCGTCTACGGCATCGGCACGGGAGACGGCATCAATGAGAAGGGACTGATCGCCAACGTGCTGTGGTTGACCGAGGCCGACTACGGCAAGCGCGACCCAAGCCGGCCGGGTTTGGCCCTGTCGTTGTGGACGCAGTACGTGCTCGACAATTTTGCCACCGTGACGGAGGCGGTCGATGCCATGCAGCACCACCCTTTCCAAATCGTGCCGTTGAAGATCCCCGGCAATGATGCGCCGGCGCCCGTGCATATGGCGCTGGCCGACGCCAGCGGCGATTCGGCGATCATCGAGATCGTCGACGGCGGCCAGTTCCGCATCCATCATGGCCGCGCCTACACGGTGATGACAAACTCGCCGCCCTTCCCCGAACAGCTTGCGAACCTGAGCAAATACGAGGGCTTCGGCGGCAGCCAGCCGCTGCCGGGAACGAGCGAGGCCGCCGACCGCTTTGTGCGCGCCGCCTACTATTTGCAGAACCTGACCAAGCCCGCCGACGTGCGGGAGACGATTGCCGAAATTCTGTCCGTGATGCGCAATGTGGCGCAGCCTTTCGTCAAGCCATCGCCGACGCACCCGGAGGCCTCGCACACGGTCTGGCGCACCGTCGCCGACGCCACCGATCGCCTGTATTTCTTCGAATCGACGCTCTCGCCGAACATCGTCTGGGTCCGGCTCGACGATCTCGACCTCAAGGCAGGCGCGCCGGTGCGCAAGCTGGATCTCGTCCACAGCGGCGACCTGGTGGGCGACGTCACCTCCTCGTTCAAACCAAGCGGTCCGCTCGCCTTCCGCCTTGGCGAGAATTGAGGCGTTAGCGGCGCGCTGTACCGAATGCCGGGCATTTCGACGCGCTCGCAAGGCTTGCCAAATTCGGTTGGACGCCCGACAATCTTGCCATTCCCGTCGCGACACTTGGCAACCATAAGCACCAGCGCGGCGAACCTGGGAGGATCAATATGCGATTGCTCAAGAGCGCACTCGCCGGCGCATGCGCGCTCGGCTTCTTCATCGGCGTCGCGCAAGCCGCCGAGCCCGTGAAAATTCGTCTGTCGTGGATCGTTCCGGTCGCCAATTGGGCCCCGATGATCGAGGCCAAGAAGGACCTGGCCACGCATCTCGGCAAGTCCTACACGCTCGAGACCATCCGCTTCGCCGGCACGCCGCCGCTGATCACCGCGCTCGCCAATAACGAGCTCGAGGTCGCCGACCTGACCTATCCCACCTTGCCGGTCGCGATCCAGAACGCCGGGCTCGACGACCTGCGCGTGATCGCCGACGAATTCCAGGACGGCAATCCCGGCTACTACAGCAACGAATACATGGTGGCCAAGGACGGTCCGATCAAAACCGTCGACGACCTCAAGGGCAAGGTGCTCGCCACCAATGTCGCCGGCAGTGCGGTCGACGTCGCCATGCGCGCGATGCTGCGCAAGCACAAGCTCGAGGACAAGCGCGACTACACCATCATCGAGGCGCCGTTCCCGACCATGGCCGCGATGTTGGCGCAGAAGAAGGCCGACCTGATCTCGGCGGTGCTGCCGTTCGCGCTCAATCCCGATCTGCGCAAGAACGCCACCACGCTGTTCACCACCAAAGACGCGGTCGGCGTCACGCAGTTCTCGATGTGGGTGGCGCGCAAGGGCTTCATCGACGCGCATCGCGCCGCCATGGTCGACTTCATGGAGGACTCGCTGCGCATCGTGCGCTGGTATCTCGACCCCAAGAATCACAAGGAGGTGCAGGAAATCTGCGCCAAGCTGACCAAGGCGCCGCCGGAGCGCTTCGGCTGGGTGTTCACCCACCAGGACAACTATCGCGATCCGAACATGATGCCGAACCTGGCGCAGTTGCAGAAGAACGTCGATACGGTCAAGGATCTCGGTTTCATCAAGCAGTCGGTCGACGTGTCCAAGCACGCCGACCTGAGCCTGGTGCAGGAAGCTGCCAAACGATTGAAATAGGCGGCTGAGAGCGCCTGAGATAAGCGTCTGCAAGAAAGCGGCCGCGGCGCGTCGGCCGAACGGCCGCATCAAATGGGAGGGTTTGATGCGCAAGTTCATGCTGGCGCTCGCCGGCCTCTGCGCGCTCGCCGCTTTCGGCAACGCGCGGGCCGCCGAGCCTGTGAAAATCCGCATGTCGTGGGTGGCGCCGGTCGCCAACTGGGCCTCCATCGTGCTGGAGAAGAAGGACCTCGCCCAGCATCTCGGCAAGTCCTACACGTTGGAATCGGTGCGCTACCAGGGCACGCCGCAGATGATCACGGCGATCGCCAATAACGAGCTGGAAGTCTCCAACCTCGCTTATTCATCGCTGGCGATTGCCATCGAGAATGCCGGCCTTGACGACATCCGCGTCATCTCCGACGAGTTCCAGGACGGCGTGCCCGGCCATTTCTCGACGCAGTTCTATGTGCGCAAGGACTCGGGCATCAACAAGGTCGAGGACCTGAAGGGCAAGGTGGTGGCCTCGAACGGCGGCGGCAGCGCGGTCGACATCGCGTTGCGCGCCATGCTGCACCAGCACGGGCTGGAAGAGAAGCGCGACTACACCATCATCGAAGGGCCGCTGCCGGCCATGGCGGCCATGCTGTTCGACAAGAAGGCCGATCTGGTGCCGCTGGTGCAGCCGTTCGCGCTCAATCCCAAGCTCAAGAGCGACGGCAAGGTGCTGTTCGAGCAGCGCGATGCGCTCGGCGTGACGCAAATGATCGTGTGGACGGCGCGCAAGAGCTTCATCGAGCAGCACCGCGCCGCCATGGTCGATTTCATGGAGGACATGCTGCGCATCGTGCACTGGTACCTCGATCCAAAAAATCACGACGAGGTCGCCAAGATCGCCTCCAAGATCACCAAGGTGCCGCCGGACAAGTTCGGCTGGCTGTTCGGCAAATCGGATACCTATCGCGATCCCAACTTGATCCCGAACCTGGAGGCATTGCAGCGCAATGTCGATGCCACGCGCGCGCTCGGCTTTGTGAAGAAGCCGATCGACATCAAGCAATATGCCGATCTGAGCCTGGTGCAGGAAGCGGCGAAGCGGTTGAAGTAGCGCGGTGCCCTCTCCCCTTGTGGGAGTGGGCACAACGACGCGGGCCGCAATCTCGGCGCCGCAGCCAGCTAAAGCCGCGTGATCGGAATGCCGCCGAGGAAATCGCGCTTGCCGATGTCCACCCCGCAATTGCGCACGCAGGCATAGGCCGCGGTCAGGTGGAAGTAGAAATTCGGCAGCACGTAGTGATTGAGATAGTCGGCGCCCTTCATCTGGCCCTTGGCCGGCCCGAGCGGAAAGACGATCTCGCGCGCGGATGAGCCGTCGATCGCAGCCTTGTCGAGCGTCTTCAGGAAGGCCACCGTCTTGGCGATGCGCTCCTTGAGCTGATCGAGCGTGGTCTCATTGTCCTCGAATTTCGGCGGCTCGACGCCGGCGAGCCGCGCCATGCCGTTCTTGGCCTGGTCGCAGGCGACCTGCACCTGGCGGGTGAGCGCGAACATGTCGGGCGCCAGCCGCCAACCGAGCAGCACCGACGGGTCGCACTTCTTGGCGGCCGCGTAGGCCGCCGCCTTGTCGAGCACGGCGCTCAGCGCGGTGAGACCGATCTCAAAGACCGGGAGCGAAGCCTGGGACATCGAAAATGACATTGTCGTTCCTTGGGAAACCTTTGGACTTTTCTGGCACGATTGCCGCTGGGCGCCCGCGCGAAGCGCGGGCGCGCGAACGATGCCCCGGAACCCGCCGGCCGTTCAATGCGGTCCGAGATAAAATTTTGCTGATGAGGCGGTCTATCGCGGCGTTAGATCGGCGCAAACGAAGCCGCAAGAAAGTCTGGTAGCACGACATGGTCGCACGCCGCAGATGTCATCCCCGGGCTCGTTGTATAGCCCGGTGACGACAGGCTGACTGTACCGCCCTCACGTCCATCCCGCCGATTCAAATCTCAGACAGCCATGCAACATCGCCCGCATTCTTTATCGGCCCCGGGCAGGCCGCATTCCGAATTGCTTCTCCGCCTTCGCGCATCACGGCGCTTCGGCGGACAAGCCGCCGCCCTCACAAGATGCGAGGGCGCGCGGGACGCCGTGGGTCCCAACGGACCCGCAGGCCTCGATTGCCTCGCGGCATCGAGGTTAGTGTCGTGCCCGCCTTCACGCCGGTTCGGCGTTTCAACGGGCATCCGCAAGTCCGCCCAACCCATGGCGTCCCGCGCGCGGTGTTTGAGGTTTGCTCCGTGCCGCCCCCGGTGGATGTACCTTTCAGGCGCTTCGCCTTTCGGGCGCGAACGCCTAATCCACCGCTATGGACCCGCGATGACGAGTGCTTCGGCCGACCCGATGCAATACGTCACCACCGGCGGGGTC
>DASZQT010000380.1:0-8082 GCA_035549515.1 Pseudolabrys sp. | reverse complement strand
CTATTTCGTCGCTCGCACCGTTATTCGTCGGGTGTTATGGTTGCTGATGCAATTCGGTCTCTTCACCTCCCCCAAAGCCGACGCCGAGGGTTTCGGTCCCGAGACCGGCAAAGGCTATTTCGATTTCCTCGATTTCAGCGTCGAAGCCGAGGCGCTCGGGTTCTATTCCAATTTCGTAGTCGAGCATCACTTCTCCGGCTGGAACCAGCTCTCCGCACCCTTGATGCTCTTGATGGCGCTCGCCATGCGCACCAAGACGCTCCGGCTCGGCACCGCGGTCATGGTGCCGAGCTGGTACAATCCGCTGCTGCTCGCCGAGCAGGCCGCGACCCTCGATCTGATGTCGAACGGAAGGCTCGATCTCGGCATCGGCAAGGGCTACCGCCACAGCGAGTTCAACGGCTTCGCCATTCCGCAGGCCGAGGCGGAGGAGCGCTTCGAGGAAGCGCTCGCGCTGATGCTGCGCGCCTGGACCGCGCGCGAGCGCTTCACGCATCATGGCCGCTTCTGGTCCTGCAACGACGCCGTGGTCGAACCGCCGCCGGCGCAGCGTCCGCACCCGCCGCTCTGGGTCGCGGCCGGCAGTCCGCAGGCGATCGCGCGTGCGGGGCAGCGCGGCTTCAATCTCATCCTCGATCAATATGCCGGCCCCGCGGTGCTGGCCGAGCGCATCGCGATCTACAAGGCCGCGCGCGAGCAGGCGGGGCTCGCCTTCGATTCCGCGCAGGTCGCGGTCGCGCGTCTCGCCTATGTCGCCAACGACCGCGCCGACCGTGACGAAGCGCTTCTGCGGCAGAAGGCCTATACCGAACGCACCATTTCGGTCTCGCGCCGGCCCGACGCGGACCGGCAGGGCACCGCCGGCTCGCATGTGCTCGCTTACGCCGACCGCGCCGGCGCCACGGAAGAATATGCGCTGTTCGGCACGCCCGAAGAGTTGCGCGCCATGGTGGGCGATTTGCGCGATGCCGGCGTGCGCTATCTGCTGCTGAGCATTTTCGGTGGCCGCGATCAGTTGCGTCGTTTCGCGCGCGAGGTCATGCCGGCCTTTACCGCCGGGCCGCGTGCGGCCGACGCGGCGGAGTGAGGGCTTGATCTTATGAGTGTTTACTCATAAAAGAGGCGGTCGTCATGGCGGGCTTCGAGCTTTTTCTGGCGCAGACCGGCCAACATCCGCCGTCGGCGAAACCGTTGAGAGGATTGGGCAGCGGCACGCTCGAACTGATCGAGAACTTCGTCGCGGTCTATGTGCTGCATGCGTTCAAGAAGAAATCGAAGCGAGGAAGCAAGACGCCAAAGGCCGACATCGAGTTGATCAAACGGCGGCCGAAAATCGCGTCCGAGGATCACGTGGAAAGGTTCGGCAAGGGCAGGGAGCGATGACAGGCAAAGCGAAAATCGAAGCCGGCACCGACAACATCTTCGCCGATCTCGGCGTGCCCGAGGCCGGGCCGCACTTCCTTAAAGCGCAGATCGTGGCTGAACTCTACCGGCTCGCCACCACCGCCAAACTGACGCAAGCCCAAATCGGCAAAAGGCTTGGCATCAGCCAGCCCGAGGTGTCGCGGATGTTCAAGGGTCATTTCCGCGAATACTCGATCGAACGCCTGATGGAGTTTCTGACCAGCTTCGACCGCGACATCGACATCGTGGTGCGCCCACACAAAAAGGCAGGTAAGAGCGGCCGTATAACCTTCAGGAGCGGTCAAGAGGCGGCGTGACGCATGCGGGCCCGCCCTATTTCGCATGAACCTATGCACCTGTCGTCCTCCCCTTTGGCTGTTATGAAGACGCCATGACCGACACCCTCAAACCGCGCGACGCCAAGGAAGTCGAGGACGCCGTCCGCTGGGCGCTCGATCACGAGCAGGCGCTGGAAGTTGCCGGGCGCGGCAGTAAGCGCGCCATCGGCCGGCCGAGCCAGACCGACCTCACGCTCGATCTCTCCGGCCTTACCGGTGTCACGCTCTACGAGCCGGCCGAATTGGTGCTGTCCGCGCGCGCCGGCACGCCCTTGTCGGAGATCGAGGCGCTCATCGCGCAACACAACCAGGAGCTCGCCTTCGAGCCGATCGACTATGGCCCGCTCGTCGGCGGCGAAGCCGGGCAGGGCACCCTTGGCGGCGCCATCGCGGCCAATCTGTCCGGCCCGCGCCGCATCAAGGCGGGCGCCGCGCGCGACCATTTCCTCGGTTTTTCCGCCGTCACCGGTCGCGGCGACACGGTGAAGTCCGGCGGCCGCGTGGTGAAGAACGTCACCGGCTACGATCTCTCCAAGTTGATGGCCGGCTCCTGGGGCACGCTCGCCGCCATGACCGACGTGACCATCAAGGTGCTGCCGAAGGCCGAGACCGAGGCGAGCGTGCTGATCGAAGGGCTCGACGATGCCAAGGCCTGCGCCGCCATGGCCGCCGCGCTCGGCTCTTCTTATGACGTGTCGGGCGCGGCGCATCTGCCCGACCATGTCGCGTCCTGGTTCGATGGCCTCTCCAAGCCGGAGGCCGCCACCGTGCTGCGGCTGGAGGGCTTCGCCGCCTCGGTCACGCCGCGCAAGGAGGCATTGGCCGCGCTGATGCAGCCGTTCGGCCCGGTGCTCCTTATGGACGAGACGGAGTCGCGCGCGCTCTGGCGCAGCATTCGCGCCGTGAAGCCTTTCGTGGCCGCGCAGGATCGCCCGCTCTGGCGCGTCTCGTTGCCGCCGGCGCAAGGCTATCGCCTGGCGGAGAAGATCACGCCGGCGGCGCAGATGTTCTACGACTGGGGCGGCGGACTGATCTGGGTGGCGATGCCGTTCGCCAACGAGCCCGATGCCGGCTCGATCCGGGGCGCGGCGGCCGAGATCGGCGGCCATGCCACGCTGATCCGCGCGCCGGCTTCGGTGCGTGCCACGGTCGAGGTGTTTCAGCCCGAGCCGCCGGCGCTCGCCGCGCTGACGCGGCGGGTGAAGGAGAGCTTCGATCCCCGGCGCGTGCTCAATCCCGGCCGCCTGTGGGCGGGGGTGTGATCCTCGCGCCGTGCCCTACCGCTTGAACTGAAACACCGTTCCGCAGCCGTTCACGCAGTCGCCGCCGGTGGTGATGCGTCCGCCGACAAGGTTCGTGCCGTAGAACATCTGCTTGGCGTAGAGCAGGTCGCCATAGGGGATGTTGCCGTTGGGGTTGCGGCCGATGAAGCTGTGCAGCCGCTCATAGGTCCATTTCGTGCTCGGCGCCACCGGCGGGACCAGCCGGTAGATCACGCCTTCCTGGTAGGCGCCGCCGCCCGCGCCGGTGCCATAGAGCTTGCCGTCGCTGGTCCGGATCAGGCCGCTATGCGGCAAGTTGCCGGGGCTGCCGAAAATGTAGAGCTGCTTGTAGGTCGCCGTGCTGCCGTTCCACTTGATCGACCAGGCCGTGCCGTAGCCGGACGGGCTGCCGCCGAAGCTGGTGGTGCCGTAGATGGTGCCGTCGGGTCCGAGCGCGAGCCGGCCTTCCGGATTGGCGCCGTCGTGCGAATTGCCCGGCTGGTTCACGCCCTTGAAATTATAGAGAACCCTGTAGCTGCCGCCCTTGGTGATGCGGAAAATGACCCCCTGGTTGTATTTGCCGCCGCCATATTGCGTGCCGTAGATGGCCCCGTCCTTGCCGAAGATCATCTCGCCCTGGGGACCGCCATTATAGTCGCCGGCGAACTGGTGGAGGATCGTGTAGCCGCCGCCTTGCGTGAGCTTGAAGATCACGCCCGAGCCATGCTGGCCGCCGGCATCGGTGGTGCCGTACATGGTGCCGTCGGTGCCGATCAAAAGCCCGCCGATCGGGGTCGAGCCTTTCGCCATCGGCGTGAAGGTGTGCAGGCGCGTGTAAGTGCCGTCGCGCGTGATCTTGAACACCGTGCCGCAGCCGCAAGCGGGGTCGCCGCCGGCCGAGGTCGTGCCGTAGATGACGTTCTTGAACAGAGTCAGCGGGCCGGTCGGATGGATGCCGTCGGAGCCGAGCTTGAACTTGTGCATCGCCGCGAAGGTCCAGGCGGTCTTGCCCTTGGCCGGCGGCGTGAGCTTGAAGATGATGCCGCAGGTCGAGCACGAGCCGTCATACTGCGTGGTGCCGTAGAGGATGCCGGCTGAATCCATCACCATGCCGCTGCGCGGCGAATAGCCGTTGGCGCCGCCGGGAAAGCGGTAGAGCGTGGTGAGCACATTGCTGGCGGCGGGCGCGACCCCGGGCTGTGGCGCGCTCGGGAACACGTCGACGATCGGCGGCTCCGCCGGCTGCGCCAGGGACGGCTGCGCCGTCAGCATCAAAAGACCCGCGAACCCCGCCGCACGGGCCGCGCGCAAACCTGCGAACCGGTGAGCCTTTGTCATCGCAACCCCTCCCGTCCTGCCGTCGCGGATCGAGTTTCGCCCGACCGTATCGCTGCGTAAAATCAAATGTTAACGATGGTATTGCAGGCGAGCCCGGCGCACAGAGAAAAGGCAAATGCAGACCTCCTTCACCCTCGCGCAACTGATGGATCCGCAGATCGCGGAATCGGAAAAGATCCTGCGCGCCTGCGTGCATTGCGGCTTCTGCACCGCCACCTGCCCGACCTATGTGCTGCTCGGCGACGAGCTCGATTCCCCGCGTGGGCGCATCTACCTGATCAAGGACATGCTGGAACACCAGCGGCCGGCGGGCGCGGAAGTCGCCAAACATGTCGACCGCTGCCTGTCGTGCCTTTCCTGCATGACCACCTGCCCCTCGGGCGTGAACTACATGCATCTGGTCGACCATGCGCGCGAGCATATCGAGAGGACCTATAAGCGTCCGCTCGGCGACCGGGTGATCCGCGGCCTGTTGGCGCGCGCGTTGCCCGACCCCGCGCTGTTTCGGCTGGCGGTGGTGGCGGGGCTGATCGCCAAGCCGTTCGCGCCGGTGCTGAAGGCGTTCGGCTTCAAGCGGCTCGCCGCCATGGCGCGGCTGACGCCCGGCCGCATCCCGGCGGCGCCGTCCGACCGCGCGCGCAAGGTCTTTCCGGCCGTGGGGGAACGGCGCGGCCGCGTGGCGCTGCTTGCAGGCTGCATCAATCCGGTGCTGGCGCCCTCCACCAACGAGGCCGCCATCCGCGTGCTCAACCGGCACGGTATCGAGGTCGTTGTGGCGGAGGGCGAAGCCTGCTGCGGCTCGCTCACCCATCACATGGGGCGCGAGCGCGAGGCGCTCGCGAGCGCCCGCAACAACATCGACGCCTGGACGCGCGAAGCGGAGGGGGAGGGGCTGGACGCCATCCTCATCACGGTGTCCGGCTGCGGCACGACGGTGAAGGATTACGGTTTCATGCTGCGCACTGATTCGGCCTACGCGGCCAAAGCGGCGCGCATTTCAAGCCTTGCCAAGGACGTGAGCGAGTACTTGTACACACTGGACATGGCCGCGCGGGAAGCGCCCGCCCCCCTCACTATTGCTTATCATTCCGCATGTTCTTTGCAGCACGGGCAGAAAGTCACGCGGGCGCCGAAAGAATTGCTTTGCAAGTTGGGCTTCATCGTAAAAGATATAGCAGAAGGGCATTTGTGTTGCGGCTCGGCGGGCACCTACAACATTCTCCAGCCAACCTTGGCATCGAGGTTGCAGGCCCGCAAAGTCGCCAACATCGAACGGCTCCAGCCCGATGTGATCGCCGCCGGCAATATCGGCTGCATCACACAGATCGCCGCCGGAACGACTATTCCGGTCGTCCACACCGTCGAACTCATCGACTGGGCGACCGGCGGGCCGGTGCCAGGGCCGCTTGCGGACATGCAGGCTTAAGGCCGCCTGCCGGACCCGCGACGCGCCAGGAGGAGCCGGGCCGCGGCGTAACACGCGGCGTCATCGCGTGGGGAAGTCTGCTTGAACCGATCGGGAGGACGATCATGGCGAAGAAGCGGAAGAAGGCGAAGGCGAAGAAAGCGAAGAAATCAGTAAAACGTGCGGCACCGGCCAAGAAGAAGACCGTGAAGAAGGCTGCGAAGGCAGCGAAGAAGCCGGCGGCGAAGAAGAAGAAGCGGGCTCCGAAGCCGGCTCCGGCTCCGGCCCCGATGCCGGCCCCGGCCCCGATGGGTGGCATGGGCGGCGACGGCCAGTAGCGTTGAAGTCCTAGCGGGCGGCCGCCGGCGACAGCGGCCGTCCGCGTTTGGTTTCCTGGATTTTTAGCTTATTGCAGCGGCGTGATCGCCAGCTCCATCATGCATGAGTTCTCGGCGTTGACCGAGATGCGCGAGATGATCTGCTGCTTGCCGCCGGTGCTATCGGTCACGATCAGCGTGCTGTAGACGCGCTGGCGTGTTCCCGGCGAGGGGACCAGCGTGATGTCGTAGGATGTGGCGTTCGACAAGGTCACCGGCGCGAACGTTGCCGCGCCGGTATCGTTGGTCTGGGTTTGCGTGAAGCCCGTGACGTTGAACGGTGCGCCGGAATCGCCGAAATAAAGATCGTAGTTAAAAAATTGAACGCTGTTCTGAATGGCGAAGCAGCTGAAACTATGCCTGTAGCCGTTGATGTTGACAGTGTTGGAGTCGCTGACTTGGAAGTCCGCGGCGGTGCCTTTGGCATAGGCGTAATATTGCGCGCCGGGGCCTTGCGGGCCTGTCGGGCCGGTGTCGCCGGTGGGGCCTTGTAGCCCCTGCTGCCCCTGAACACCCTGGATACCTTGCGGGCCTTGCAGCCCCTGCGCGCCCTGGAGCCCTTGCGCGCCTTGCAACCCTTGCAGACCCTGCGGCCCGGTGTCGCCGGTCGCGCCCTTTATCGAAAACAAGTCCCAGGTCGCATTGGCGGCGGGCTGCTGGCCGCGATTGGTGAGCTTGGCGCGCCAGCTCTGTCCCTGGAAGGTGACGATGTCGTTCGGCTGATAAGTCGGATTGGCTTTCCAGGCGCCGAGCGGATTGAAGCCCTGCGCCTGCACCTCCCAGTAGATGGCGTTGTTCGGGTCGGTCGAGCCCGGCAGCCGGCCTTTGTTGTCTTGCAAGGCGCGCCAGCTCGAGCCGCGCGCGGCCACGACATCGTCCTTCAGATAGGCGACGTTGGCCCGCCAGGCGCCCCTGTTGACGTCGCGCGTGACCGACGCGGTGGCATTCTGCGCGTGCACGGGCGGCATCGCCGCTGCCGCAAAGGCCCACAACACAACGACCGCGCAGCGCGGCAGTTCTGAACGCATGACTTCCCCTTATCGCCGGACCAGAGAGGTATTTCTGTATACCGGCCGTTGGAACTTCGAAACGACGAATTTCGCTGCGGCGCGGGCAAGGCGAGGGGCTGCTGCGGCGGGCTCAGGCATCAGCCCGCCGAAGCGCTTTTGCGAAGATGGGTCACGGGAATGAACGGTGGGGCAGGCGATCGCGACCGCGCACCGACCGCTCTAATCGAAGGTAAAGCTCCCGGCCTTGGAGCCGCTGCCGGCCGATGTTGTCACCGTGACATTCACGCTGCCCTTAGGATGCTTCGGCGCGCGCGCCACGATGGTGGTGGCATTCTTCACGGTGACGGATACGGCGTCGGTCGTGCCGAACTTCACGGCGGTCGCGCCGGTGAGATTCCTGCCGCTAATGGTGACGTCGGTACCGCCTTTGGCGGGACCGGTCGTCGGATTGAGCTTGGTGACCGCCGGCGTCGCGACGAAGACCCAGGCCGCGCCGAGCTTTGAGTCGTCGTTCGGCCCGCCGATCAGCGCGGTGTTGCCGTCGCCCGACAATGCGACGCCGAATCCTTGGGTAGGCGATCCGACCGCACCATTGCCGATCAGCTTTTGGCCCTGCTGGGTCCAGGCGCCCTTGCTTCGGGTGAACACCCACGCCGCGCCGGCATTATTGCTGTCGTAAGGTGCGCCCAAGAGCGCCGTGTTGCCATCCGCGGAGAGCGAGGCGGAAGCACCTTGAGCCGCTCCGTTCGGGCTTATGACCGCGCCGCTACCGACCAGCTTGGAGCCTTGTTGCGTCCAGGTGCTGTTGGTGCGGGTAAAGACCCAGGTGGCGCCGAGGACTTGATTGTCATTTGGGCCGCCGACGAGCGCCGTATTTCCATCGGCCGACAGCGCGACCGCCGTTCCTTGAAGCACGCCATATGGGCTGTTGGCCGCGCCGGTGCCGAC
>DASZQT010000379.1:0-2163 GCA_035549515.1 Pseudolabrys sp. | reverse complement strand
CAGCCGAGCAGGCGCTCGGCGGTCGCCTCGCCTTGGGCGGCGTCGAGGATGGGCGCGGCCGGATTGAGCGCATGCAGGCGCTCGCTTATAGCGGCGCGCTGCGCATCAGTCGCGAGATCGGTCTTGGTCAGCACCAGCCGGTCGGCGACCGCGGCCTGCTTTACCGCTTCCTCGTGTTCGTCGAGCGTCTTCGCGCCGTTCACGCAATCGACCACGGTCACCACGCCGTCGAGCCGGTAGCGCAGCAGCAGATAGGGATGCGCCATCATGGTGTGCAGAACCGGCGCAGGATCGGCGAGGCCGGTGGTTTCCAGCAGCACGCGCTTGAACGTGCAGCGCCGGTTGTCGAGATCGCGCAGCAGCGTTTCCAGCGCGTCGACAAGATCGCCGCGCATGGTGCAGCACAGGCAACCGGATTGCAGCAGCACCATGTTGTCGCCGACATATTCGACCAGAAGATGGTCGAGCGACACGTCGCCGAACTCGTTGATGACGACGGCGGTGTCTTTCAGCGCCGGGTCCTTCAGCAGACGATTGAGCAGCGTGGTCTTGCCGGCACCGAGGAAGCCGGTAAGCACGGTCAAGGGGATCGGCGCCGGCGGCTGCCGGCGATGCTCGTTAATGTCCACGGACGTCATTGGTTGGCCGACGAGACCTTGCGCTTGGCGGGCTTCTTGGCGGCGGTCGTGGGCTTGGCCGATTTGGTGGCCTTGGCCCTGTCATGCGTGGGCTTCGCGGCGACCTTTCTTTTCTTCTTCTTTGCCGGCGCACTGGCGGTCTGCGGCGCGGCATCGGGATGACCGGCGCGCCCGGTAAAGACCACGATCGGCGGCTCTGTGTCGACCGGGGGGCCGAGCACGAATTTCTCGGTCGCCGGCTTCAGGCTGGAGAGCATATAGGCTTGGCTATTGTCGTGGGTGTTATCGCCGGTCGCGGCGCCGGCGGGCGCGTCTTCCGGCTCTTCTTCGTTAGCCTCGGACGGCGGTTTGCGCCGGTGACCACCGCACATTTCCTCGCGCAGGTTGGGCGGCTGCGCATCGATTGGCGCCAGCGCATCGACCGTGCCGAGCGACGGCGTGAGCCAGGACAGGCGGTTATTGTTGAATCCGTTCTCCAGCATCTGCGCGGCCTGCTGCGCGCGCACCGCGCCCGACCAGGCGCCGAGCACGATGGCGATCAGTCGTCGTCCATTGCGGGTGGCGGAGGCGACCAGATTGTAGCCGGAGGCGCAGATGAAGCCGGTCTTCATGCCGTCGGCGCCGGGATAGCGGTCGAGCAGGCTGTTGTAGTTGTGGATCACCCGGTTGCCGTAGCGGATCGAGTGAATGTGCCAATAGAAATCGTATTCGGGAAATTCGGTAATGAGCGCGCGCGCCAGAATGCCGAGGTCGCGCGCGGATGTGACGTGATTTTCCGCCGGCAATCCGTTCGGGTTCACGAAGTTGGATTGCGTCATGCCGAGCCGGCGCGCGTTCGCGTTCATCATGTCGGCGAAGCCGGCGATCGAGCCGCCGACGCCCTCGGCGATGGTCACCGCGATATCGTTCGCGGATTTGACAAGCAGCATCTTGAGCGCGTTGTCGACGGTGACGATGGTGCCGACCTTGAAGCCCATTTTGGTCGGCTGCTGCGCGGCCGCGTCGGCCGTGACCGTGAGCGGGGTGTCGAGCGTCAGCCGTCCGTCCTTGACCTCGCGCAGCACGGTATAGGTGGTCATCAGCTTGGTGACGGAAGCCGGATACCACGGCATGGTGGCGTTCTCGGCCTTCAGCACCTTGCCGGTCGATGCCTCGATCAGCAGTTGCGCCTCGGCATGGGCGCGCGGGGCAGTCACCGCTAACGCCCCGCAGGCGACAAGACCGAAGGCCAGGGCTCGGAAGGGGGCGCGGAAAGGCGCACGGATAGGAGAATTGAAATTCACGCGCATGTTTCGCGGTCCGGTCGGTTCTCGGGCCTCGGAAACGGGTGAGTCCCGTGCGCTGCAGTGCTACTGTGCTAAAGTAGCGAAGCCGGGAACCGGAGGCAA
Organism: Pseudolabrys sp.; assembly: GCA_035549515.1. Classification (GTDB taxonomy): domain Bacteria; phylum Pseudomonadota; class Alphaproteobacteria; order Rhizobiales; family Xanthobacteraceae; genus Pseudolabrys. The sequence goes on along the minus strand of DASZQT010000379.1, from coordinate 137 downwards.
AGGGCTTCCGCTCCCCAGCTAAATTAATGGTGACTAGCCGTGGTCGCCAATTAATGCGACCAAAGTTCGGCAAAGGAGACTTATATGACTGCGGCAATCGTCGGCTGGGCGCATACGCCCTTCGGCAGGCTCAACGG
>DASZQT010000378.1:0-7171 GCA_035549515.1 Pseudolabrys sp. | reverse complement strand
CGCAGGCGTTGTTGGCGAGGGTGGGAAATTAAGCGGGCCGCTGCGGTTCTTGCGTTCCCTCCCCCTGAAAGGGGGAGGGTCAGGGAGGGGGTCATTGGCGCTTTAAGTTGACCCCCACCCGCTCATCATCGCTTCACGATGATGAGCGACCTCCGCCTTTCAGGGGGAGGCAAAGAAGAAGCCTATTCCGCCGCCTCAATCGGCGCGGCGGCCGCATGCCCTTCCTGCGCCTCTTTCACGCGCTTGCGCTGCTCGATGAAGGCGCGCGCGGCGTCGGTACCGAACAATTCATGCGTGGCCGCTTCGTCGTCGGCGACCGGCGTCATCGCAAGATCGCTATACTCGAAACGCTTGGGATCGTGCTTGATGCGCAGATAAATGCGCCGCAGCCGCATGTAAAGCGCAGCCCAGCGCACCAGCCGGCTCGCGACGCTGCCCCAATGTTTCGGATAGAACAGCCATAACGGCTCGATCGGAAAGCCCGGCCGGCGGTCGCGGCGCGAACGCTGGCGCAGGAAGCCGCCTTCGAGCGGGTGGATGTGCTCGATATTGATCGAGCCCATGAACCAGGAAATCAAAAACAGCGCGTTCGAGGCATTGGCCCTACTCGCCGCCACGCGGCGCAAAATGGTCTCGACGTGCTCGATCGTATAGTAGCGCTGCCACGCCATCTTATAGGCGCGGTCCCACTCCGCGCGCGACATTTTCGGATGCGTCGTGCAGATGTGGTTCAGGTCGTATTTGTTGAGATCGGGATCGAGCCAGGCGCCGGCCTTGAACAACTTGAGATGATCTTCCGAACCGGGCAGCGGCGTGAGGTAAAAGAACTCCAACAGATCGACCGGCAGTTCCCGCTTGATCACGTCGATGTCGTGCATAATCGAGTCGTAGCTGTCGCCAGGGAAGCCGAGGATGTAACCGGCATAGGTGATGACGCCGGCGTTCTTCCAGGCCAGCAGCATCTTGCGGTATTCCGTGATCTTGTTCTGCCGCTTCTTGGCGCCGGCGAGATTGTCCGGGTTGATGTTCTCCAGCCCGATGAACACGCGCTTGACGCCGGCGCGCGCCGCCTTCTCGACGAAGTGCGGCAGCTTGTGGCAAAGCGTGTCGACCTGGATGATGAAGCTCAAATTGAACTTCTCGACCTCGCGCAGATGAATGATGCGATCGAGGATCGGCTCCCAATCCTTGTTGCGCGCGAAATTGTCGTCGGTGATGAAGAAGGCGCGCAGGCCCTGCGCGTAGTTCTCGCGCACGATGCGCTCGATGTCGTCGGGCGAGCGGCGGCGCGATTTGCGGCCCTGCACGTTGATGATCGTGCAGAACGAGCATTGATAGGGGCAGCCGCGGCCGGCGTCGAACGAGGTGGTGCCGCCGGCGGTGCGCTGGGCGCGCTCGACCGCCATCAGCGGGATCGGCGTGCCCTCGATGCCGGGCAGATCGTCCATGAAATTATAGAGCGGCTTGAGCGCGCCCTCATGAGCATCGCGCAGCACGGCTTCGAGCCGTTCTTCCGCCTCGCCAGCGAACAGCGACACGCCCATGCCCTTGGCGCGCTCGAGATCGGCATCGACGCCGTTCAGCATCGCCAGCACGCCAGAGACGTGGAAGCCGCCGATGCCGACCATGATGCCGCGTTCGCGCAGCGGCTTGGCGAGATCGAGCGCGCGCGGAAACTGGTTCGACTGCACGCCGGCCAGCATCACCATGCCGGCGCCGGCCTCTTCGATCATCGCCGCCAGGCGATCGGGGCGAATGCGGGTGTTGGTTTCGTCGAAGGCGTGAATGTCGATCTCGACATCGTCACCGAGCACGCGGCGCTCGGCGCAGTCGCGCGCGAGACCAAAAAGCGAGGCCAGCGAATTGGACGGGATCGGCGAGCGGAACCACTGAATGACATAGCCATCGTCGTCGTAATGCGACGGCTTGACCAGGATGAGACAAAAGCGCCGCATTCGCTCCCCAATCCGGCCCAGAAGGCCGTCCGATAGCGGACATGCACGCAATGATAGACAAGTTCGACCGAACGCGATGGTGGTATGCTACCATACCACGCGCAAAGATGCGCCATGATGCGATATGACGTGGCGCTTATTTGCCCTTGTAGACCGCGTCCGGATCGAAGGCGCGTTCGCCGTCGCGGAATTCGAGCCGCGCGGCGCCCTGCTGGCCGAGCGGGATCGCGCGGTAGAAGCAGGAGCGTCGGCCGGTGTGGCAGGCGCCGGCGCCCTTCTGCTCGACCTTGAGCCAAACCGCGTCCTGGTCGCAATCGACACGCAATTCGACGATGCGTTGGAGGTGGCCGGAGCTTTCGCCCTTCTTCCAGAGCTTCTTGCGCGACCGGCTGTAGTACCAGGCCTCTCCGCTCGCGATGGTCTTGGCCAGCGCTTCCGCGTTCATGTGCGCGACCATCAGCACGTCGCCCGACGCGGCGTCCGTCACCACCGCGGTGACAAGACCATTGGCGTCGAACTTGGGCGTGAGGGCGAGGCCTTCTTCGATTTCTTTGGTAGAGGAGGACATGGGCAGGCTCCCAGCTATCCCCGTCACCCTGAGGAGCGAGCAAAGCGAGCCTCGAAGGGTGATCGGCCCTAGTCCGTGCCCGTCACCCTTCGAGGGCCGCCTGCGGCGGCCACCTCAGGATGACGGAGAAGGGCTTGCGATCTCGTACGCAGCTTACCCGTGGCTCCCGCGCAGCATGGCCATGAAGCGGGCCATCTGCTTGGGATCGTCGCGGAACGCGCCGGTGAAATGCGTGGTGATGGTAAGCGCGCCGGGCTTGCTCACGCCGCGGATCGACATGCACATGTGCTCGGCCTCGATCAGCACCGCCACGCCGCGCGGCTTGAGCACCTCGTCGATCGCGGTCGCCACCTGCGAAGTCATGTGCTCCTGCGTCTGCAGGCGCAGTGCATAGACATCGACCAGGCGCGCCAGCTTCGAGAGGCCCACCACCCGCTCCACCGGCATATAGGCGACATGCGCCTTGCCGAAGAACGGCATCATGTGGTGCTCGCAATGCGAGTTGAAGGCGATGTCCTTCACCAACACGAAATCGTCATAGCCGGCGGTTTCGCTGAAGGTACGGTCGAGCACGTCGGCCGGACATTCGCGATAGCCCTGATAGATCTCGTCGTAAGCGTCGATCACCCGCTTCGGGGTGTCGAGCACGCCTTCGCGCGCCGGGTCGTCCCCGGCATAGGCGATCAGCGTGCGCACGGCGGCCTCCGCCTCCTCGCGCGAGGGGCGCGGCACGGCCGGCTCGGGCGCGGCCCGCACATGGTCGGACAGGCCCTGCTTCGGCCAAGGCTTCACGATGGAATTCTTCGCATCCATGACGCGTCTCTCCGTTCGACCGGCCCTCGTTCCCTTGCGGGGGAGCAGCGCCGGGAGTGTCACCGGGGTCGCCGCGTCACTCTCCCGCGGGGACCGGAGCGGTCCGCGGCGGGGCGCCGGGGCATTCCCATTCGACAAGTTAGCATAGCCAAAACGGCCGGGAGGTACCCCTTCTCGCACCGCCGGGCTCATCCCTATATATTCGATTGCCGGGTGGAGGCAATGCGGGCGACCGAACGCGACAATACCCCAATGATTAACGACGTTTACAACGCCAAAATCCTCGAACTGGCAGGCAACATCCCTCGCCTGGGCCGGCTTTCCGCGCCCGACGCCAGCGCCACCGCCCATTCCAAGCTATGCGGTTCGACCGTCACCGTCGACCTCAAGATGGATGGTGGCGAGGTCTCCGACTTCGCCCATGACGTGAAGGCCTGCGCGCTCGGACAAGCCTCGTCCTCGATCATGGCCCGGCATGTGATCGGCGCCAAACCAACCGAATTGCGCGAATTGCGCGAGACGGTGCGCAAGATGCTGAAGGAAAACGGCCCACCGCCCGCCGGCAAATGGGCCGACATTGCGGTGCTGGAGCCGGTGCGCGATTATAAGGCTCGCCACGCCTCCACTTTGCTCACCTTCGATGCGGTGGTGTCCGCGCTTGACCAGATCGAGGCCAAGAAGGCGGCGCAGGCGGCGGAGTCGTTGTAGCCGCGACCCGCTCTGCCTCGATCCGTCACCCTGAGGCGCCGTCGCGCAGCGACGGCCTCGAAGGGCGACGGCCACCGATGTCGGGTTTGTCCGGTATCGACTGTGTCACCGGTGCAAGTCGGCCAAGATCCACTCGCGTTGGCCGATCATCCTTCGAGGCCCGACTGCGGCGGGCACCTCAGGATGACGGCGAACGGCCAGTTCGCCGCTGCCCCTACTTCGCCGCCGCCAGGCCACCCGTCTTCGGCGTGGACAGTTCGGCCCGCTCGCCGATCGGCTTCACACAGCTCGTCGCGAGCTGCGGCAGCGCCTGGCGCGCGCCGGTGTTGCCGAGCCTAATGTCGGTCATAAGGCGCCCGCTCTGGGTCTCGACCGACAGCGAGTGGTTGCCAAAGGCCGCGAAGCCGTCGATCAGCGCTGCCGGCACCGGACCCGCTGCGAAGGTGATCAATTCATCCGGATCGCTGCGGCGCTCTGACGACACCACCTTGAGCGCGGTCTCGCGCCCCGCCGCCTGCAAGCTGACGCTGTCGAGCGCGCCCGGCAGCGCCAGATGGCCGCCATCGTGACGACGTTCGATGTAGCTCACATCATAGCTGTCGCCACTGGCGCCGCAGGAGACCAGGAGATCGAAGCTGCCGATTTCCTCGCCTTCGACCGTGAGCGGATGCCGGCGCGCTACCGCCGCCGTGCCGGCGCGGTCGATCACGGCCCAGCGCCGCTCGCTGATGGCGACGGCATGCGGAGCCGCGGGACCGTGAGCCGCGGCTGGGCGCGCTGCCGCTGCCGGCGTGGCGGCGACCGCGGCGGCCGTGGTCGCATTCGGCGTCTCGCTCGCCACCCGCATGCGCACGAGTTCCTCGCGCGTCAGTGCGTGCATCGGTTCCCAAGGCGGAATGCGCAGAGCGAGATCGAGCAGGTCCATCGAGCCGCCCATGTCGCCGGTATAGCGCGCAAGCCGGCCGATATCGCGTTGCACCAGCACGAGGTCCTCGGCCGAATAGGTTCCCGCGGTCGGGTCGTCACGGCGGTCGCCGAGCCAGATCTGGTGCACCATCACGCTCGCCTGCGGCGGCACGCTGCGGTGAATACCGGCGATCAACACGAAGGCGCACATGGATTCGCAATAGGCGTCGCCCGACAGGCGCGCGCGCCGGTCGCCCGGTCCTTTGTCGTCGAGATCGACGGCGCGGCCAACCGTGGTGTCGAGCGCGAGCGCGCGGATCTCACGGCCGAAGGCGATCGCACCGTGTACCGAGCCACCGTCGGAATCGAGCACCATGAGCGCGCCGGTAAGATCGTGCTCACGCGCGAATGCACGGAAATCGTCCGGTGTCGTGGCGGTGATGGCGCCGGCCGCCGAAATCAAAGGCCGGCATGTCTTACCGCAGCTTTGCGCCGGCCCCTGCATCCGCAACTCGAACTGCATCGGCAGCGAACGATCGGACGCCTGGGTGCCAGATACCGGCAGTGTGACACTGAGCGCCGCCAAGGCGAGCGCAAGCGAGTGCGACAGGGAAGTTCGCATTTATCCCCCTCTTCCTATGCCGTGCCCCGCAGGTCTCGCCTGTCGCTTTGATTTTATGGTTGGGCTTCGGCGGCTATAAGGTCCCCCGATACGAAGCAAATCTAATGCCGCGGCTGGATTTGGGTAAAGTTAAATGTGCGTGCAATGCAAAATCGGCGTGAAGTTCCAGTGACTTGCGGCACTGCCATGGAACTTTCACAACGCGCTGAGCAGCACCTGGGGCAATGCCGCCTTATATTGTAACGTAGATGAACAACGGACCGACATTGGAACCGCAATCGAACGCGCTCTCGCGTCTGCCACGAATCGCAGGGCGCGGACTGATCGCGCTTTACCGTTACACGCTCTCGCCCCTGATCGGCCCGCGCTGCCGCCATCTGCCGACTTGTTCCGAATATGGCGACGAGGCCATCACGCGCTTCGGCCTGTGGGCCGGCGGCTGGATGACGCTCGCCCGCATCCTGCGCTGTCATCCATGGGGAACGCATGGCCTCGATTTCGTGCCGCAGGTTTTGCCAAGCGATGCGCATTGGTGGATGCCGTGGCGATATGGACGATGGCGGGGCACGAACGAGACGGCGCCTGAGCGCGCCACATCGATGTGATACGCGGTGGTAATGACGACGTCGGCAAATGCCAATGAGAGCTCCGTGCGGCCGGCGGCGCCGGTCCCGCCGGCGCGGCGCTTGGGTTTCCTCGCGCTGTGGCGCGCCGTGCGCGAGAATCCGATCGCGACCGTGCCGCAGCCTGTCTATGAGAAACCGGCGGTCTGGCTCGGGCGCTGGTGGAAACCGTCGCTGTTCCTCAACGACCCCGCCGGCATCGAGCGCGTGCTGCTCGGCAATGCCGCCAATTACCGCAAGAGCCCGCAACAACTGCGGCGCATCCAGCCCGCGCTCGGCGACGGACTGTTGACCGCCGAGGGCGAGACCTGGCGCGCGGGCCGCCGCATCGCCGCGCCCTTGTTCGCGCCGAAGGCCGTCGCCGCGCTCAACGACGACATGGTTGCCGCGGCCGAGACGATGAGCGCGCGCTGGCGCGACGAGTGCACGCAAGGTCCGCTCGACCTCGCCGCACAATTCCAACGCCTCACCTATGAGATCGTCTCGCGCACGGTGTTCTCCGGCGCGCTCGATGCCGAGCGCGTGATGGTGCACACTGAGATGGCGCGCTATTTCGACTCGATCGGCCGCGTCGATCTGGCGACCATGCTCAACCTGCCGCCTTGGATTCCAAGCTGGTCGCAATGGCGCGGGGGTCCCAGCATCGCAGCGTTCCGCGCCGTGATCGGCAAGGCGGTAAAGGATCGGTTAGCCGCCCGCGCGAGCGGCGCCGCATTTGACGATCTGCTCGAACGGCTGTCGCTCGCGCGCGACCCGCAAACCGGTGAGCCCATGCCGGACGCCGTCGTCACCGACAATGTGCTCACCTTCCTGGCCGCGGGCCACGAGACCACCGGCAATGCGCTCACCTGGATCGCCTACCTGTTGACGCTGTTTCCCGAGGCGGAAGCGGAGCTGCTCGCCGAGATGGAAAGCGAACTTGGCGGCAAGCCCGCGCCCGCCGGCAGCCTCGAGCGCCTGCCGTTCACGCGCGCGG
>DASZQT010000377.1:0-4461 GCA_035549515.1 Pseudolabrys sp. | reverse complement strand
GCGACCTTGTCGAGCTTGGAAGCCGCCGGCGCGATTAGCACGAGCTTGTTGCCGAGCAGATTCACGCGCGTATCCAGCTTGATCAGCTTGCGCTCGGCCAGGTAGTCCATCCATTTCAGGTCGGCCGAGATGAAGGCATCGGCGGGCGCGCCCTGCTCGATCTGCTTGGCAAGCGCCGAGCTTGCCGCGTAGCTCGCCGTCACCTTGACGCCGGACGCTTTGGTGAAGGCGGCATTGGCGTCATCCAGCGCATTGCGCAGCGAGGCGGCGGCGAAAACCGTGAGCGTTTCGGCGGCGGTCGCGCGCGGCGCGGCGCCGGCGAGGGCGAACAACAGGCATAGAACGGCGGATAGGCGTGTAAACATGGCGGTTCTCCTGCAGGCGCGCAAAACCGGCGCCAGGCTGGCTTCAGGTCGAGAGTGGGAAACGACCCATCGTCGGAACCGCCGTTCCGGCCATCGGACGGCGCACGCACGGTGCACCGCAGGTCGCGTAGAACTTAGCAAGTTTCTCAGGCCGAGGTAAAGTCGGGTCGCGGGCAGGCGAGGGGAACGCAATGGCGGATGCCACGCCCATCGAGGGCGAGTTCGATTACATCGTGGTGGGGGCGGGCTCGGCCGGCTGCGTGCTGGCCAATCGCCTGTCGGCCGATCCGGGCAAGCGCGTACTGGTGCTGGAGGCCGGCGGCCGCGACAACTGGATCTGGTTCCACGTTCCGGTCGGCTACCTGTTCGCCATCGGCAATCCGCGCGCCGACTGGATGTTCAAGACCGAGCCGGAGCCGGGTCTCAACGGCCGCAGCCTCAATTACCCGCGCGGCAAGGTGATCGGCGGCTCGTCGGCCATCAACGGCATGATCTACATGCTGGGGCAGGCCGGCGATTACGACCACTGGCGCCAGCTCGGCCTCCCTGGCTGGTCATGGGACGACGTGCGGCCGTTCTTTCGCAGCCATGTCGACCATTTCCTCAAAGGCGAGCATCACGCGCAAGGCGGCGAGTGGCGGGTCGAACAGCAGCGGCTGGCGTGGGAAATCCTGGAGGCGTTCCGCCAGGCCGCGATCCAATACGGCATCCCCGCGGTGAACGACTTCAATACCGGCGACAACGAAGGCATCTGTTATTTCCACGTCAATCAGAAGTTCGGCCGGCGCTGGTCTGCCGCACGTGGGTTTCTGAAGCCGGTGCTGGGGCGGCCTAATCTGAAGCTCGAGTCGGGCTGCCTGGTGGAAGGGCTCGATTTCACCGGCAAGCGCGCGAGCGGCGTGCGCTGGCGGCAGAACGGCGAATTGCGTAGCGCGAAGTGCCGGGGCGAGATCGTGCTTTCGGCCGGCGCCATCGGCTCGCCGCAGCTCTTGATGCTGTCGGGTGTCGGGCCGGCCGCGCATCTCGCCGAGTTCGGCATTCCGCTGGTGCTCGACAAGCCGGGCGTGGGTGCGAACCTTCAGGACCATCTGCAACTGCGCACGATCTATCAGGTCTCCGGCGTGAAGACGCTGAACACGCAATACGCTTCGCTCATCGGCCGCCTCGGTATGGGGCTGGATTATCTGCTGCGCCGGCGCGGGCCCTTGACCATGGCGCCCTCGCAGCTCGGCGTGTTCACCAAGTCCGATCCAACACAGGCGAGCGCCAATATCCAGTACCACGTGCAGCCGCTGTCGCTGCCCGCCTTCGGCCAGCCGCTGCATCCGTTCCCGGCCTTCACGGCCAGCGTCGCCAATTTGCGGCCGACCAGCCGCGGAACGCTCACGCTCAAATCGGCCGATCCGGCGGCGGCGCCGGCAATCCGGCCGAATTACCTGTCGACACCGGAGGATCGGCGCGTCGCCGCCTGCTCGATCCGCGTCACGCGGGCGATCGTGGGCCAGCCGGCGCTCAGGAAATACGCACCGGTCGAATTCCTGCCGGGCTCAAGCGTCGGCGACGACGACGCGGCGCTCGCGCATGCCGCCGGCGACATCGGCACCACCATTTTCCATCCCGTCGGCACTGCCCGCATGGGCCGCGACGACGACGCGCGCGCGGTGGTCGATGCGCGGCTGCGCGTCATCGGATTGCAGGGCTTGCGTGTTATCGATGCCTCGGTGATGCCGACGATCACTTCGGGCAATACCAATTCGCCGACCATGATGATCGCGGAAAAAGGGGCGGCGATGATTCTGGAGGATGCTAAGCTCTAGTCGTCAACACGGATCAAACGGAGGGGCGTTATGAATCTCGTCGAGCGAGTGAAAGCGATCCTGCTGCAGCCGAAGTCCGAGTGGCCGAAAATCGAGCAGGAGCCGGGCGATCCCGGATTCCTGTATTCCAACTACATCGCGATCGTTTCGGCGATTCCGCCGGTCTGCCATTTCATCGGCGCGTCGATCATCGGCTTTGGACCGTTCCATGTCGGTTTGTTCGGCGGGTTGATCTGGGCGGTGGTGGCCTATGTGCTCGGCCTGGTCGGCGTCTATGTGATGGCGCTGATCATCGATGTGCTGGCCGGCACGTTCGGGGCGAAGCGCGATTTCGGCAATGCCATGCGGGTCGCCGCCTATGCGCCGACCGCGGCCTGGGTGGTCGGCGTGTTCAATCTCGTACCGCTGCTCGGCATCCTGAGCATTCTCGGGCTTTACAGCATCTATCTGCTGCACACCGGGCTCGTTGCGCTGATGCGGCCGCCGGCCGACAAGGCCGTGATCTACACGATCGCGGTGATCGTCGCCGCCATCGTGATCTGGGCTGTGATCGCGGGCGTGCCGGCTTTCCTGTTCGGCCGCGCCCTGATGGGGGCGATGTAGCGGGGGCTGGGCGAGGCTTCGGTCCGTCACCCTGAGGTGCGAGCCGCGTGAGCGGCGAGCCTCGAAGGGCGACGGCCGAGGCGTCACCCCAATCGCTTTCATTTCGGCCGGCCAGCACGCCTGCGAGAAAGCGATTGTAGGGAAGCCCAATCGCCCTCGATGAGCGCTTCCTTTTTAGCGCGGCTCCATCCTTTGATTTTTTGCTCGACCGCAATTGCGTCAGTGATGCGCTCGAAATGATCCGACCAAACGAGCCGCAAAGGCCGGCGAGACCAAGTGTAGCCGCGGTGCGCGCCGACCTCGTGTTCAGCGATGCGCTTCGTCAGGTCGTCGCCGGTTGCGCTGCCAACATAATAAGATCCGTCCGAACATCTCAACATATAAACAAAGGCGCCCATGGGAGTCCGTGCCCGTCATCCTTCGAGGCTCGCTTCGCTCGCACCTCAGGATGACGGATCAGGGTCGGAATGCAAGTGCCGCACTACCGCGCTTTGAGATGCCTGATCGGGCGGCCGGGCGCGATGGCCTGCGCGGCCGCCACGATGGCATTGGCGTCGATGCCATAGTGGCGGTAGAGCTCGGCGAGCGAGCCGGTCTGGCCGAAATGCTCGACGCCGAGCGAGCGCGTGCGATGGCCATTCACGGCACCGAGCCAGGCCAGCGTCGCCGGATGGCCGTCGAGCACGGTGACGAGGCCGCAATGCGCCGGCACGTCAGCGAGCAGCCGCTCGATATGCGAGCGCGCATGCACGAGCCCGCGCTCGCGCGCGCGCTGCGCCGCGGTCCAGCCGGCATTGAGCCGGTCGGCCGAGGTCACGGCGAGCAGGCCGACATCGCGGCGGTCCTCGGCGATCAGGCCGACCGCGGCGAGCGCTTCCGGCGCGATCGCGCCGGTGTAGGCGATCACGACTTGCGCATTCGGACCCGGCTTGCGTAGCCAATAGGCGCCGTCGACGATCTGCTGCGTGAGGTCGCCCGTCAGCGCGCGGTGCATCTGTTCGATCGGCCGCGTCGATAGCCGCAGGTAAACCGAGCCGCCGGTTTCGTCGCGCAGCCAGTTCTTCTCCGACGGTCCGGCGTCGCCGTCCTGCTGAATGTAGGCAAAAGCCCAGCGCAGGATGACGGCAAGCTCGTCGACATAGGCCGGCTCGAACGCGGCCAGCCCATCCTGCGCCATGCCGATCAAGGGCTCGGCGATCGACTGATGCGCGCCGCCTTCGCCAGCGAGCGTGACGCCGGAGGGCGTGCCCACCACGATGAAGCGGGCATCCTGATAGCAGGCGTAATTGAGTGCATCGAGCCCGCGCGCGATAAAGGGATCGTAGAGCGTGCCCACCGGCAGCAGGCGCTCGCCGTTGATCGCATGCGACAGCCCGAGCGCGGACAGCGCGATGAACAGGTTCATCTCGGCGATGCCGAGCTCGATGTGCTGGCCCTGCGGCGAGAACTCCCAGTGGAAGGTCGATGGGATGTGCTCGCTCTTGAAGGTGTCGGCCAGTTTCTCGCGCGCGAACAGGCCGCGCCGGTTGACCCATGCGCCGAGATTGGTCGACACCGTCACGTCGGGCGAGGTGGTGACGATGCGGCGCGCGAAGTCGCTGTCGCCTCGGCCGATCTCGTTGAGGATGGCGCCGAAGCCGGTCTGCGTCGACATCGTGGGTTGAATGCTCACGGGC
>DASZQT010000376.1:0-3725 GCA_035549515.1 Pseudolabrys sp. | reverse complement strand
CGACCGCGCGCGCGCGGTTGCATGACGCCATTGCTGACCTACGGCGCGAGGGCGACCTGCGGCTGGCGCGCGCCCGCGCGCAACGCGACGCCGAGCTGCGTAGCGAGGCGCAGCGACAATCCGCGCGGGCGGTGGCCGATGCCATGCCGCTGCTGCGCGCCGCGCTCGATACGCGATGGCACGATAAGGAGGCGCGCCAACAATGGATCGCGGCGGTCGCCGAGCTCGCAGTGAAGCGCCTGCGGCGCGGCGGTTGGCAGGTCGTTCACGCGCCGGATTGGAGCACGGAGGAACAAGAGAGTTTCGGAAAAGCCATCGGTAGCGCAGCCACCATTACCTTCCAAGCCGATACGCGCGTGAGCGCCGGGCTTCGCATCGCGGCCGACCATGCCACGCTCGACGCCACGCCCGACGGCCTCACCGCCGATGCCCGCACCATCGCCGCGCTGCTGCTCGACGAATTGACCAAGGGAACACCGGCATGAGCGAGGCCCGCATCCGCTGGGTCGGCGGCCCGGTCCTCTACGCCCGCATGCAGGGCGAATTCCGCGTGGGCGAAGCCTTGGAAGTCGGCGCCGCGCGCCGTCCGGGCGAAGTGATCCGGCTGAAGGACGACGAACTGGTCGGCCAGGTCTACGAGGACACCAGCGGCCTCAAGCCCGGCGACGCTGTGCGCGGCACCGGCGCGCCGCTGTCGGTGCGGCTCGGCCCCGGGCTGCTCGGCGGCATTTTCGACGGGTTGCTGCGGCCGCTCGATCAGAAACGCGACGGCGAGTTTGTCTTCACACCGCTCGTCAAAGCTGGCGACACCATAAAGCCGGGCGCCGCCGTCGGCCAATTGCCCGGCGACGGCATCACGCAACGCGTGCTGTGTCCGGCCGGCGTGAGCGGCACGGTCGAGAGTATTGTCCATGATGGCGCTCACGCCGCCGACGCGACTTTGTGCACGATCAGAACGGCCGATGGTGAGACACGCAACATCGGCTTCTTTCAGCGCTGGCCGGTGCGTCAGGCACGGCCGGTGGCCCAACGCCTACCCGCCGATGCGCCGATGATCACCGGCCAGCGCATCCTCGACACCCTGTTCCCGGTGGCGCGCGGCGGCCAGGCCGCCATCCCCGGCGGCTTCGGCACCGGCAAGACCGTGTTGCAGGAGACGCTGGCGAAATGGTGCGACGCCGACGTCATCGTCTATGTCGGCTGCGGCGAGCGCGGCAACGAGATGGCCGAAGTGTTGCGCGAATTCCCCAACCTCTCCGACCCGCGCACCGGCCGTGGGCTGATGGAACGCACGATCATCATCGCCAACACCTCGAACATGCCGGTCGCTGCGCGCGAGGCCTCGATCTACACCGCCGTCACCGTCGGCGAATTTTTCCGCGACCAGGGTCTGCATGTCGCGCTGATGGCGGATTCGACCAGCCGCTGGGCGGAGGCGCTGCGCGAAGTCTCGGGCCGGCTCGGCGAATTGCCGGGCGAAGCCGCCTACCCCGCTTATCTCGGCTCTCGGCTCGCGGAGTTCTACGAACGCGCGGCCAAGGTAACGACGCTTGGCGGCCAGGAGGGCTCGCTCACCATCATCGGCGCGGTGTCGCCGCCGGCCGGCGACTTCTCCGAACCGGTGACCAGCCACACCAAGCGCTATGTGCGCTGCTTCTGGGGACTCGACCGCGAGCGCGCACAGGCGCGTTTCTATCCAGCGATCCACCCGCTGCAATCCTATTCCGAAAATGCCGAGCGTTTCGCGGCCTGGTGGACCGAACGCGGCAATCCGGACTGGCACAGCCAGCGCGAACGGCTGCTCTCGCTCCTCGAACAACAAGCCGATCTCGAACGCATGGCGCGTATCGTCGGCAGGGATGCGCTGCCGCCGGCGCAGCAATTGACACTGCTCTGTGCCGAGCTGATCAACGAGGCGTTCCTGCGCCAGTCGGCCTTCTCCGAGGTCGACCGCTACTGCTCGCCGCAGCGGCAGGCCGCGATGCTCGGGCTCATCCTGCATTTCGTCACGCTGGCCGAACGCGCGCTCGAGCACGGCATTGCGCCGCAGAAACTCGCCGAATTGCCGGTCCTGCGGCGCATGCAGCGCATGGGTGAAGAGATCGGCGAGAATCAACTCGACAGGTTTTCCGAGTTGCGCGCCACACTCGACACGGCGGTCGCGGATCTTGAGAAGGCCACACCCCATGCGGCCTGATCTCACCGTTCAAGGCACTGCCACGGCGATCGACGGCCCATTGTTGTTCCTGCGGCGCAATGTCGAAGCCGGCCTCAACGAGGCGGTCGAGATCTTGAGCCGCGAAGGGGCGCCCAAGCTCGGCCGCGTTGCCGCGCTCGATCGGGACTCCATGGTGGTCGAGGTCTTGGAATCGACCATCGGCCTCGGCCTAAACGATGTGCGCGTGCGCTTCCTGGGCGAACCGTTGCATTTCCCGCTCGGGCCCGGACTGCTCGGCCGCGTATTCAACGGCGTGGGCGAACCGGCCGATGGCGGCCCGCCGGTGCCGGCACGCAAGCGCTTCCGCATCGACGGCATTCCGATCAATCCGGTCAAGCGCGAATTGCCCAAGGACTTCATCGAGACCGGCGTCACCGCCATCGACCTGATGAACAGCCTGGTGCGCGGGCAGAAGCTGCCATTATTCTCGGCCGGCGGCATGCCGCACGATCGCATCGCCAGCGAAATCGCGCAGAACGCGCGCCTGCGCCGCGCCGGCGCGCTAGGCTTCGCCATCGTCTTTGTCGGCATAGGCATCGCGCATGACACCGCCGAGACCTTCCGCCGCGCCATGCAGGATTCCGGTGCGCTCGCGCACACCGCGATGTTTCTCAATCTGGCGAGCGAATCCTCCACGCAGCGCCTGCTGACTCCGCGCTTTGCGCTCACCGCGGCGGAATATCTCGCGGCGGAGGAAGACCGCCACGTGCTGGTCATCATGACCGACATGACCAATTACTGCGAGGCGCTGCGCGAAGTCTCGGCCAGCCACGGCGAGGTGCCGAGCCGCAAGGGCTATCCCGGCTACATGTATTCCGATCTCGCGTCGATCTACGAGCGCGCCGGCTGCATTCGGGCATCCAAGGGCACGGTGACGCAATTGCCGATCCTCACCATGCCGGCGGAAGACATCAGCCATCCGATTCCCGACTTGACCGGCTATATCACCGAGGGCCAGGTCGTTCTTGACCGCGCGCTCGACCACAAGGGCGTGTTCCCGCCGATCAATGTGCTGCCCAGCCTGTCGCGGCTGATGGACCAGGGCATCGGCAAGGACTATTCGCATCCCGACCATCCGGGCCTCGCCAACCAGCTTTTTGCCTCCTATGCCAAAGCCGTGCGCGTGCGCGTGCTGGCAAGCGTGGTCGGACGCGACGGCTTGACCGAATTGGATTTGAAATATCTCGACTTCGCCGATCGCTTCGAGCACGGGCTTATCCGCCAGAGCGGCCGCCGCACCTTGGAAGAGAGCATGAACGAGGGCTGGGCGGTGCTGCGGCTGTTGCCGCAAAGCGAATTGGCGCGGCTGTCGGACGCGCAGATCGCGCAATACATCGCCCAGGACAAAGCTCGAGTATGATTCAATGAAATCGAATCAGCCGTCATTGCGAGGAGCCCTGAAAGGGCGACGAAGCAATCCAGTATATAGCCTTTGGCTTCTGGATTGCTTCCCCCTCGCTTCGCTCGGGGTCGCAATGACGGATCAATGTGGATCGCACTCCCATGC
>DASZQT010000375.1:0-14445 GCA_035549515.1 Pseudolabrys sp. | reverse complement strand
AGCCGCCGCATTCCGGGTGACGAAGCCTTCGCCATGGGTCTCGCCGATGTGCTGGTGGCGCAGGATCAGGTGCGCAGCGCCGCCCTCGCGCTGGCGGCCGAGATCGCGGAAAACGCGCCACTCGGCCTCATGGCGACGCGTTCAACGTTGCGCGGCAACCTCGCCGACCGGGTGCGCGCCGCGACCGAGCACGAGCTTGTCGAGCAGACCCGGTTGCGCAGGACTGACGATTTTAAGGAGGGCGTGGCAGCGATGGCGGCGCGCCGTCTGCCCGCATTCCAAGGAAGTTGAAGGCTTACGTGCCTGCACCCACGTGAATGGCATTCGCCGGACTAGACCGAAAGGCCGCTGTTCCCCAACCCAGCATAACAAGCCGGCGTTCCGAACGGAACGCCGCGGCGGTTCCACCCGTTGACCTGGGTCAAATTCCGGCCGCCAAGAGCCGATAGCCTTTGACCCAAGGCCAGAACACACGGAGTGAACTATGCAGACGCCCGTCGAAATCGATTTCCAGGGCATGGATGCGGACGCTGGCGTCCGCGCTGCCATCGGAAAGCACGTCAACGAGCTCGAGCAGCGCTGCGGGCGCATCACGGCCGGCCGCGTGGTGCTGAAGGCGCCGGGCGGGCATCATCGCACCGGCGGATTGTTCGAGATCAATATCCGACTGGCACTGCCCGACGGGCGCGAGGTCAATATCGGCCACACGCCGCAGAACGACGAACGCTATTCCGACATTAACTTCGCGCTCAACGACGCCTTCAAGCGCGCGCGCCGCCAATTGCAGGACATGGTTCGCCGCATGCAGGGCCAGGTGAAGCAGCACGACGGCCCGCCGACTGGGACGGTGACGGAGCTCGATCCGCTCGGCGAATTCGGCTTCATCGAAACCGGCGACGGCCGCGAGATTTATTTTCATCGCAATAGCGTGCTCAATGGCGATTTCGCCGAATTGGGCGTCGGCTCGCGCGTTACCTTCGCCGAGGAGGTCGGCGATAAGGGCCCGCAAGCGAGCACCGTCAAGCTGATGGGCAAGCACAGTCTGCGAACTTGAGCGGTGTTGCTGTATCATACGCGGGTGTCGTTTGAGGACTCGGCCGATGTGCGCCGCCATTCGTTCCGCCTGGGACACGGTCACTGAACCGCCCGGGCGAGAGGTAAAGATCTCGCCTTTGGGTGTGGCGGGAACGCTCGACCTCCCCTCGCCCGCCAGCGCGCTGGTGGTGTTCGCGCATGGCAGCGGCTCCAGCCGCTTCAGCCCGCGCAATCGGGTGGTCGCGCAGGCCTTGAACCGGCACGGCATTGCGACCCTGTTGTTCGATCTGCTGACGCCCGCCGAGGAGCGGGACCGAACCAACGTGTTCGATATCGACATGCTCGCCGAGCGCCTTGTCGGCGTTGTCCAGTGGATCAAGCGCCAGCCCGAGCTCGCGCGTCTGCCGCTCGGCTTGTTCGGCGCCAGTACCGGCGCGGCCGCAGCGCTTGTGGCCGCAGCCCGGCTGGGCGAGCGTGTCGGTGCGGTGGTATCGCGCGGGGGAAGACCCGACCTGGCGGACGCCGCGCTCGATCATGTGACCGCGCCGACACTGCTCATCGTCGGTGGCGAGGACCAGGGTGTGATCGAGCTAAATGAGAAGGCCTATGCGCGCCTTACGGCCGAGAAGGCGCTCGAGATCGTGCCGGGCGCGACCCATCTATTTCCGGAGCCCGGCGCGCTTGAACGCGTGATCGAACTGGCCGCGCAGTGGTTTGCCCGACACCTGGTGGCACCGGCACCTTCAGTCACAATGTGACGACGCTCGATAATCGAAGCGCCAAATTAGCGTGCGATGAGCTTGCGTAGCCCCGGAAGGCGGCGGGTGTTAACGACATCGTCGGCCGTCAGCCAGGCCCGGCGCGCCTGGTCGATGCCATAGCGAATATATCTGAATGAATTCACCGAATGCGAGTCGGTGGAGATCGCGAATTTGACGCCCTTCACCTTCGCGGCATGGGCGTTGATGTCGTTGAGATCGAGCCGTTCGGGCTGCGAATTGATTTCGAGACAGCAATTGAGGTCGCGCGCCGCCGATGTGAGGCGGTCCATGTCGAGCTCGTAAGGCTCGCGCTCGCCGATCAGGCGGCCGGTCGGATGGCCAATGATATGGACGTGGCGGTTTTCCATGGCGCGGACGATGCGTTCGGTCTGCGCGTCGCGCGACAGATCGAAGAATGAATGCACCGATGCCACCACGACATCGAGCTGCGCCAGCGTCGAATCCGGCAGATCGAGCTTGCCGTCCTCGAGGATGTCGACCTCGATGCCTTTGAGAATGGTGAAGCCCTTCAGCTTGGCATTGAGCTTGTCGATCTCGCGGATTTGCCTGGCCACACGCGCCGGATCGAGCCCGTGCGCCATGGCGACGCGGCGGCTGTGGTCGGTAAGCGCCATGTATTCATAGCCGCAGCCCTGCGCGGCCTTGGCCATTTCCGCGATCGGCGCGGTGCCGTCGGTCCAGTCGGAATGCACGTGCAGATCGCCGCGAATGTCGTCGACCTTGATGAGGTGGGGCAGTTCGCCCTTGAGCGCCAATGCGATTTCGCCGCGATCCTCGCGCATCTCGGGCGGGACGTAGGACAGTCCTAGCTTCTTGTAGACCTCCTCCTCGGTCGTGCCGGCAATGCGCCGTTTGCCCGAGAACAGGCCGTATTCGTTGAGCTTCCACTTGTGGTCATTGGCGATGCCGCGCAGCGCGATATTGTGCGCCTTGGAGCCGGTGAAGTAGAGCAGTGCGGCGCCGTAGGATTCATCCGCGACGGCGCGCAGATCGACCTGGATGCCCGAGCGCAGCACGACGGTGGTGCGGGTGGCCCCATGGGCGAGCACCTCGGCGACATTGTCGTAGGCGACCAGCTTGTCGCCCACCGCCGCCGCATGTTTCGAGGTGACCAAGATGTCGAGATCGCCGACCGTGTCGCGCCGTCGCCGGTAGCTGCCGGCGACGACCACGCGGCCGCCATTGCGCAAATAGGCGACCAGCGCGTCGGCTTCCGCCTCGGCCACCGCCAACTTGAAGCGCTTCTCGACCGTGGGCTTTTCCAGCGCCCCGGCGATCTTTTTCACCATGGTCGGGCCGAAACCATGCAACTCACGCAAGCGGCCGCCCTTGATCGCGTGCCGCAGGTCCTCGAGCGTTCGCACCTTCAGCTTTTCGTAGAGCAGCTTGACCCGCTTCGGCCCCAGCCCCGGCAGGCCGGCGATCTCGCCCAGGTCGCCGGGCATCTTCTTTTTGAGCTTATCGAGCAGATCGAAACGGCCGGACTTGACGATGTCGGCGATCTTGCCGGCGAGGTCTTTGCCGATGCCGGGCAATTCGGAAAGATCCTGCCCGGACGACAACAGGCTGCGGATGCTCTGCGGCAGGCCTTCGACGGTACGCGCTGCTTTGCGATAGGCGCGCACGCGAAACTGGTTCTCGCCCTCGATCTCCAGGAGGTCGGCGGTCTGATCAAACATCGCCGCGATTTCGGCATTCTGGACCGGCATCGCCATCAACCTTTGAGCGGTCACTCAGGGTCCGTAAGCGCAAAGATTTTTAGCGTCGGACCGCCCGTTCCAGCCTTGATCCAAATCATGGGATTCGGCAGCCGAAGCCGGAGCCATTGCGCATTCGTCCCCAGCCCCGCATTGTGCGGCCGGGAAACGCTTCAGGAAAAGAAGAGCAATGATCAGAATCGGCATTATCGGATTGGGCTGGTGGGGTAAACAGATTGTCACTTGCCTCAAGGAAAGCTCGCGCTTCAAAGTCGTGGCGGGCTGCGATATCGACACGGCCATGGCCGCACCGTTTGCGGACGCGCACAAATTTGAGCTGACCGCCGATTACAAAACGCTCATCGGCAGAAACGACCTCGACGCCGTTGCCGTAGTGACGCCGCATCTCCTGCACGAAGAGATGGCGGTAGCCGCTTTCGCTGCCGGCAAGCAGGTATTTTGCGAAAAGCCGCTTGCGCTCAACGCGGCGAGCGCCGAGCGCATCCTGGAGGCCTGCGCCAAGGCCGGCGGCGTGCTCGGCATCGGGCACGAGCGCCGCTACGAGCCGGCCTTGGAGGAAATGCGGCGGCTGTTCGAGAGCGGCGAACTTGGCCGCGTCCTGCACATGGACTCCAATGTCAGCCACAGCAATTTCCGCAACATGGACCCGTCGAACTGGCGGCGCGACCGCCGTCACGCGCCGGCCGGCGCCTGGACCGCGCTCGGCATCCACCTCGGCGACATGTTCGTGTCGCTGGCGGGCGAGCCGACACGGGTGACCGCGCGCACGGCCTCGCAGATATTTCCCACGCCGTTCGAGGATTTCGTCGGCGCCGACATCGATTTCGCCAACGGCGCAATCGGGCGCATCACCTGCCTGTCGACGCCGCCGTTCTACGGGCGCTTCACGCTCATGTGCGACCGCGGCTGGATCGAAGTGCAGGAAGGCGGCAATGTCGACAAGGGCCTGCCCTCGAGCTTCGTCCATTGCCGGCCGGACGGCTCGCGCGAAGTGAAGAGCTATGCCCCGGTCAATACCGTGCGGATGAATTTCGAAGCCTGGGCCGAAGCGTTGGAGGGCCGTGCGCCTTATCGCTTCACCACCGCGCAATTGCGAGCGAATATCAAAATATTCGACGCCGTGACGCGCTCGGCGGCGGAGGGCGGCGCGCCGATCGCCCTGTGACGTTGAGGCTCCTTCGGGGCGGTCGAAATTACGCCGCGATTGCGCTACACCGAAGGCCGCAAAGGCGTCTCATGCAACACGAAAAAGAACAAGTCGCACTCACCTCGATCGCCGCCTCGGCCGTGCTCACGATCGCCAAGGCGGCGGTCGGCGTCGCCACCGGCTCGCTCGCGATTCTGTCCGAGGCCGGACATTCGCTGATCGATCTCGGCGCCACGGTGATGACCTATGTGGCCGTACGCATTTCAGGCAAGCCCGCCGACGACCGCCACCACTATGGCCACGGCAAGGTCGAAGCGGTGTCCGCGCTTGCCGAGACGGCCCTGCTATTCCTGCTATCGGGGGTGGTGATCTGGGAGGCCGGCAAGCGGCTCATCGCGCACGAGGGGCATGCCGTCGAGGCCAGCCTCTTGGCTTTCGGCGTCATCGTGGTGTCGATTGTGGTCGACTTCTTCCGCTCACGCGCACTGTCGCGCGCCGCCAAGGAGACGCACAGCCACGCGCTCGAGGCCGACGCGCTGCATTTCTCGTCCGACCTTTGGGCCTCGCTTGCCGTGCTTGTCGGCCTCTTCGGTGTCCATTTCGGCTTCGCCTGGGCCGATTCCGCCGCCGCTTTGGCGGTCGCCGTGCTGGTGTGCTTCGCCGGCTGGCGGCTCGGCAAGCGCACCATCGATACGCTCACCGATGTGGCACCGCCCGGCGCCGCCGACGAGATCACCTCCATCACATCGAAGGTGCCTGGCGTGGTCCGCGTCACCCAGGTGCGCGCGCGCGCGGTCGGGGAGACCACCTTCATCGATCTCGCCGTCGCGGTCAGCCGCACTTTGCCGATCGACCGCGTCAACGCCATCAAAGCAGACGTCGCGTCCGCGCTACGCGCCAAGATGCCGGGCGCCGAGCCGATCGTCACGACCGAGCCGGTCGCGCTCGACAACGAGACCGTGCTCGACCGTGTGATGGTAATCGCGCGCAACCGCGCGCTCGCCGTGCATCATGTCACCGTGCATGCGATCGACGACCGGCTGGCGGTGGCGCTCGATCTCGAGGTTGGCGGCAAAATGTCGCTGCGCGCCGCGCATGAACTAGCCGATGGGTTGGAAGATGCCATCGCCGCCGAACTCGGCCCCGGCGTCGAGGTAGAAACCCATATCGAGCCGTTGCAGGCGCAATATGCGCTCGGACGCGAGGCCCCGCCCGAGCGGGTCACGGCGGTCACCATGGCGCTTGCCGAATTCGCCGCGCAGGGTCGTGTCATCCGCGACGTGCACGACGTCCGCGTGCGCGAGACCGACGACGGCGAGATCGTCAATTTCCACTGCCGCGTCGATCCCGAGCTTTCGGTGCAGACCGTGCACGAAAATGTCGATGCGCTCGAACGCGCCTTGAAGGAGCGCTCCCCATCGATCAAGCGGGTGATCGGCCACGCCGAACCGATGCGGTGAATATATCCGGTCATTCCGGGGCGCGAGCGCAATCGAGCGAGTCCGGAATCCAGGGCGATAGACCACGGCGTTTGGCCCCCGGATTCCGGGTTCGTCCGGCTTTGCCGGACGCCCCGGAATGACTACGGCATCAGCACCGCCGCGCCCTGCAATCGCCCCTCCCGCAGATCCGCCAGCGCCTCGTTGGCGCGCTCGAGCGGAT
Organism: Pseudolabrys sp.; assembly: GCA_035549515.1. Lineage (GTDB taxonomy): Bacteria > Pseudomonadota > Alphaproteobacteria > Rhizobiales > Xanthobacteraceae > Pseudolabrys. The sequence goes on along the minus strand of DASZQT010000375.1, from coordinate 8,101 downwards.
AGCGCGTTACCGAGCATTCAACGCCGACCTTGGGCGCAAGCGCCAGAAACTCATATGCGTCGTCGCGCGTGAGGTTGGCGACCGAGCGCAATTGCCGCTCTTCCCACAGAATCGCATAGGGAAAGCTCGGAATATCCGACATATGAATGCCGCCGCACACCACGCGGCCGCCTTTCTTCACCGCCTTCAATGCCAGCGGCACCAGCGCGCCGACCGGCGCGAAGATGATGGCGGCGTCGAGCGGTTCGGGCGGGCACTCTTCGGAGGCTCCTGCCCACACGGCGCCGAGTGAACGCGCGAAATCCTGCGCCGCCGCATCCCCCTGCCGCGTAAAGGCGTAAACGCGTTGCCCCCGCTTGACCGCGACCTGCGCCAGGATGTGCGCCGCGGCGCCAAATCCATAAATGCCGAGCGCCAAATCCTTTTGAGAATTGCCCTCGCCCGCCATGCGATAGCTGCGCCAACCGATGAGCCCAGCGCATAGCCAGGGCGCGATTTCGGCATCGTCTCCCGTCTCGCCGAGCGGAAAGCAATAACGCGCGTCGGCAACCGTATGCGTCGCAAAGCCGCCATCGCGGGTATAGCCCGTGAACAGCGGGTGATCGCACAGATTCTCGCGGCCGCTACGGCAATAAGGACACACGCCACAGGTCGCGCCCAGCCAGGGCACGCCCACCCGTTCGCCGATGGAGAAGCCGTCAACAGCTGCCCCGAGCCGCAGGACCCGGCCGACGATCTCATGCCCGGGAACCACGGGCAGCTTCGGATCGTTGAGTTCGCCGTCCACCACATGGAGGTCGGTGCGGCAGACGCCACAGGCTTTCACTTCAAGTAGCAACTCGCCCGGCCCCGGCTCGGGCACCGGCCGCTCGCGCATCACCAGCGGCGTCCGGGGGCGTTCGAGCACCATCGCGCGCATATTCGTCATCATCGTCCTTCCAATCCGAGCCCAGACACTTTACATCGAATCCCATGCGCACAGATATTGCCCAACCGATCCGCCTGAAAGACTACCTTCCGCCGGCCTGGCTGGTGGAAACCGTGCAGCTCGACGTGTCGCTGCACCCGACCAAAACGACGGTACGGGCGACCATCGCGTTCAAGCCCAATCCCGACTCGGCCGCCGCACCGCTGGTGCTCGATGGCGACGGGCTCGAACTGACCGCGCTCGGCATGAACGGCCAGCCGCTGCCGACCAACAGTTATGTCGCGAGCCCCGACCAGCTCACCATTCCGCAGCCGCCGCACGGACCGTTCACGCTCGATATCGAGACGCTGGTCGATCCGAGCGCCAATACCCAGCTTTCCGGTCTCTATCGCTCGAGCGGCACCTATTGCACGCAATGCGAAGCGGAAGGATTCCGGCGCATCACTTATTTCCCCGACCGGCCCGACGTGATGGCGGTCTACACCACCCGCGTCGAGGCCGATAAAGAACAAGTGCCGGTACTGCTATCCAACGGCAATCTTACCGACAGCGGAGACCTCCCCGGCGGCCGCCATTTCGCGGTTTGGCATGACCCGCATCCCAAGCCGTCCTATCTGTTCGCGCTGGTCGGCGGGGATCTCGCCTGCGTGGAGGACGCGTTCCGCACCATGTCGGGCCGCGACGTCGTGCTGCGCATCTATGTCGAGCACGGCAAGCAGGATCGCTGCGCCTATGCCATGGATTCGCTCAAGCGCTCGATGCGCTGGGACGAGCAAGCGTTCGGGAGGGAATACGATCTCGATATATTCATGATCGTCGCGGTGTCCGACTTCAACATGGGCGCCATGGAGAACAAAGGCCTCAATGTCTTCAACGACAAATATGTGCTCGCCTCCTCCGATACCGCGACCGATGCCGACTTTGCGCATATCGAGGCGGTGATCGCGCACGAATACTTCCACAACTGGACCGGCAACCGCATCACCTGCCGCGACTGGTTTCAGCTTTGCCTGAAGGAAGGTTTGACCGTTTTCCGCGACCAGGAATTCTCCTCCGACATGCGCTCGCGGCCGGTCAAGCGCATCGCCGATGTGCGCAATTTGCGCGCGGCGCAATTCGTCGAGGATGCCGGCCCGCTGGCGCATCCCGTGCGACCCGAGGTCTATAAGGAGATCAACAACTTCTACACCAGCACCGTCTACGAAAAGGGTTCGGAAGTGGTGCGCATGGTGCAGACGTTGCTCGGACGCGAGCAATTCCGCGCCGGCATGGATCTTTATTTCGCACGCCACGACGGCGAGGCGGCCACCGTCGAGCAGTTCATCCAGTGCTTTGCCGATGCGAGCGGCCGCGACATGACGCAATTCATGCGCTGGTACTCGCAGGCCGGCACGCCGGAAGTCACAGCGCATGGCAGCTACGATGCCGCACGCAAGACCTATGCGCTCGAGGTCAAGCAGTCTGTGCCGCCGACCCCGGGGCAGCCGGACAAACTACCGATGGTCGTTCCGCTCGTGGTCGGCCTGGTCGGCGCGAGCGGCCATGATATGCCCCTGACGCTCTCCAATGGCGAAACGCTCGAACGCGGCGTGCTGGTGCTGAGCGAGCCTTCGCACAGCGTCGAATTTATCGGCATCGCCGAGCGCCCGGTGCCATCGATCAATCGCGGCTTTTCGTCGCCGGTGAAGCTGGTGACCGATCTCGGCGGCGAGGATCTCGCCTTCCTCGCGGCCAATGACAGCGACCCGTTCAACCGCTGGCAGGCGCTGCAAACGATATCGATGCGCCTGCTGATCGACAATGTCGCCGCGCTGCGCGGCGGCCAGGCCGCGCGCATCGACGAGCGACTGATGGCGGCGCTAGCCGGCCTCCTGGAAGACCCCGCGCTCGAGCCGGCTTTTGTCGCGCTCGCGCTGGTGCCACCGGGCGAAGGTGACATCGCGCGCGAGATCGGCCGCGACATCGATCCCGACGCCATCCATCAGGCCCGCAACACGCTGCGTGTCGCGATCGGCGAACGGCTCGCGCCGGCGTTGTCGACGATCTATGAGCGGCTCACCGTGCCGGGCGGCTATTCACCCGATTCCACCAGCGCCGGCCGGCGCGCGCTGCGCAATGTCGCGCTCGACCTCTTGGCCGCCGGCGGCGCCCAGGGCGAGATCGCGCGCGCCGCGCGGCAATATGAAGCGGCCGACAATATGACCGACCGCATGGCGGCGCTCGGCACGCTCGCTTTGCATGACGTGCCGGAGCGTACGAGCGCGCTTGCCGATTTCTACAACCGCTACAGCGCGGACGCCCTCATCATCGACAAGTGGTTCTCGCTGCAGGCCACCATTCCGCAGCCCGGCACGCTCGACCAGGTGCGCACGCTGACCAAGCATCCCGCCTTCTCGCTCGCCAACCCGAACCGGGTGCGGGCGCTGATCGGCGCCTTCGCGCACGGCAATCCGACGCAGTTTAATCGCGCCGACGGCCGCGGCTACGAGTTCATCGCCGAGACCGTGCTCGCGATCGATCCGAAGAACCCCCAGGTGGCAGCGCGCATGGCGACCGCCTTCCGCACCTGGCGCAATCTGGAACCGGCGCGTCGCGCTTTGGCCGGGGCCGCGTTGAAGCGCATTCAGTCGGCGGCCGATCTCTCGCGCGATGTCAGCGACATTGTAGACCGTGCCCTCACCCCGGCCTGAGGGCGCGCTCCGGCGCTTTCTGACTGTGTGTAACGATTTTTAAATATTTGACTCTGCGGACTCTCGACAAATCACCAGCCATCGATTCCAATCGGTCGTGATTCGGAGAGATGCGGCACATCCTTCCGGCTCAGGGTGATAGGGGAAATTCCGAACGGAGGCCGTCCATGGCGCGCGCCGAATTGGCGAGTGCGTCTGCACAATCGGATTCTATCAAAGGCCTCGCGCAATCGATAGCCAAGCCGGCTTATCGGAGGCTGCTGACGGCCGAGCCTCTGCTGCGGCGCGCCGTTCCGGTGCTGATCGTCGCCTTCCTCGCCACCATCTGCGTCGGCGCCCTCGTGCAGGTGCTCGATCAGCGTCGGCAAGCTATCGGCAACAGCGTGATCGCGCTCGATGCGGTCGCCGACCTCGCCGCCGGGCGGCTCGACCGCGCCGCCAAGCCCGCCGATGCCGTCGCGCGCCCGCAAGAAGTGCTCGCACTGGCGCTGCCGGCCTGGGCTGTCGATGCCGGACGCCGCTTCATCCTCACCAATGCCGATGGCGTCGTCATGGCGGCAACGCCGGATGGCGCGGGCGCGGTCGGCCGGCGTCTGATCGACCTCCTCGGTGCGACCCAACCGCTCACTACTTTCGGCGCCAGCGCCGGCGTCATGGAGATCGTGCTGCCCGACGAGAACGCTGCGTTCGCCACCGTGCGCAATCTCAAAGCCCCGTTCGGCCAACTCGCCGTGGTGCAGCCGCGCGCCGGCGCGCTTGCCGCCTGGCGCTCGATCACCGCGCTCACCGTCACGCTCTCGGCCACGACCGGCTTCGTGGTGCTCATCCTCGGCTTCGCCTTCCATTGGCAGGCGACGCGCGCGCGCGAAGCCGACATCATCTACGAGACGGTGCGCAGCCGCATTGACACCGCGCTCAATCGCGGCCGTTGCGGGCTGTGGGACTGGGACCTGGCGCGCGGCCGCATTTTCTGGTCGCAGTCGATGTTCGACATCCTGGGCTTGCCGACGACCGGCGACCTCTTGTCGTTCGGCGATGTGAGCGCGCTGGTGCATCCCGACGACGTGGAACTCTACGAACTCGCCACCGAGATCGCCGACGCGCGCGTGACCGCGATCGATCACGACTTCCGCATGCGCCATGCCGACGGCCATTGGGTCTGGCTGCGCGCCCGCTGTGAACTGGTGCGCCAGCCGAACGAGCCCGGCCTGCACCTGATCGGTATCGCCGTCGACATCACCGAGCAGAAAAACCTGGTGGAGAAGACCGCCGCCGCCGACATGCGCCTGCGTGACGCCATCGAGACCATCACCGAAGCCTTTGTGCTATGGGATGCCGACAATCGGCTGGTGCTGTGCAATTCCAACTTCCAGGAACTGCACAACCTGCCGGACAACGCAATCGTGCCGGGGACGTCCTACGAGCAGGTGGTCGCCGCCGGCAGCCAGCCGGTGGTGCGCAACAAGATCGCCACCGGCGGCGCAAGCCTGCCGGGCGCCCGCACATTCGAGGCGCAACTCGATGACGGGCGCTGGTTGCACATCAGCGAGCGGCGCACCAAGGACGGCGGCTATGTGTCGGTCGGCACCGACATCACTGCGCTCAAGACTCATGAGGAAAAGCTGATCGACAGCGAGAAGCGGCTGATCGCGTCGATTGGCGATCTGCGTGCCTCGCAACAACGCTCGGCCGAACTCGCGGAAAAATATGCCGCCGAAAAGACGCGCGCCGAGGAGGCCAACCAGGCCAAGTCGAAATTCCTCGCCAATATGAGCCACGAGTTGCGCACGCCGCTCAACGCCATCATCGGCTTTTCCGAGATCATGGCCTCGGGCATGTTCGGGCCGCTCGGGGCGGAGAAATACCAGGAATATTGCCGCGACATTCACGGCAGCGGGCAATATCTGCTTGACGTCATTAATGACGTGCTCGACATGTCGAAGATCGAGGCCGGCCGCATCCGGCTCGAATTCGAAGACCTCGAGCTCGATCCGCTGCTCGCCGAATCGATGCGCGTGGTCTCGGCGCGTGCGCAGGAAAAACGGCTGACGCTCGCGGCCCGTATCGCACCCGGCTTAGGGCTGCGCGCCGATCGCCGCGCGCTCAAACAGATCGCGCTCAATCTGTTGTCCAATGCGGTTAAGTTCACGCCGCAAGGCGGACGCGTCACCGTGCGCGGGCGCGCCAGCGATCATTGCATCGTGCTCGCGATCGCCGACAGCGGCATCGGCATCGCCAGGGACGCGCTGACGAAGCTCGGTCGTCCGTTCGAGCAGGTGGAAAGCCAGCTGACCAAGAGCCATCAGGGCTCGGGCTTAGGGCTGGCCATCGCCAAATCGCTGGTCGAACTGCACGGCGGCCGCATGAATATCCGTTCTACGCTCGGCAGAGGCACGACCGTCGTCGTGCACTTGCCGCTCGAGCCGCAATGTCCGCTGCCGAAGGAAGAGGCGGCTTAAGGCGTTTTTCCCAAGATTCGCACGAAACTCTCGCGCACTTTGGCTTGCGTGTCGCTCAGAGTCGCATCGAGCGTGGCAAAGTCCGGCACGTCGGCGGCGCGCGCGAGCAGGCGCAACAGGCCTGATCCCACCGCCTTGGGATCGAACGGGCCGGGAAGACACAAGCGCAGAACTTGCGTGAGATCCTGATAAAGCCGCACCGCTGGCCGCAGAATCTCAGAATCCTCGACCGCTAACACACGTAGTTGCCAGGCTTTATCGAGCACCCGCGCGGTCGAGGTGTCGAGGATTTCGGGCACGCGATGCGCATGCACGAGCTGCAGATACTGCGCGATGAACTCGATATCGATCAGTCCGCCCGCCACATATTTGAGATCCCAGCGCTCGCGATCGCCCTTCTCCTTGGCGATTGCCGCGCGCATCTCGATCACATCGCCGGCGATCAGCGCAGCATCGCGCGGACGCATCAGCACCGCGCGGGTCACCTCTTCCACTCTTTGCCTGAAAGCCGGCGAGGCTGACACCACGCGCGCGCGCGTGAGCGCCATGTGCTCCCAGGTCCAGGCCTCGCTCTCCTGATAGCTGGCGAAGCCCGATAGCTGCGTCGCCAAGGGCCCGGCGCGCCCCGACGGACGCAGCCGCATGTCGACATCGTAGAGCGCGCCGTAATTTGTCTGCGCCGTCAGCGCATTGATCAGCCGCTGCGTGAGCCGCGCGAAATACTGCCCGCCATAGAGCATGCGCGCGCCGTCGGACTCAGGCTGCGACGCGTCATAGTCGTAGATCAGGATCAGATCGAGATCGGAGGTCGCGGTCATTTCGTAGCCGCCGAGCTTGCCCATCGCCAGCACTGCGGCCTCCTCACCGCGCAGATGGCCATAGGTGTCAGCGAAATTCTCGGCTGCCGCGCGATGCACGGCGCGGATTACGGCATCTGCCAGCCGCGCGAATGCCTCGCCCGCCTGCCGCGCGGTGACGGTGCCGGTCAGGATGCGCACGCCGATCAGGAACATGTATTCCAGCCCGAACATGCGCACGCGCTCGAGCAGGTCCTCGTCGTAGCGCGCCCGCGCCAGCGCCGCATCGAGCCGGCGCTGCAATTCAGCTTCGTCGGGCAGCGCGCCGAAGAAGCTCGGATCGACCAGCGCATCCATCACCTGCGGATGGCGGGCCAGCGTATCAGCCAGTCGAGGCGCGATGCCGAGCACCAGCGTGATCAGCGCGATCAGTTCCGGGTTTTGCCGCAGCAGCGACAGAAGGCGGGCCGGACCGTGCAGATTGGCGAGGAAGTGGTCGAACAGCACCAGCGCGGCATTCGGATTGTCGGTGCGCGCGAGATACTCCATCAGGTCCGGCAGCAGCGCCTCAAGATGCGCGCGCGCGTGCTCGCCGCGCAAGGAGCGGTGAACCCCGGCAAGCCAGTGCCGCACGATACTGGAGGCTTCCAGCGGCGCGCGGAAGCCGAGTTCGGACAAGCGGTCGAGCGTCTTGTGGTCGTCGGTGTCGGGGGGAAACTTGAGTTGCGGCCGCTCCGGGCCGGGCGCCTTCTCGAACAGCCGCGCATAGGTCGCCTGCACCTTGTTCAGGTGCAGCAGCAGTTCGGCGGCGAAAGTGTCACGGTCGGCGAACCCGAGGAAGCGCGCAAAACGTTCGAGCTCCGCGCGTTCGGCCGGCAGCGTCTGCGTCTGCTCGTCATTGACCATTTGAAGCCGGTGCTCGACCACACGCAGAAAGCAATAGGCCGCTTTCATCTCGTCGCGCGCCGTCGAGTCGATCCAACGGTCTTCCACCAGCTTGTCGAGCGTGGTCAGCGTGTCGCGGTCGCGCAGATGCGGATTGCGCCCGCCCGCGATCAACTGCTGGGTCTGCGCGAAAAATTCGATTTCGCGGATGCCGCCACGACCGAGCTTGATGTTATGGCCCTCGACCGCGATCTCACCATGGCCGCGATAGGCGTTGATCTGCCGTTTCATCGCATGCACGTCGGCGAGCGCGGCAAAGTCGAGATATTTCCGCCAGACGAA
>DASZQT010000374.1:0-5838 GCA_035549515.1 Pseudolabrys sp. | reverse complement strand
ACGTTGGCCCACTTCTCGATGTCCTTGCGCAGATAAGCATCGAATTCCTCCGGCGTCTTCACCATCGGAATGGCGCCCTGCTTGAGCCAGGCGGCCTTCACGTCGGGCTGTTCGATCACCTTGTTGATCGCGGCGTTGAGGTAACTCACCACCTCCTTGGGCGTGCCCTTGGGCGCCATGACGCCGAGCCAGATGGTCGCCGAATAGCCGGGCACGGTCTCCGCCACGGTCGGCAGATCGGGCGTGAGCGGATTGCGCTTCTCGCCGGTGGTGGCGAGCGCGCGCACTTTGCCGTCCTTGGCGAGCCCGGTCATGGTGGTGACGGCGTCGAACATCATCTGCACGGTGCCGGAGAGCACGCTGTTGCGCGCATCGCCCGAAGCCTTGTGCGGCACATGCACGATGTCGGTGCCGCTCATGGCTTTGAACAGTTCGCCCGCCATGTGATAGGGCGTGCCGGGGCCGGATGAGGCGTAATTGAGTTTGCCCGGTTCTTTCTTCGCCAGCGCGATGAATTCAGCAACGGTCTTGGCCGGCACCGAGGGGTGCACCACCATGAGCAGATCGGAGTAGTTGATGGTGGCCACCGGCACGAAGTCGCGCATGAGCTGATACGGCTTGTTCGGCAGCAGCGACTCGTTGGTGGTGTGGGTGTTCGACATCACGAGCAGCGTGTAGCCGTCGGGCTTGGCCTTGGCGACCGCGTCGGTGCCGATCACGGAACCCGCGCCCGGCCGGTCCTCGACCACGAATGATTGCTTGGTCTCGGCCGACAGGTGCTGCGCCAGGATGCGCGCGTAGACGTCGGCTGGGCCGCCGGCCCCGAACGGCACGATCAGCTTGACGGTGCGGGTCGGGTAATTGTCCGCCGCCGTGGCCGGCAGGGCCAGCATGAGCGGGGACAGCAGGGCAATGAGACGTAGGAATGGGCGCATGGGAACTCCCTTGTTGCAGTCTTCTGTCGCATCGGCGATGGCTGCGTTCGCACGCGGTGACGCCAACAGGCGCGCGGTCGGCGCGCGGCACAGCACTAGCGGCAAAAGACGGGTTATTCCAGCCCTGGACCGGCCGGCGGTTGCGTTCGGTCTCGGGCGGCTCTTACGCCTTGTCGAGCTGGCTTTCCTTGGCCACGCGCTCGAAGGCCTCGCCGGAACTCTTGATCCGGTACTGATAGTCGTCGCCTTCCGACGGCAGCAGCTTCACCACCGTGTAGCTGCCGCTGGCGGCCGCGCGTCCGAAACTCGGCGAGGTGTAGTAGACGGTCTCGCCCACGCTATAGCGATGGCCGCGCACCGGAGCAGCCGGCGCCGCAGGCGCCATCGGCTGCGTGGGCGGGCTGGCCGTGCGCATGATCGGCGCGGAAGCCGCGGCGGCCACAATCGAGGCCGCGCCCGGCAGCCGTTTTGCCCCGCTCGCTGGCGCGATTTTGGGCGCGCTCGCGGCCGGCAATTTGGCGGCGGATTTCTCCACTGTCTTGGCAACGATCTTCGACGCGATCTTGGAAGCCATCTTAGGCGCGCTTTTCGGCGCCGCGCGGGTGGCCTTTCCGACCGGACGACGGCCCGATTTGGGCGCTTTTGTCGCGCTGGCGCGTGCGGTCTTGCTGGCTTTCTTGGAACTGCCCGCGGCCGACTTGCTGGAGCGGCCGGCGGTCTTGGCTGAATGTCTGCTCATGGCCGCAATATAGCAGGAGTTTTCGTTTGAGTGCGAACTTTTTCACCTAAAATATTGTTTAGTATCAATCGCTTACCACAAGGCACTTTGTCCACGGCGCAGCGCCGGCAAATCCGCCATAATTCGCGGGACCGCCGCCCGATCGCCCCCAAACCGACTTATATTATGACCCGCGGCAGGCTTGCAGCGCCCGCACGCAGGATCAGCCTCCGAAGGCCGCGCCGACCCCGCCATGCAGCGCGTCGGCGATGGCGCGGCGGTCGAATTGCTGGCCATCGTCGCCCTCGATCAGCAGCGGCACGCGGCCGGTGCGCTCGATGTGGCGCGCCCAGCTCAGCGCCTCGTCAAAGCCGGGGAACTCCTTGTAAAGCGCCTGCGCCTTGTCGAACGGCGACATTTCGCCGGTGCCCTTGGGACCGCTATAGACGCGATAGCTCATGCCGTGACCTCCCTTGCTTCTTGATTGCGCTTTGCAGGGCCGGCGGCGACGGCCCACCGCTGCGGCCCGCGCCCAACCTTCCATTTTCCACAATGTATCTGGAATAACGCGGCATCGCCGACGCGGTTCCTCGCGCGCGACGGCATGCTATCGTTCGCGCGCAAAACGACGAGGGAGGAGTTCGGATGCGGGCGGCCTATTACGAGCGGAATGGATCGGCGCGCGAGGTGCTTTGCGTGGGCGAGGTGGAAACCCCGCATGCCGGACCGGGCGAGGTGCGCGTCAAGCTCGCCACCTCCGGCGTCAATCCCTCCGACGTGAAATCGCGCCAGGGGATTGCGCGCAAGATCGCCTGGCCGCGCGTCATCCCACAAAGCGACGGCGCCGGCGTGATCGACGAGGTTGGCGCCGGGGTGCCGCAATCGCGGCTGGGCGAGCGGGTGTGGATCTGGAACGGGCAATGGAAACGCGCGTTCGGCACCGCCGCGGAATACATCGCCCTGCCCGCGGCGCAGGCGGTCAAATTGCCGGACAATATTAGTTTCGAGGTCGGCGCCTGCCTCGGCATTCCGGCGTTGACCGCCTACCACGCCGTCGTGCTCGCCGAGACCAAGATAGGCGACACCGTGCTCGTCACCGGCGGCGCCGGCGCGGTCGGCCAATACGTCATCCAGTTTGCCAAGGCGGCCGGCGCGACGGTCATCGCCACGATCTCATCGCCGGAGAAAGCGGCGCTGGCGCGTGAGGTGGGCGCCGATCATACCATCGACTACAAGCGCGAGGACGTCGGCGCGCGCGTGATGGAGATCACGGGCGGCAAGCCGGTGGATTCCATCATCGACATGGATATCGCCAGCAACGCGAAATACATCTCCGCCGTGCTCAAGCCGAAGGGCAACGTCATCGTCTACGGCACCTCCAATCCGCAGGCGACGATCCCGGCCGGTTTCGGCATCCCGAATGCGACCCGCTACCAATTCTTCATCGTCTATGAGCTCAGTGCGGATGAACGCGAGCGGGCGGTTTCCGCAATCACGCGCGCGCTGGAACGCGGCGCGCTGAAGCACCGCATTGCCAAGCCGACCTTCGCGCTGGCCGACATCATCGCCGCGCACGAGGCGGTCGAGCGCGGCAGTATCGGCAATGTGGTGGTGACGATGTGAGGTTGGGCCGTCGCCGCCGGGCTTTTTCCGGTGACCTCGCTGAGGAGTGCAGTGCCACCCTAAGCGAGATGGCCGGGACATAAGGGCGTTCACGCCCGTCTTCGACGGGCTATGCCCCGCCATGACAAGCGTAAGGGCGCGAGGCGGCTAGGGCGCTACTTCGAGCTCAGGAAAGCCGGCGGCATCGAAAGCGCGCCGCACCGCGCCGGCGCGCTTCGCTTCCTCAACTAGATCGCTCGCGAGCTTGAGCGCCGCCGGGCGGCCCGGCGGCACCGCCACGCAGATACCGGTGCGCTGGAAATGGCCGGGCAGCACGCGCGCACCCGGCAGCTTCGGCAACAGCCCGGCAAAAGAGTCGTGCGTGAGCGCGAAGGCATCGCCCTCCCCTCTGCGCGCGAGTTCCGTCATTTCCTCCACGCTCGGCACTTCGCGCACGGTGGCCCGCGACGCCGTGCGCGCGGCGCTGCGCGCGGTCGTGGTGTTGGAGATCGCGACGATGCGGCAACCGGGCCGGTCGACCTCTTCGATGCTCTGCACGATTGAGCCGGCCGGCACCAGATAGGTGCTGGCAATGAAATAATAGGCCGGGCCGAAGGCGACCTTTTTCGCCCGCTCCGCATCGTGTGGCATGAAGGCGAGATCGCAGTGCCCGCCAGCCACGGCCTCGGTGACCTGGCCGGAATTCGAATAGACCTGCACATCGAGCGGCAGCTTGAGTATTTTGGCAAAGCCGCGCAGCAGGTCGAGGGTGACGCCGCGCACCGCGCCCGCGCCGTCCTCGACCGCGAAGAAGGCGGAAGCCGCCGGCGCGGTGACGACGCCGACGCGCAGGCGTCCGGTGGGGGCGATTTGCTGGAGATCGTCAGGGCCTAGCATGCGCCGCGCATAGCACGTGCCGGCGCAAGTCGCCAAGGCGCGCTAAGCCGCGCGCGGCAACGCACGTCACGCCAGGATATTGACCGACGTGGCCCGGGTATCGTTCGTTTGCGATGCGGCATCGGCCGGCTTGATGGCATTGGCGCTCAGCGCGTCTTTCAGCGCACCATCGCGCACGGTCGCCGGCTGGCCATCGAAAGCGCCGGCCTTGTCCTTGCCGTTCTTCTTGTCGAATTGGGATGCGCCCGCCGGCGCGTGCGGGTCCTTGCCCTGACGCGCGGTCGCTTCCTCGCAGGAGGAGAAACAGAGATAGCCGTTGACGATCTTGACCATCGCACCCGTCCCCGTGGGCACGCTTAAGGGCGCGGGCGTAAATGGTTTCTGAATCGGGCGGTCACGCTTGCGTGACGAAGCCGCTCAAAACCGCTCGACCCAGGGCCGCAGTTCGACCTCGTGCGTCCAGGCGCTGCGCGGCTGGCGCAGCACATGCATGTAGTTCTCGGCGATCGCGTCGGGATCGAGCAGCGAGTCCGGCGCTTCGGCCGGCTCGCTGCGGCGCGCGCTGCGGATGCCGCCGTCGATCACGAAATGCGCGACATGGATGCCCTTGGGATGCAGCTCGCGCGCCATGGCTTGCGCCAGTCCGCGCAGCGCGAATTTGCCCATGGCGAAAGGCGCCGACTGCGCATAGCCCTTCACCGAAGCCGACGCGCCGGTGAACAGAATGGCGCCATGCCCGCGCGGCAGCATGCGCTTGACCGCCGCCTGCCCGACCAGAAAGCCGCCGAAGGCGGAGACGGCAAGCGTCCTTTCCACCTCGGCGGGATCGAGCTCGGCGAAAGGTCCGCGCGTGCGATAGCTGGCATTGTAAACGACGACATCCGGCGCGCCGCCGTCGGCATCGAGCGCGGCAAACAATTTGTCGACCTGCTCGGGTTGGCTGGCGTCGCAGGCATAGGTCTTCGAAGCCGTCTCTTGCGCAAGCGCGGCGAGCTTGTCGACGCTGCGCGCGGCGAGCGCGACTTTCATACCGGACTTGCCGTTCTTGGCGAACAGACGCGCGAGCGAGGCCGAGAGGCCCGAGCCGGCGCCGACGATGAGGGCGGAGGTGTAGGTCATGGCTTCGTCTATAGCACAGGATGACGAGCTTCACCCGCCCTCACATCCTAAACACCCCAAACTTGGTCTCCGGCACCGGCGCATTCAGCGCTGCGCTAAACGCCAAAGCCAAAACCCGCCGCGTCTCGCTCGGCGCGATGATGCCATCGTCCCATAGCCGCGCCGTCGCGTAATAGGGATTGCCCTCGCTCTCGTACTGGTCGCGGATCGGCGCTTTGAACTCTTCTTCCTCAACCTCCGACCATTTGCCGCCGCCCGCCTCGATATTGTCGCGCTTAACCGTCGCCAGCACCGACGCCGCCTGCTCGCCGCCCATTACCGAGATGCGCGCGTTCGGCCAGGTGAACAGGAAGCGCGGCGAATAGGCGCGGCCGCACATGCCGTAATTGCCGGCGCCGTAGGAGCCGCCAACGATGAGCGTCACCTTCGGCACCTGCGCGCAGGCGACCGCGGTCACCATCTTGGCGCCGTCCTTGGCGATGCCGCCGGCCTCGTAGTCGCGGCCGACCATGAAGCCGACGATGTTCTGCAGGAACAGCAGCGGAATGCGGCGCTGGCAGCACAGCT
>DASZQT010000373.1:0-11350 GCA_035549515.1 Pseudolabrys sp. | reverse complement strand
TTCGCGGTTGATCACCGCCTCATGCGCGAAACTGCCGCCGGCGCCGCCATATTCCTCCGGCATGGAGGCGCAGAGCAGGCCGGCCCCACCGGCTTTGGTCCACACCTCGCGCTCGTACATGCCTTTCTCGTGCCAGCGGTCGATATGGGGCACGAATTCGTCGTCGATGAAGCGACGCGACTGCTCTTCCAACAGCACGAGGTCTTCGGTCATCCAGGCGGGGCGGGGAAGGTTCAGAACATCCATGGAGGGCGGTCACCGGCGAGTCGAAAGCGCCCCACCATAGTCCGGGGCACCGCCGCGCGCGAGGGGCCTTCGGCCTTCATCGTGGCCTCTTTGCCCCCGCCGATCCGAGAAAGAGCGCATCGGCAATTGATCTCGCGCGCCCGAAAAGGCTAAGGTTGCATCGGTGGAACCGTCGTCGGAAGGATGGCTGAGTATGCGGGGCAACGAGGCAGGGCCGCGGTCGGGGGAGCAGACTGCGGGGCAAGAATCTGTCAATAAAAAGATCTGGCGGCGACCGGAAGTCATTTCCGGCGCCGTGGATGAAACGGAAACCGGCATCCTTATCGGGCCTGAAGCTATAGTTAGTCTCTCCTGAATATTGTCTGCGGTATTACCTCTTCTTCCAATTCCGCAATGTAGTTCTTTACTTCGGCTCCGCGACAAAGATTGCGGTTTGTGAAGGCTTGTCGAAACGAATTGCTATTCATTCCCGGCACACGATAGACTTTTTTTGGCGTTCATTCTTGGATGGTGATCAGTGCCATGCGTGACCTGGGGAATAAGCGCGCTTCGCGATTGCGCGAGGCGACGACCGAGCAAGGCTCGTCGAAGAAAAAGATTTGGCGGCGACCGGAAGTGATTTGCGAAACGCTAGATCAAACCGAGAGCGGCATTCTTATCGGTCCTGAGATCGTATTCAATCTCTCCTAAGTATTGTCTGTGGTATTACCTCTGCTTACGATCCGCAACATAGCATTTTACCTTTTATTTCGGGCCCGCAGCGGAGATTGCCGCCTGTGGAATCTTGACGAAGCGAATTGATATTCATGCCCGTTGCGCGATAGACTTATTTTCTAGCATTCATTCTTAGACGGTGGTCTGTGCCATGCGTGACCTGGGGATTAAGCGCGCATTGCAATTGCGCGAGGGGACGACCGAGCAAGAAGCGTCGAGGAAAAAGACTTGGCGGCGGCCGGAAGTGATTTGCGCCACCGTCGACCAGACGGATACCAATGTTCAGGTTGGTCCGGAAATCGTCGTGTTGGTCTCCTGAGACAATAGCGGACGTTTTGCCTCAATATCCTGCGCCATATCCTGCGCCATGACAGCGATTGCGGGCCTCTGGCGCTTCGACGGGCGTCCCGATGCCGCCGACGCATGCGTGCGCATGCTGCGGGCGCAGCAAATTTACGGTCCGCACGACACGGCGCAATGGGACGATGGCTTTGTCGCGCTCGGGCGATCCCTGTATCGCGTACTGCCTGAGGATCGTTTCGACCGGCAGCCGCTGCAAGGCGCCGGGGGCCGGAGTGTTCTCGTCGCCGACGTCCGGCTCGACAACCGCGACGAACTCGCCGCCGCCCTGGCGCTGGCGCCGGAACGTGCCCGCCAAATTTGCGACGCCGCCCTCCTGCTGGAAGCGCTCACGCGGTGGGACGCGGACTGCCTCGAGCGCATCATCGGCGATTTCGCCTTCGCTTATTGGGACGGCGAAAAGCGCCGTCTCACGCTCGCGCGCGACCCCCTCGGCCAGCGTCCGCTGCACATTCATCGCGGCGCACAGAGCATCGCTTTTGCCAGCATGCCGAAGGGACTGCACGCGCTCGGCGAGTTCATGCGGGCGCCCGACGAGGAACGCATCGCCGAATATGTCGTCCTGATGCCGGAATACAGCACACGCAGTTATTTCGCCGAGATCGAGCGGGTAGAGCCCGGACATATCGTGACCGTCACGGCCGAGGGCAGCAGTTCGCGCCGCTATTGGGAGCCGGTTCGGCGCTTTTTGAGCTTCAAGAATCCGGCCGAATATGACGAGGGCCTTCGTCATCATGTCGATCAAGCGACCCGTGCGCGGCTGCGCGGCGCCGGACCGCAGGTGGCCGCCCATTTGAGTGGCGGGCTCGACAGTTCGATCGTGACGACGACGGCGGCCCGGCTGCTGGCGCCGTCGGGCGGCCGCGTCGTCGCTATCACCGGCGTCCCGCGACAAGGCTACGAGCGGCAAGAACTGACCGGTCGATTGGCTTTCGAAGACGGCCCGGCCGCGCTAACCGCGGCCATGCATCCCAATATCGAGCACCTGGTCGTCGACGGCGGCGAGCGCGCCTTGCTCGACGATCTCGATCGCACTTTTTATCTTTACGACCAGCCCATCCTCAATCTAAGCAACGGCCCCTGGTTTTACGCCACATATGACGCCGCCCGCGCGCGCCGGCTTGGCGTGATGCTGGTCGGCTTTCAAGGCAATTTCACCGTCAGTTACGATGGCGCCCAAGTGCTGCCGGACCTCGCGGCGCGCGGCCGCTGGCTGCAGTGGCTCAGGCTCTACGGTGCGCTCCGGCAAGCGAACGGCATGAGCTTGAAAAGCGCGCTGGGCCAGAGCCTCGGCCGCTATATCCCGGGCGCGCTTTGGGAGTGGTTGAACTGGCTCAGAGCCAAGCGCGAGTTCAGTGTGACCCGCTATTCCGCGATCGGTCGTGAGCGGCTCGACAAGCTCGACCTTGCGGCTCGGGCGCGCGCGCACGGTCACGATCCGAGCAATCGGCCGCGTATCGATCCGTTCGGCACCCGGCTCTGGGCGCTGCGTCGGATCGACCTTGGTAATTTCAACAAGGGAACGCTGGCCGGCTGGGGTGTCGATACGCGCGATCCGACGATCGATACGCGCCTGGTCGAATATTGCCTGGCGGTACCGCCCGAGCAGTATGTCAGCGGCGGCGTTCCGCGCGCGCTGGCGCGCCGCGCCTTCACCGACCGGGTGCCCGCCGCCATCCTGAACGAGCGGCGGCGCGGCCTGCAAGGCGCCGACTGGGTCGGACGCCTGCGCGGCGCGAAAGCGCAGGTGCGCGAGGAAGTCGATCGCCTGCAACACAATGCGGCGGCGGCCAGGATTTTGGACGTTGCCCGCCTGCAGAAGCTGACCGCCGACTGGCCGGAGAGCGGCTGGAATTCGAACGAGGTCATCACCGACTACCAGCTCGCCATGCTGCGCGGGGTCTCGGTCGGCCATTTCCTGCGCCGCGCGAGCGGCGACAATCGGTAGCAGGTCCGGACGGCGAGGGCTTTTCCCGACCTCATCCCGAGAAGCCGCGCAACGCGCGGCATCGCGAAGGATGAGGTCGGCGCCATGGCCGCATGGTACTTGCCTGTGCTTCCCCTCCCCGCAACGGGAGGGGGAAGCGCGCCTGCATTCGCGCTAAACGCTTTTACTTGTGCGCCGGGTCTTTCTCGTCCTTGAGCGTATCGATCTCGACATTGCGCACCGCGCCGCCGACCTTCTCGACCTTGCGGATATAGACGTTTTGCACGATGTCGCGGGTGGCCGGATCGATCGCGATCGGGCCGCGCGGGCTTTCCCACTTCATGCCTTTGGCGGCGGCGATCAGTGAGTCGCCGTCGGCCTTGCCCTTGGTCTTCGCGAGCGCCGTGTAGATCAGGTGCATGCCGTCCCAGCCGCCGATCGAGAACACGTCCGGATGGCGTTTGAACTCGGCTTCGTAGGCTTTTACGAAAGCCGCATTCATCTTTGACTTGTGCTCCCAGCTATAATGGAACGCGGTGCGGATGCCGAGCGCGTTGTCGCCCATGCTCTTGAGCGCGTTGTCGTCCATGGTGATCTCACCCTGGCCGAAGATCTTGTCGCCAGGGAAGCCGCGCTCCTTGAACGCCTTGGTGATGGCGATCGGCTGCGCGCCGCCCGGAATGAAGATGAAGACGCCGTCCGGGTTGATGTCCTTCGCGCGCTGCACGAAGGCCGAGAAATCGGGATTGGCAACCGGCATGCGCAAGGTGCCGACGATCTCGCCGCCCGCTTCCTTGAAGCCCTTGGTGAACCAGGTCTCGGCGTCAATGCCGGGGCCGTAGTCCGAGACCATGGTGTACATTTTTTTCATGCCGTGCGCGTGCACCCACTTGCCGAACGGATATTCGAGCTGCGGAATGGTGAGCGAGGTGCGCACGATGTAGGGCGACTTCTCGGTGATGATCGAGGTCGCCGCGTTCATCACCACCAACAGCTTCTTGGCTTCGGCCGAGACGGCGGCGGCGCCGAGCGCTTCCGGCGTGAGCGTGAAGCCGGCGAGAATATCGACGTGATCGCGCACCACCAGTTCCTGCGCGAGCCGCTTGGCGACATCCGGATTCGGTCCGCCGGTGTCCTTGCGGATCAGCTCGATCTTCTTGCCGGCGACCATGTCGCCGTGCTGCTTCATGTAGAGCTTGATGGCGTTGTCCATCTGCGCCGCCGTGTCGGCGAACTGGCCCGAATAGGCCATGATCAGGCCGATCTTGACGGTGTCGGCCGCCTGAGCCGAGGATGCGGCGATGAGCGCCGCGGCAATAACGAGCAAAGACCTTCGCATGACCTTCCTCCCTGTAGCCGCTTCGATGACCGACGGCTTGCGCATTACGATAATCTCATTTTTCGCGTGCGTCACGGAGCAGTCGGCGTGCTGACCTTTTCCATTTTCGACCATCTCGACGGCAATGGCGCGCCGTTGGGCGACTTCCTCGAGCAGCGGCTGCGGCTGATCGAGCTCATCGAGCAGGTGGGCTTTGCCGGCTTCCACATGGCCGAGCACCATTCCACGCCACTCGGCATGGGCTTCAGCCCCAGCGTATTTTTAAGCGCCGCCTTCCAGCGCACCAGCAGACTGCGGCTCGGTCCGCTGGTCTATGTGTTGCCGCTCTATCATCCGCTGCGGCTCTACGAGGAAATCTGCATGCTTGACCACCTGAGCCGGGGTCGGCTCACGGTGGGCGTGGGCAGAGGTGGGGCGTTGGGCGAACATCAGCGCTTTGGCATCGAGCCCAAAGACGCGCAGGCCATGTATCACGAAGCCTTCGCGGTGCTGATGCGCGCCTTCGAGAACGACGTGATCGATTTCGAGGGCAAGTTCTACAAGTTCAAAGACTATGTGGTGCAGGTGAAACCATTGCAGCGCCTGCATCCGCCGCTCTGGTACGGCGCGCCCAATCCGGAGGCGATCGCCTGGGCGGCCCCCAACGCCATCAATGTGGTTTCGCTCGGCCCCGCCGCGCGGGCGCGCGCGATCAGCGATCGCTACGTTCAGGAATGGGAAATGCTCGGCCGCCCGGCCGGCGAATTGCCGGGCATCGGCATTACCCGTCATGTCATCGTTGCCGACACCGACGCGCAGGCGCAGAGGATCGCGCGCAACGCCTATCCGCGCTGGCGCGCGGCCATGGATTTCATCTGGCGGCGTTCGGGCGTCGAGTTCACGTTGAAAGACATCTACCCGCTCGATTTCGAAGGCCTGGAAAGAATCGGCCATGGCATTGCCGGCTCGCCCGCCACCGTGCGCGACTACATGGCGCGTCTGAAGGACGAGACCGGCGTCAATTGCGTGCTGTGCCAGATGACGTTCGGCGACATGGCGTCCGAGGACGCGGCACACTCAATCCGGCTGTTCGGCCGGGAGGTGATCCCGGCGTTTGCTTGCTAGCGAGCCGGGTGACGGACATCTCAATTGGCTCAGAATCACGGCAGTACGGCGCAAACGCGACAAGCGTGGCAAACTCATCACCCCAAGCGGTATTGCATCGGCTGGAATCTGCCGACCGTTTCGTTCGTGACGCGGCTCGTGGCACGCTCACCGCGCCGACCCGCGGCAATACAATTGCCTTGATGTAATCTGTAAATGACGCGCGCAAGTTGTCGCGCCGCTCATTTACAGAGAACCATTGCCAATTGTCGCGCTCCACGACAAAGTCCGCGCCGCCGGAATGGGGGTAAGGACTGATCCGATGAAATTCGTCGTCGCACGGCCGGATGTGGTGCGCGCGATCAATCAACGATGGCTGCTCAAATTCTGGATGCGCCATCTGGAAGGCAATGCGGTTCCGCCATGGGCGGCGGTCGAGGCCACGGACTTCTCGCGGATGTCCGACAATCTCAGCTTCCTCGATGTGGTCGGCACCGGCAGCGGCTTGGGCTTTCAGATCCGCGCGCATGGCGCGCTCATCGCGCAGGTTTACGGCTCGGCCGACTGTCGCGGCAAACAGCTCGAGAACGTCATTCCGGCGAGCCGGCACCAGGAAGGCCTCGCGCCCTATTTCCATACGGTCGCGGCGGTGAGCCCGGTCTACACCGTCCACGACGTCAGCGACCGCGAGGGCCGCGTGGTGCATTACGAACGGCTGCTGCTACCGTTCGCGCGCAACGGCAAGACGGTCGACCGTATCCTGGCCTCGTTCGAATGCGTCTGCATCGACGGCCGCTTCGAAGGGCAAGCCCTGATGCGCCAACCGAACGCGGCGCCCGCATTGCGGCTGTCGGCGCGCATCGAGGCGCGCGAAATGGCGTGGACTTCAAATTGCCGCCGCTGATAACGGCGTCCCCTCGTATTGCAAAGCGCCCGCTTCAAAACGCCTCATCCGCCAACTCCATGGTGCTCGTAGAGCCCGCCTGAATGCGCGCGAGATGGGTTGCCGTCTCAGGCAGCATGCGCTCCGCGAAGAAGCGCGCGGTGACGAGCTTGGCCTTCATCGCGGCATCGTCGCCCTTGGCGAGCGCGGCTTCCGCGATGCGCGCCCACATATAGCCGAGCGCCACCAGGCCGAAGAGCTGCATGTAATCGTAAGCGCCGGCGCCGGCATTGTCGGGCTTGGCCATGGCATTGTTCATGAACCACATCGAGGCCTGTTGGAGATGCGCGAGCGATTGGCCGAGCGGCTTCAGATAGATATTCATGGCGTCGCTGCTGGCGCGCTCTTTCAGATAGGTCTGCACCTCGTTGAAGAAGGCCACCAATGCGCGGCCGCCATCCTTCGGCAGCTTGCGGCCGACCAGATCAAGCGCTTGGATGCCGTTGGCGCCCTCGTAAATCATGGCGATGCGGGCGTCGCGCACGAACTGCTCCATGCCGTGCTCGGCGATATAGCCGTGACCGCCGAAGATCTGCTGCGCCGCCACCGCGTTGTTGAAGCCGCCGTCAGTCAGCACGCCTTTGATCACCGGCGTGAGCAGGCCCATGTGATCGTCGGCGGCGCGGCGTTCCTTCTCGTCGCCGGAGCGATGGGCGACGTCGCCCTTGAGCGCGGTCCACATGACCAGCGCGCGACCGGCTTCGTTGAAGGCGCGCATGGTCATCAGCGCACGCCGCACATCCGGATGCACGATGATCGGGTCGGCCGGCTTGTCGGGATACTTTACGCCGGAGATGGCGCGGCCCTGCAGGCGTTCTTTCGCGTAAGCCGCAGCGTTCTGATAGGCGACCTCCGATAGCGCCAGGCCCTGCACGCCGACGCCGAGCCGCGCCTCGTTCATCATCGTGAACATGGCGTTGAGCCCGCGGTTTTCCTCGCCCACCAGCCAACCCACCGCGCCGTCGTAATTCATCACGCAGGTGGCATTGCCGTGAATGCCCATCTTCTCTTCGATCGAGCCGCAGGAAACACCGTTGCGTTCGCCGAGCGCGCCGTCGTCGCCGACCAGGTACTTCGGCACCACGAACAGCGAAATGCCCCTGGTGCCGGCGGGCGCGCCTTCGATGCGCGCCAACACGAGGTGGATGATATTCTCCGACAGGTCATGCTCGCCGGCGGAGATGAAGATCTTGGTGCCGATGATCTTGTAGCTGCCGTCACCCTGCGGCACGGCCTTGGTGCGCAGCAGGCCGAGATCTGTACCGCAATGCGGTTCGGTCAGATTCATGGTGCCGGTCCACACGCCCTCGACCATCTTCGGCAGATACCTGGCCTTGAGGTCGGGCGCGGCATGCGCCAACAGCGCGGCGATGGCGCCTTGC
The DNA here is from genome assembly GCA_035549515.1 of Pseudolabrys sp. GTDB lineage: Bacteria > Pseudomonadota > Alphaproteobacteria > Rhizobiales > Xanthobacteraceae > Pseudolabrys. The sequence continues at coordinate 3,356 of DASZQT010000373.1, read as the reverse complement.
GTGAGGCCCGGATACATGGCGAAGGCCATGTTGGACGAGCAAAGAAACTCGTTAACCATGACGGTCATCGTCGCCGGCAGGCCCTGCCCGCCGAATTCCTGCGGCACCGAAATACCAATCCATCCGCCGGCGATAATCTGGCGATAGGCATCCTTGAATCCCGTCGGCGTGGCGACGCTGCCATCGTCGTGCCGCTTGCAGCCTTCCTTGTCGCCGACGCGGTTGAGCGGGGTGAGCACCTCTTCGCTGAAACGGGCGGCCTCGCGCAGCACGGCCTCGATCAGATCGGGAGTTGCATCCGCGAAGCCCGGCAGATTGCCATAGCGGTCGAGATGAAAGACGTCGTTGATGAGAAACAACGCATCCTCGACAGGGGCCTTGTAGCTCGGCATGGTGTTCTCCCCGGCGCAAAGTGCCGCAAGCCGTCAACGAACGACGAAACGGGCGTCTTCGTCCCGCACCGCCGCAAGATAGCGAGCGCCGGCCTCGATTACCATTGTGCGGCAATCGGCTTACATGCGTATTAAGGCACAGAAATTGCCCCGAAAAGCGGCGCTCAAACCGCTTCCCGTTTGGGGCTCTCGACCGGCGCTGCGAGGCGGGTCGCGATGAACATGCCGGTATAGATCCGGCGCAATTCGGTCAGGGCGGCCTCGATTTCGCGGCGCTGCCGCTCCAAGAGATTGATCTGCTCCACGCATTTCTTTCGGTTGATCGGCAGCGTATGCGTGTTGCCACGATCGCGCGCCGCCAGCATCTCGCGGATTTCATGCAAGGTGAAGCCGAGCCGCTTGCCTTGCAGGACCAAGGCCAGCCGATCGCGGTCTTCGGCGGTGAACAGGCGGGTGCTCCCATTGCGCTGCGGCGTGAGCAGGCCTTTGCTCTGGTAGAAGCGCAACGCCCTGAGCGTTACGCCGGCCTCCCGGGCCAGCTCGCCAATGGTCAGGCCGGCGGACGATGGGGTCATCTCGTCCGGGCTTTGCAGCGGTTGGTCGTCTCGATAATAGTCGCGTTCCTGCTTTTCCATGACTGGGGCACGGTACTCTACACAAATTTGCAAGCATAAATTTTACAACTTCGTTTACGAAATGCCGCCTACCTGAGTGCTACCGCGTGTAATTTTACAGTTAAATGATTTTGAAGAACGCAGGACGCCGGCCGATACAGTCATAATCGACCGACACCGAGCTCGGATCGCTCGAATCTCGGTCAATTTTGCCCGCGAGGCGGGGACCGCTTCTTCGAATATTAACCGGCTGTTTACCGCGACCGGCAAAAAGTCAGTGCGTGGACTAAAGAGCCGCGCCCGCATCCACCTGACCTTAACGCGAGCCGGTTCCGTGAGAGTCGACCCCGGCTCTTCGCACCTCCACCTCGGCGGCAGGTGAGAGCATGAGATTTGGCGTCCCGTGGAGTGTGAAAGGCGTGCGGCCCGAGGCCCGCGAGACCGCGCGCGAAGCGGCGCGCCGGTCCGGCATGTCGCTGGGCGAGTGGCTGAACGCGGTCATCATCGAGCAGGCGGAAGAACACGGCCTGCATCCCGGGCACGATCGCGACGACCACGAGGCCTATAGCCAGGACCTCGCCAGCGTGCATCAGCGCCTGGACGAGATCACCCGCCGGCTCACCCAGTTTTCCCGGCCCGGCCCGGAAGCCTATGCGCCCAAGCACAGCCGAACCGAGGAACCCGACCGCATTGCGGAACTGATCGCGCGGCTCGACCAGCGCATCGAGCAACTGGTCGCGGCCGCCCGTCCCGTCGCCATGCCGATGGCTTATGCCCCCGCGAGCCCGGCGCCCCAGGTTTTAGCGTCGCCCCCGCCGCCGCAGGCCGCGCCCTACGTACCGTCGCCGCCGCCCGGCCGTCCGATGCAGCCGCTGCCGCCGGTGCCGCCGGTGCCGAATGTGCAGTTGCCGCCGGCGCTCGACCGCGCCATCGCCGAAATCGCCGCGCGCCAGCACGCGCTCAACGGGAGCCCGGCCTCGCCCCGGCCGCCGCAGGCGCGTCAACATACTATGGCGCCTCCTCCGTCCGCGGCGGCGCCGCAGCCCGCGCCGGCCGCCCCGGCCTTTGCCGCACCGCCACAGGCCACGCCGGCCGCGCCCACCTTCGCGCCGATACCGGCGCAGAACCTGGCCGGACTGGAAGAGCAGTTGCGCCGAATCACCGACCAGATCGAGACGCTGCGCCGTCCGGGGGTCGAGGAGGCCATCAGTGCCCTGCGCGCCGAACTCAAGGAAATCGCCCGCGCGCTCGACGACGCCTTGCCGCGGCGCGCGCTCGACGGCATCGAAAGGCAAATCCAGGAACTGAGCCAGCGCATCGCCGAAGGCCGCCAGAACGGCGCCGACAGCGGCGCGCTCGCCGGCCTCGAGCACGGCCTTGCCGAGGTACGCGACGCCTTGCGCGACCTCACGCCGGCGGAAAACCTGGTCGGCTTCCACGACGCGGTCGATGCGCTCGCGCACAAGATCGACCTCATCGTGGCGCAGCGCGACCCCGCCACGCTCAGCCAGCTCGAACACGCCATCACCACGCTGCGCGAGATGGCGGCACATGTCGCCTCCGACGAGGCATTGCGCCGGCTCGCCGCCCAGGTTGAGAACCTGAGTGAGAAGGTCGAGCAGATGTCCTTGAGCGGGCCCGCCAATGACGCGCTCGCCCATCTCGAACAACGCATCGACGCGCTCGGACGCGCGCTGGCCGAGCGCGCGCAGAACGGCACCGTCGTGCCGCCCCGGCTGGAAGCCCTGGTGCAGTCGCTGGCCGACAAGATCGAGCAGATTCAGCAGTCGCGTAGCGACAGCCTCGTGGCGGGCCATCTCGAGGATCGCATCGTCCATCTGGTCGAGCGGCTGGACGCTTCCGACGCGCGGCTCAATCATCTCGAGGCGATCGAGCGCGGGTTGGGCGATCTCCTGGTCAATATTCAGGACATGCGTGCCGCCCGCGACGCCGAGGCGCGGCGCGCGCAAAACCAGCCGGGCATCGATGCGCTGCAGCACGATATCGCGCGCACGCAGACCGCGCTCGACGAGGTACACGGCACGCTCGGCCTGGTGGTCGACCGCCTGGCCTCGATCGAGAAAGACATCCGGGCCGAAAGCCGTCGGCGGACCGCATCCGACGAGGATGCCATCGAATTGACCCAGCCGGTCGGCCGCCTGGCTGTGCGCGCGGTCAGCGATGCGCCCACGCTCGCGCCCACCGCGCCGGCACCGATGCCGGCACCGGCGCCCAGCCCGCCGCGCCCGCCCATGGAGCCGGCCATGGCGCCGCCGGTCGCCGCTCCCGCCGCGCCACCTTTTGCACCGCCCGTGTCGCCGCCCATTGCCGCGCCGGCACCCACGCCGGC
>DASZQT010000372.1:0-7584 GCA_035549515.1 Pseudolabrys sp. | reverse complement strand
TGACGCGGCTGATATGGACCGCGCCGGAACGGCCGGAAGGCCGCGGGATGAAAGAGTCCGAGCAAAACAACGTGGTCTTCAAGCTCATTTTACCGACCGATGCGTTGCGCGCGGTCTATGACCAGATCGGCGCGGCGCTAGGACTGCCGCCCGCGCAGCCGACCGGCACATAAGGGCAATGCAAGCCCGCCCGTCCTTATCTCATGAAATCGGGCGGGCTTCGCATTTTTTGCCACCGAAATTGCCACCGGACCAGCTAAAACATGCCGTGATTGCGCGGTACGTACATCATGCGGACGCTCGCAAAATGCCGATAAAATCAGACGCAATGGCAGAGGCAGGTACCGGGCGGGACGCCCTTAAGAGAATTACAAAACCGCTGCTCTACCGCTGAGCTAACCCGGCTCTTGGCGCTTGAGAGCTAGCAGCGTCGCGCGCCCGCCACAAGCGGGACCGGCCGTGCCTGCTATTGCAGCCCCTTTCACGAACAAGCGCCCCGCATCGAAGATGCGAGGCGCCCGGTTGCCGTGGGACACGCGGGCGGCGGCATGGCCGTCCGCCGGCCGCTTACATCGTCTCGATGTCGCGATCCTTGGTCTCGGGGAGGAAGATTAGCCCGACGACGAAGCTCATCGCGGCCACCACAATCGGGTACCACAGGCCGGAATAGATGTTTCCGGTCGCGGCCACGATCGCGAAGACGGTCGCCGGCAGGAAGCCGCCGAACCAGCCGTTACCGATGTGATAGGGCAGCGACAGGCCCGAATAGCGGATGCGGGTCGGGAACAGCTCGACCAGCCAGGCCGCGATCGGCGCATAGACCAAGGTGACGTAGATCACCAGGATCGTCAGCAGGATCACCGTCATGACGTAGTTGATGTCCTTCGGGTCCGCGGTCGGCGGATAGCCGTGCCGGGTGATGGCCTGCCTGAGCTGGTTGACGAAATCAGGCGTGCCGGTCTGGATGACCTGATCGCCGACCTTCACGCTCGCCTTGGTGCCCTTCGGCGCCGCTTCGTTGCGGTAGTTCACCGAACTGGCAACGAGCGCCGACTTGGCGATGTCGCACGAGGTGGTGAATTTGGCGGTGCCGACCGGGTTGAACTGGAACGAACATTCGCTCGGATCGGCAATGACCGTCACCGGCGCGGATGCGAGTGCGGCTTCCAGCTTCGGGTTGGTAAAGTGGATCAGTCCCTGGAAGATCGGGAAGTAGGTTACGACCGCCAGCGCGAATCCCGCCAGGATGATCGGCTTGCGCCCGATCTTGTCGGAGAGCCAGCCGAACAGGATGAAGAACGGCGTGCCGAGCAGGAGCGAGACCGCAATCAGGATTTGCGCGGTGACCGCGGGCACTTTTGCTGTCAAGGTCAGGAAGAACAACGCGTAGAACTGTCCGCCGTACCAGACGACCGCCTCGCCGGCGGTGGCGCCAAGCAGCGCGAAAATCGCGATCTTGGCGTTCGACCATTGGCCGAAGGCTTCCGACAGCGGCCGCTGGGAGGCCTTGCCTTCCTCCTTCATGCGCCGGAATAGCGGCGATTCCTGTAGTTTGAGGCGGATCCAGATCGAGACCGCCAGCAGGATCGCCGAAAGCAGGAACGGAATGCGCCAGCCCCAGGCGGCGAAGGTCGATTCACCCTGCGTGGTGCGGACGCCGAGCACCAGCAACAGCGCCATGAACAGGCCAACGGTCGCTGTGGTCTGGATCCAGGAGGTATAGTAGCCGCGCTTGTTTTTGGGCGCGTGCTCGGCGACGTAGGTCGCGGCGCCGCCATATTCACCGCCGAGCGCGAGACCCTGGGCCAGACGCAAGCCGATGAGGACGATTGGCGCGATGATGCCGGCCGAGGCGTAGGACGGCAGCAGGCCGATGAAGAAGGTGCCCACGCCCATCAGGGTCATGGTGATAAGAAAGGTGTATTTGCGGCCGATGATGTCGCCGAGTCGGCCGAAGAACAGTGCTCCGAACGGGCGCACGGCGAAGCCGGCGGCGAATGCGAGCAGCGTGAAGATGAAGGCCGCCGTCGGATTGACGCCGGAGAAGAACTGGGCGGCCAGAATCGGCGCGAGCGTGCCGTAGATGTAGAAGTCATACCACTCGAACACCGTGCCGAGCGATGATGCGAAAATGACCATCCGTTCTTCGGATGTCATTCCACGTTCCGTAAAGCCTGTGGCTGATATGGTTGACATGGGCGTTTCCCAAGGGTTGCAACATATGGTTGTTTTTAGGGGCAGCCCTTCGTACTTGTCCTAAAGTCTTATTTTGCACTCCGAAATGCCGTCCCCACAGCAAAAATACGCCCACGCCGCTGCCTCGTCATCGGGCAAGTGGTCGTAGGTCGAAAGTCGAAAGTGAGTGATCACAAAGTCTAATATGTTTGTTTAATACATTGAAATAGATAGATAAAACATGATCTGCCTGAAATAGAGACGTAACCCGCGCGCACAACCTCGCCGTCAGAGGCTCGTGGTCAGCTTTTCCAATAGATCGATCAACCAAGTCGCCGCTTCCAGTACGGCCAGCCGCTGCGCCAGTTTCGACTTGCGAAAAGTGTCGTTGAGCAAGGTCAGCGCCCGCTTGTAGCTCGGGTGCCGTTCCCCCTTTTCGCCCAGCCGGCGCAGGCGCTCCACCAGCTCCGTGCGTCGCGCTTCGAGGGCGTCGTAACGCTGGCGAAAAGTTCCGCCCTTCGGCCGTTCCCTGCCGGGAACCGATAGGGGCGACGCGGGAGGCTTGCGAGGGGGCATGGGCAATCAACTCTAGCGGCGCGGCCAAGCGGCCATTCACGGATTCCAGGCTGATGCTGGATCTGGGTCATGCGCCATCCAAGCCCCCGGCGCAATTAATGTTACCTACCGAATAAACGGGGCGGAATAAAGCAATCGTATAAACTGTATCCCAGATTTGACGAAACGGAGATGCGATTTCATGGGCGCTCGCGCCGTCCCCGCGATCCTCGCAGCCGGGCTCTGGCTCGGTTCAGGCCTTGCCGCCGTCGGGCCGGCCGCTGCGGCCGATCTGGCGAGCGTACCCGAAGCGTCCTACCGGTCTCTCCATCAGGCTCCGGTGCGCGCCGGTATGACGGTCATCGCGGACGATCAGCCGGGCGTTGCCCTGCGCCCCTATTGGCGCCAGCCCTGGCGCGACCGCCATTACTTCCCCGCGACCGGCCGCCGACCCAAGGTCGGGCGCGACGAGAACCTGTCGGCACGCCACGCTCCGCTGCGGCGCGCGGCAAGCTATGAGCGGCATTGGTGGGTCTCGTCCGTCATCGTGCCGGAATTTCCCCCACGCGCGCCCGGCCAAGGCATGGAGCCGCGCCTGAAATGATTCGCCGTCTGTATCCGCTCCTGGCTTTTTCCGTGCTGCTGGCCGGCTTGCCGCTTGCCTCGGCGCAGGCGCAGCAGCCGCCCTTTGACGGCTTTGCCAATGGCGGGCAGGCGCCGCTGCATTTTCCTTATGTGTCGATGGGGCCGCACGCGATCGTCGCCGCCCCGAACCGCCAATTGCGGCGCCGTCACGCGGCCAAGCACTCGCTTGCCCACACACGCAGGCGGCTGAGCGATAAGCCGCTCGCGATCGAGACCGTGCGTGCCGGCGATGCCGGTGCGCTGGCTGCGGCGCGCGACGGTGGCAAGGGCAGGGGCAACGGCAAAGGCCGCGTGATCCACGCCGAAGCGGAAGTGACCATTTTCGGGCCGGACCGCATGATCATCCGCCTCCATCGCAAAAACAGCCGTGGCGGCGAGCGGAACGTGCGCACGGATTAGCGCGGCCCAAGAGATCGGTTAGCGGGGGCGAGCGGCGGGCTTGGGGGAGCCCGCCGTTCTGCTGTTCAGGCCTTGGCCAAGCGTCGGCTCGCCACATAAAGCGCGAGCGCGGCCGCGTTCGATACGTTCAAGCTCGTGATAACGCCGGGCAGATCGATACGCGCGACATGATCGCAGGTCTCGCGCGTGAGTTGGCGCAGGCCCTTGCCTTCCGCGCCGAGCACGAGTGCGAGCGGTGCGCGCAGCGGCAATTCGGAGAGATCGGCTTCGCCGCTCGAATCGAGTCCGACCACCAGGAAGCCGCGCGCCTTCAAGGCGGCGAGGCCGCGCGCCAGGTTCTGCACGTTTATGAGCGGCACGTGCTCGAGCGCGCCGGATGCGGCCTTGGCAAGCGCGCCGGTCGCCTCGGGCGAATGGCGTTGCGTCGTGACGATGGCGGTGGCCGCGAAGGCCGCGGCCGAGCGGAAGATCGCGCCAACATTATGTGGATCGGTGATCTGGTCGAGCACCAGCACCACGCCCTGAGCCGGCAGGCCCTCGACCGCCGGGGAGGGCAGGGGATCGGCTTCCAGATAAAGGCCCTGGTGCACGGCGTCTGGCAGCAGTCTTTCGGCGATCGCCGAGGGTCGCACAATTTCGGGCGCGACCGGCGAGGCGATGCCTTCCTCGCTGAGCCTGCGCGCCGCATTCTCGGTCGCGAGCAGGCGGCGAATCTGCCGGGCCGGGTTTTGCAGCGCCGCCGTCACGGTGTGCCAGCCGTAGATGACGGCCGGCCCGTCGGTGTCCGGCCGCAGGCTCTCGCGTCGGGCGCGCTCGAAGCGCTCGCGCCGCTCCATCTGCTCGCGGGTGGCGCCGGGCTTGGCACCTGGTTTTGCACTTGCCTTCGCACCCGGCTTGGCGCCGGGCCTTGTCGGGTGGGCCGGAGGACGTGAGGGCATGGCTTATTCCGCTGTTTCCGGGAGGGCACTTAAACCGATCCGGAGCGGGCGCAACAGCCTCCATTGACTTCGCGCGGGTCGCTCCCCATAAACCCCGCCTACCGGCCGCCCGCCGGCGCCGATTGTCCAGCGCGGACAACGGGGTTGCGGCGGCCCATGGGAGAGTGTCCCGAGCGGCAAAGGGGGCGGACTGTAAATCCGCTGGCTATGCCTTCGTAGGTTCGAGTCCTACCTCTCCCACCAACCTTCGCTCCTTCGGCGCTACGGTTGGAAGGCCGGTTTCGAGCGCGAAGGCCACCCGCCTTGACTTGGCGACGGCGGGCTTTCCCGGTACTTGCCAAGACCGGGCGGAATCCTGCTAAACGAAGGCCGCTCTTCGCGGGTGTAGCTCAATGGTAGAGCAACAGCCTTCCAAGCTGATGACGAGGGTTCGATTCCCTTCACCCGCTCCAGTCTTTTCCAAATAGTGTGGCGACGCTTTGGACGGGGGCGCGCAAAGGCGCCTTGCGCCATCGGCTCACGCGAGAAAATCCGCTTGCGTGACGCCGGTCGCCGCCTAGACTTCGCGCCGCAGCAAACCGAGTGAGGAACTTTCGATGGGCGAGCGAATAGCCGCTGAAGTTGCCCGGCAACGCAACATCACCAACAAGGCCTACCGCTGGCTCGGGCGCGACGAGCCCAACCGGTTGGAACCCGAGTGCTGGCCGGTGATGAAGCCGAGCTTCAAGCTCCGGCCCGGCGCCAAGATCTTCACCATCGGAAGCTGCTTTGCCCGCAACATCGAAAGCCATCTGGCCGACCAGGGCTTCGACATTCCGATGAAGAGGTTTGATTTCGGCAGCCGCAGCGGCGCGGATGCCGGCGGCTACATGAACAAATACACGCCCGCCGCCATTTATCAGGAACTGCGCTGGGCCTACGACATCATGACGCGCGACGGCGTGGTGCGCGAGGAGGACGTCAAGCCGCTATTCGTCGAGCGCGAGGACGGTCACGTCTACGATCTGCACACGCACAGCCAGAAGTCGGAGACTTTCGAGACCGCCCTTGAGCGGCGCCAGGGCATCTACCAGACCTTCAAGGAAGCGTTCTCCTCGGAGGCAGTCGTTATCACGCTCGGCATGGTGGAGACCTGGTGGGACGAACAATCGCAGCTCTATGTGCACACCATGCCGTATCTGCTGACACGCAATGCCATGCCGCGCTTCCGATTCGAGCGCATGAATTTCATGGATTGCTATCAATATCTGAACAAGACGCTGGACCTGCTCGATTCGACCGGACGCAAGAATTACCTGATTACTACCTCGCCGGTGGCGCTGGCGCGCACCTTTTCCGAAGACGACATCCTGATCGCCAATACCTATTCCAAGAGCGTGCTGCGCGCGGTGGCCGGCCAGGTGGTCGAAGAGCGCGATAATGTCGACTACTTCCCGAGCTTCGAGAGCGTGATGCTGACCAAGCAGGGCTATGTGTGGGAGGACGACCTTGCGCACGTGTCCTATAATTTCGTCGGCCGCATCATGCAGCGGGTGTCGCAGTTTTACGTGGACGCAAGCGCGCAGCCGGCACAGGCTGGGGGCGATGTCACCGGTCCGCATGCCGACGCCGAGCTTCTGTTCACCGGCGTCATGCAATATGGCGACCTGCCCAAGGCCGGCGAGATCTTCCAATCGCTCAAATTCGATCCGCTGACCTCGAAAAATGTGCTGTTCCACACCCAAGCCGCGCGGCTCCTGATGAAGCAGGACAAGCGCGAAGGCGCGCTCGCCCATGCGCGCAAGGCGGTCACCACGTTGTCGACCTTCAAGCGCGAGCAGGTACTGGCGGGCGAGGTGCTGCGCTGGGCCGGCGCGCTCGACGAGAGCAACGACTTCCTCACCCGCATGTTCGATTCGGTCGCCGATACGCCGGAGCCGCTGCTACAGATCCTGCGCGTCGCCCGGCAATACCTCGCTCCGCAGGAAACGCTGGATTGGAGCAAACGCTATTTCAAGGCGGGGCTCGCCTACGCGGCGACCGAAATCCTCAATGCCGACCTGCAACTCGAGCTCGGGCTCAAGAGCGAGGCGGTCGAATCATTCCGCAAGGCCATCGCGCTCGATCCCGAGAATCACCAGCCCTATGTCCGGCTGGGCAATCTCCTCATCGACATGCAGCGCCCCGCGGAGGCCGTCGAGCCCTTTCAGAAGGCGGCGGGCTTGGACCCGGCGAATTTCCAGTTGCGGCGGCGGCTCGCCTTCGTGCTGATGGAAACCGGCAGGATCAAGGAAGCGGTGACGCAATTCGGGGAAGCCGCTCGGCTCGCGCCCGACGACGCCAAGGCGCATGCGAGCTATGCGCGCGCCTTACGTAAGGTGGGGGAGTCGGAAAAGGCGCTTGGGGAATTCAAGATCGCGCAGCGCCTCGATCCGAACGATGCCAGCATCGACAATATCATCGCTCAACTGGAGAAGCAGGTCGGGGACGGCGCGTCGATGGCGGCGGCGCGCTAGCCCGCCAATTCCTCGCGCAGGATCTCCAATTCGAGCCACTGCTCCTCGGCGGCGGCGATCTTCTGTTGCAAATCGCCGAGGGCGGCCGTTGTCCTCTCGAACCCGAGACGGTCGCGCGCATAGAATTGCGGATCGGCGAGCTTGTCCTGCAATTGCTCCGCCTGCGTCTTCAGCTCGGCGATGGTCTTGGGCAGGGTTTCGAGCGCGTGCTTTTCCTTGAAGCTCAAGCGCCGCTTGGCCGGCTGTTGCGGCGTTGGCGTGGGACCGGCCTCCTTGGCCGGCTTCTCGGGCGCGCCCTTGCGTGGCTCGCGCGCCAGGTCAGCGCCGCGCTGCATCAGCATGTCGGAATAGCCGCCGGCATATTCGATCCAGCGCCC
>DASZQT010000371.1:0-10863 GCA_035549515.1 Pseudolabrys sp. | reverse complement strand
AAGGCGGCGAGCGAGCTCGGCTACAAGCCGTTCCCGCAGCCGTCCGGCAATCTGTCGCAGGCCTACACCAACCCGCTCGGCATCCGCATGGGGCCCTGCACCTATTGCGGCTTCTGCGAATGGTTCGGCTGCGCCAATTATTCCAAGGCCTCGCCGCAGACCACGCTGCTGCCGGTGCTCATCCGCAAGTCCAACTTCTCGGCGCGCGACAATTGCGAAGTCACGCGCATCAATACGGACTCGTCCGGCAAGCGCACGACCGGCGTCACCTTCGTCGACACCGCCGGCCTCGAATGGGAGCAGCCGGCGGACCTCGTGATCCTGAGCGCCTATCCGATCTTCAACGTCCAGCTCCTGCTGCTGTCGGGCATCGGCCAGCCTTACGATCCAGTTGCGAACACTGGCGTGATCGGCCGCAACTTCACGCATCAGTGTATGTCGAGCGTCGATGGCTTCTTCGATCACAGCAAATTCAATTTCAATCCCTTTATCGCCTCCGGCGCCATCGGCATGTGCATCGACGAATTCAATGGCGACAACATCGATCACGGTCCGCTCGGCTTCGTTGGCGGCGGTTATCTCGGCCAGGTGCAGACCAATGGCCGGCCGATCGAGACCACGCCCACCCCGCCCGGCACGCCGAAATGGGGCGCCAAATGGAAGCAGGCGGTGCGCGACAACTATCTGAGCTCGCTGAAGGGCGGCAGCATCCACGGCAGCTTCTACAGCTATCGCGACGTCTATCTCGACCTCGATCCGACCTATCGGGACCGCTTCGGCCGCCCGCTGGTGCGCATCACCATCGACTTCCACGACAACGAGCTCAAGGCGGCCGCCTACATGACCGACAAATACGCCGAGATCGTCAAGGCGATGGGCGCGAACACCGTGCACAAATCGCCACGCAAGGGGCCCTACGACATCACCAAATACCAGACCACGCATTTGAACGGCGGCGCCATCATGGGCACCGATCCCAAGACCAGCGCGCTCAACCGCTATCTGCAAAGCTGGGATGTGCCGAACCTGTTCGTCATGGGCGCCAGCGCCTTTCCGCAGAACGCTGGCTACAATCCGACCGGCACGGTGGCGGCACTGGCCTATTGGTCGGCGAAGGCGATCCGCGAGCAGTATCTCAAAAACCCAGGACCGTTGGTCCATGCATAAGCTCGCCCACCCGATCGCGCTGTGCGGCGCGCTTCTCATCCTGGCGGCGACAGCCAAGGCCAGCGAGCAGGCGTTCGGCCAGATCGAGCGTGGCCGCTATTTGGTGCATGCCGCCGATTGCGGCGGATGCCACACTCAGGTCGAAGGCGGCCAGCCGTTCGCAGGCGGCCGTCCGATCGAAACCCCGTTCGGCGATCTGGTCTCGCCGAACATCACGCCCGACCAGGAGACCGGCATCGGCGCGTGGACCGACCAGCAGTTCGACAATGCGGTCCGCCGCGGCATCAGCCCCGACGGCGACCGGCTCTATCCGGCAATGCCCTACAACTATTATACAAAAATGACGCGTGCCGATGTCATGGCGATACGCGCCTATCTCAACACGGTCAAAGCCGTGCGCAACAGCGTGAAGTCCAACACCCTGCCCTTCCCGGTCGACATTCGAGCCGGCATGCGGGCCTGGGACGCGCTGTTCTTCGACGCCGGCACGTTCCAGCCCGACCGTAGCAAGTCGGCCGAATGGAATCGTGGCGCTTATCTGGTCACCGGCCCCGGTCACTGCGGCGCCTGTCATACCCCGAAGAACACGCTCGGCGCCGACGAGGCCAGCCACGCCTTCGAGGGCGCACGGCTGCAAGGCTGGTTCGCACCGAACCTTACAAACGGCAAGACCAAGGGCCTCGGCGAGTGGTCGGTCGACGACATCGCGGGCTATCTGCAAACTGGGCACAATCGCATCTCGGCGGCGTCCGGGCCGATGGCGGAAGTGGTCGACCGCTCGACCTCGCATCTCACGGCGTTAGATGCCCACGCGATCGCAACCTATTTGAAGTCCCTGCCGGGCGATGACACGCCTCACACGGCCGTTGCCGACAACGATCCGGCCATGCGCGCCGGCCAGGCGATCTATCACGACCAGTGCTCCGCCTGTCATCGGCTCGACGGCAAGGGCGTAGACGGGCTGTTCCCCTCGCTCGCGGATTCCGCGCTGGTACGCTCGAGCGACCCACGCACCGCCATTCGCTTCGTGTTGCGCGGCGCGCGCAGCGTCGGCACCGCCGGCGCGCCGGTCGCTTCGGGCATGCCGTCATTCGCGAAACAACTGACCGACCAGGAAGTCGCCGACGTGCTCACTTACGTGCGCAACCACTTCGGCCATCCGGCGCCGGCGATCGCGACCGACACCGTGGCGGATGCCCGCAAGCAACTGGCCGCACGCAAGGATTAAGCGGCAGACCAAAGCGATGCGCCCCGCAAGTGCGGGGCGCACGACGGCATTAGAGCACCGCACCCGCCTAAACGCGGCCGAGCAGCAAGAGGACCAACACAATGATCAGCACCAGCCCGAGCCCTCCCGAGGGGTAGTAACCCCAGCCCGCGCTATAGGGCCACGTCGGCAGCGCACCAATCAGCAATAGGATGACGATAATCAGCAATATAAATCGCATGGATAGCTCCCGTTTAAGATATTCCGAGCGCCGCTTCGCCAGCGGGCGGCCCGTCAACATTGATGGTCACGGCGTCGCCGGTTTTCAGCGCATTGGAGACCTGCCCGATAATCGCCTCGAATGCCGCTTCGCGTGTCAGATAAGGCTGCGAAACGTCGCGATCGTGCTCGATGCACCAGCCGCCCGAGCGACGGACAATATGATAGTTGGCGGAACTCATGGTTGACCTCCGTTCGCGTTGAGGCGGCCGCGTAACGCGCGGACCCTCAGCTCGCGCGCCGCTTGCGGGTTCGCGCCGCCTTCTTGGCCGAGCGTGAGCGGGCCGCCGCCGAACGCTTGGCCGAAGCGCGCCCGCCGATGCGCCCGCCTTTGCGCGAGGAGGCGTGACTGGTCTTGCGACCGCGTCCGGAACCGCTCTTCTTGCCGCCATGCGTTTCCTTGTTCACGGTGGCCCAAGCGCGACGCTCAGCCTCTTTGTGAGAAACGCCACGATCCTCGTAGCCTTCCTCGATATGCTCGGCCTGTCGTTTTTGCTTCTTGGTGTAACTCGACTTGTCTCCGCGTGGCATGGCAGTGCCCTCCTGGTGTGATGTTGGTTCCAACTCGCGATATCGTGCGCGGTTCCGCGCAGTTCCTCCACGCATCGCTCTGCGGCATGTCGCCCGTTGTTCCCGCCCGATTTTATCGGCGAGGCGGAACGAGTTTTCATGTCGTGACTTGCCCGTGAAGGCTTCATGCCGCAGCGCGATGCGGCGCCCGCGATCACACAACGGTGAAAAATGAACTCTGGCAAGCACGCCAAAACCGCTTCGCGCGGACTAAGCCGGCGCAGCATGCTCGCCTCAACGATGGTTTCCACAATGGCCGCAACCCTGCTCGACCGACCGCGTTCCGACGCCGCCCCCAACCCCGTCAGCAAGGATCAGACGCGCATGCCCGTCAGCATGCGGCTGCGCGTCAACGGCCGCGAACATCGGCTCGCGCTCGATGTGCGGACCAGCCTCCTCGATGCCCTGCGCGAGCATATGGGCCTCACCGGCACCAAGAAGGGCTGCGACCAAGGCCAATGCGGCGCCTGCACAGTGCTGGTCGACGGCGAGCGCAAGCTCTCCTGCCTGAGCTTCGCCGCCATGCTGGAAGGCCGCGACATCACGACTATCGAGGGCATCGCCGGCGTCGACGGCACGCTACATCCGATGCAGCAGGCCTTTATCGACCACGACGCCTTTCAATGCGGCTACTGCACCCCTGGGCAGATCATGTCGGCGATCGGCTGCGTCAACGAGGGCCACGCGGAGAGCGAGGCCGATATCCGCGAATATATGAGCGGCAACCTGTGCCGCTGCGCCGCCTATCCCAACATCGTCGACGCCGTCAGCGACGCCAAGGCGAAAATGAAAAGGGCCTGATCATGCGTCCCTTCCACTATGCGCGCGCCGAAGGCGCCAATGCCGCCATCCTCTCGCACCAAGCGCTGCGCGCGCCGCGCGACCAGCCCGCCGTCTTGGCGCCCGCCCAATATATTGCTGGCGGCACCAACCTGGTCGACCTGATGCGAATCGACGTCATGCGGCCTGAGCTCGTCGCCGACATCAATGCCATGGCGCGCTCGCGCGCGGGCAAGATCGAAGCGACGGCGCAAGGCCTATGGCTGGGCGCCTTGGTGCGCATGGCGGAGGCCGCCGATAATGCCGAGGTGAACCGCAATTACCCGATGATCGCGCAGGCGCTCATGCTGGCCGCCAGCCCGCAGATCCGCAACATGGCCTCGCTCGGGGGCAATGTGCTCCAACGCACCCGCTGCACTTACTTTCGCGACACGTCCTACGCGGCCTGCAACAAGCGCAATCCGGGCTCCGGCTGCGCGGCAATCGACGGCGTCAATCGCCGTCACGCCATCCTCGGCGTCAGCGACCAATGCATCGCGCAGTATTCCGGGGACTTCGCGCATGCGCTGATCGCGCTCGACGCGACCGTCAGCATCGAAGGCCCCAAGGGCGCGCGCGCCCTGCCCTTCGCGGAGTTGCATCGCCTCCCCGGCGAGACCCCGCATATTGAAACCAATCTGATGCCGGGCGAACTGATCACCGGCTTCCTGGTGCCGCGGCTGCCCTGGGCGAAGCGCTCGCTCTACCTGAAAATCCGCGATCGCCAGTCCTACGAATTCGCGCTCGCCTCGGCCGCCGTCGCGCTCGACATGGAGGGCGAAACGGTGCGGGCCGCGCGCATTGCGCTCGGCGGCGTCAGCGCGGCGCCCTGGCGCGCGCGCGGCGCGGAACAGGCGATTACCGGGCAGACGCTCGATGACGACACGCTGACCGCCGTCGGCGAGACCGCATTTGCCGAAGCACGGCCGCATGGCGAGAACGCCTTTAAGATCGAACTCGGCCAGCGCACGCTGGCGCGCGCGCTGCGGCAGGCCGCCCAATTGGAGATCTGACCCATGAACCGCGCCGCACCCGCGCCTCAGCAGAACATGGGCGAGCCCGTCCCGCGCCTCGACGGCCGTCTCAAGGTCACCGGCGAGGCGCGCTACGCCTCCGATTTCGCGGTGCCCAATCCCGCCTTTGCCTATCTCATCACCAGCGCCATTTCGAAGGGCCGCATTCGTAGCATCGACCTCGGCGAGGCCATGGCGGTGCCGGGCGTGCTCGACATTCTCACGCACGAGAACATTGGCAAGCTCGAAGACGTGCCGTTTTCCACCGGCGGCGGCGGCGCGATCTCGTCGATGCAGGAGATGGGACCGGACGTCCATTTCGACGGCCAGATCGTCGGCATGGTGCTTGCCGACAGCTATGAGGCGGCGCGCGAAGCGGCCTATCGCGCGAAGTACGCTTATGACGAAGAAGCGCCCAGCGCAGGCTTCGGCTCCGCCGGCGTCAGCAATGAGGACGCCAGCAAGGCCACCGCGCGCGCCAAGGATTTGCCGCAAGCGGGCGATGCCGACGCCGCGATTGCCGCAGCCGACGTCACGATCGACGCCATGTACGGCACGCCGACGCAGCATCACAATCCGATCGAATTGTTCACCACCACCTGTGTCTGGCGCGACGGCGCGCTCACCGTGTATGAGCCGAGCCAGTTCGTCTACGGCTTGAAGAACACGCTGGCGCAGAAGCTCGCCATCGCGCCGGAAAAGGTGCACGTTGTCAGCCCGTTCGTCGGCGGCGCTTTCGGCTCCAAGGCGCAATTCTCGCCGCGCACCGGCTTCGTGGCGTTGGCGGCGCGCAAGCTCAATCGGCCGGTCAAGCTGGTCGCCACCCGCGACCAGGGCTTCACCATCCAGACCTATCGCGCGGAAACGCGCCACCGCATCCGCATGGGCGCCGGACGGGACGGCAAGATCGCGGGCTTCAGCCATGAGGGCTGGGAAGTCACTTCGCGGCCCGACCCCTACACGGTCGCCGGCGTGGAAGACAGCGCGCGGCTTTATTCGTTCGGGGCGGTGAAGACCCATGTCAGCCTGGTGCATGCCGACCGCAATACGCCGGGTTTCATGCGTTCGCCGCCGGTCGTGCCCTATATCTATGCGCTGGAAAGCGCGATGGACGAACTCGCCCTCGCGCTCGACATGGACCCGGTCGAATTGCGCCGACGCAATGATGGGATGGTCGACGCCACCGGCAAGCAATGGTCGAGCCGCTCGCTGATGCGCTGCTATGACGTCGCGGCGGATACTTTCGGCTGGTCCAAGCGCAGCGCCAAGCCCGGCTCGATGCGCGACGGCGACTGGCTCATCGGCTGGGGCTGCGCCAGCGCGGTCTATCCCACCCATGTCGGGGCGGCGGCGGCGCGCGTGCGGCTCCTCGCCAATGGCGACTCCACGGTGCAGATCGCCGCGCACGATCTCGGCACCGGCGCCTATACGGTGATCGGCCAGATGGCGGCCGAACGCCTTGGCGTGCCGATTGCCCGGGTGAAGGTTCTGCTGGGCGATAGCGAACTGCCGCCCGCGCCGGTGGCCGGCGGCTCCAACACCACGGCGAGCGCCTGCTCCGCTGTGATGAAGGCCTGCGATGCCATCCGCGCCAGGCTCGGCAACACCAGCGCCACGACAGGATCGAGCGGCGATAGCGCACCGAACCTAAAGGACGCATTCAAACGGCTCGGTGTCGGCGCTATCGAGGAATACGCCGAATTCCTGCCGCCGGGCGCCAAGCCCGACGCCATGACGCAGCTTTACCACGGCAAGCCGACGCTCACCGGCGGCTCGAAAGGTGAAAAGCTGATGTATGCGCTCGGGGCCGAATTCGTCGAAGTGCGCGTGCATGCGCAGACGCGCGAAATCCGGGTGCCGCGCGTCGTCGGCGCCTTCGCGGCCGGCCGCATCATGAACACGCGCACCGCGCGGAGCCAGTATCTCGGCGCCATGATCTGGGGCATTTCCTCGGCCTTGCACGAGGCAACCGAGATCGATAAGCGCAATGCGCGCTACACCAACGATAATATCGCCGAATATCTCATCCCGGTGAACGCCGACATCCAGGGCCTGGAGGTCATCCTCGTCCCCGAGGAAGACAATTTCGTCAATCCGGCTGGCGTCAAGGGCGTCGGCGAACTCGGCAATGTTGGCACCGCCGCCGCCGTCGCCAACGCGGTCTATCACGCCACCGGCGTGCGCGTGCGCGAATTGCCGATCCGGCTCGAGAAGCTGATGGCGTGAGGCTTGAGGGCCTCGCCGCCGGCTGGCGCAGGCACTCGAGCACCTTGCGCACATGGGGATCGAGGCCTTCGCGGCCCGCATCGAACTGCTACAACGACTTTCCCACAATTCCGCTGCCAATCGATAGACCAACTTTGGTCTATCTATCTGATATTAAATGATAAAAAAGATTGGTGCGGTCGAGAGGACTCGAACCTCCACGGGTTGCCCCGCTGCCACCTCAAGGCAGTGCGTCTACCAATTCCGCCACGACCGCATGGGGAGGGGGATGCAGGGCTTCGTAACGACCCGGCGCCCCTAAAGACGGCGGACCATGTAACAAATGGGGACCGCAGGGACAAGGCCCGCGCGCGCCCGAAACAAGAAAAAGCCAGGGCAGTTTTGCACAGCCGATCAAGCCGTTAGACCGGGCAAAAAGCCCTTCCCGGCCGGCCACACACCCACTACATCGGATCAGCGCATGTCGGGCGGGCGTGGCAGCAGTTCGGCCACGTTCACCGCGATGCGGTTGCCGTTCACGACCACGGTGCCCTTGGCCACCGGCAGGTTGTTGGCGAGGATGCTGACGGCGTCGTCCTCGGAGGCGTCCAGTTCGATGATGGCGCCGCGGCCGAGCCGCAGCACCTGGTGAATCGGCATCGAGGTGGTGCCCAACACGACAGTGATATCGATGGCAACCTTGTCCAACGTGGCCACGTCTGCTTCCTTCCGCTCGCCCGCGCGATTGCGGGCAACTTTGAAGTCACCATGGTATGGTGAATGAGTGGTTAATATTCGCGACGAATTGACGGTTGGCCTGCCGCTACCTGCCGGATCGCAGCCGGTCGAATGGCGCGTCAGCAACGCGCCGGTCCCCTACAAGGATGCGCTCGCGATCATGGACGCGCGAGTAGCCGACATCGCCGCCGGCCGCGCTGGCGAACTCATCTGGCTGCTGGAACACCCGCCGCTCTATACGGCCGGCACGAGCGCCAACCGAGCCGATGTGCTGGAGGCCCGATTCCCGGTGTTCGACGCCGGGCGCGGCGGGCAGATGACCTATCACGGGCCCGGCCAACGCGTGGCCTATGTCATGCTCGACCTGCGACGGCGCGGGCCGGATGTGCGCGTGTTCGTGGCCACGCTGGAGGAATGGATCATCCGCACGCTCGCCCGTTTCAACGTGCGCGGCGAGCGGCGCGAGGACCGCGTCGGCGTCTGGGTGCGGCGGCCCGAGAAAGGTGAAGGCTACGAGGACAAGATCGCGGCCATCGGCATCCGCGTGCGGCACTGGGTGACGCTGCACGGGCTGGCGCTCAACGTCGAGCCCGACCTCTCCCACTTCACCGGCATCGTACCCTGCGGCGTGAACGAGCAGCGCTATGGCGTCACCAGCCTGACCGACCTCGGGCTCATCGTGTCGATGCCCGAGGTCGACATGGCCTTGCGGCGAGAGTTCGAGCCGCTGTTCGGGCCGGCGCCGGCTCAAAGTGCGGCCGCGACCGGCACTTTAAGCTGACGGCGGGCGCGGGCGCGTTGCGCCTGGGTCAGACCGCCATAACCGTAAGCATCGGCGCGCACCTCATGCACATGGACGTAGCTCTCCTCGTGCAGCGGGCCGAGCAGTTCCTCCATCGCGCCGAAGATCGCGGCGATGAAGGCGGCCTTCTGCTCCGGCGTATTGGTGCCGTCGGTGACGTGAACGTCGACCCAGAAGCTCGCCAGGAAAGCGTCGCTGAGCGAGCGGCCGCCGCAGAACCATGAATCGGGCGAAACGCGCTCAACGATGACAGCGGTAACCGCCGGGTCCTTCTTCAGCAGCGTCGCGGTGAGGCGGGTCACCTCGTCGGCGATCTCCGCGCGCGGCAGCACGGTCTTGTAGGGGGTCGAGACGGTAACGGTGATGAGCGGCATGGCGTGCCTCCTTGCATTTCAAAGCGTCATTGCGCAGCATCCTATCATTGAGTTTTGCAATCTTAAATGATAACAGTGATAACAATGGAAAATGGATCGCTCGACATCGACGCCGTCCGCGCCTTCGTCCTGGTGGCGGAGTTGACGAGTTTCACGCGCGCCGCCGAGGCCGTCGGCATGACGCAGTCGGCGGTCAGTCTGCAGCTCAAGCGGCTGGAGGCCCGGCTCGGCCTGCATCTCGTCGAACGCACGCCGCGCTCGGTCCGCTTGACCGAGGACGGCGCCGGCTTTCTCGAACGTGCGCGCGACCTGCTCGCCGCGCACGATCGCGCGCTGTCGTCGCTGCGCGAACCCGAGCATCGGCTGACCATCGGCTTCAGCGACCATGTCGCCGGTCCCGATCTTGCCCGGCTGATCGCGCGCGTGAGCGGCTTCGATCCCGCCTTGCATCTCGACGTGCGTATCGGCTTTTCCGGTGTCCTGCTCGATGCGCTCGACGCCGGAGAGATCGATGCCGCTTTCATACGCCACGAGCGACACCGCCGCGGCGGCGAGAAGCTATTGGAGGACGAACTCGGCTGGTTCGCGGTGCCCGCGTTCCGGCACAAGGCCGGGGAGAAGCTCCGGCTGGCCATGCTGGCCGCGCCCTGCAGCGTGCGCTCGCTCGCGATCCGCGCGCTCGACAAGGCCAAGCTCGGCTGGGTCGAGGCGTTCACGGGCGGCGGCGTGACCGCCATTGCCGCGGCGATCAGTTCAGGGCTGGCGATTGCGCCGCTCGCCAGACGCATCGCGCCGCCCGGCACGATCGATGTCGGCCCGGCGCTCGGCCTGCCGTCGCTCGGCGGTTCCGCGGTCGAACTGCACGCGCGCGTATCGGATGCGCGCGCCCGTGGCGCCTTGCGGGCGCTGGTCGCGGCCTTCCGCGGCGCGCGTTGACGTCAGGCCGTCGGCAGCACCGAGAACAGTTCGCCGCGACGGCGGAGCTTGAGATGATCCTCTCCGCCGTCGTTGTCATCGAGTGCATCGACGCGTGCAAAGCTGGGACCGCGCCGGCAGGCTTCCAGCATCGCCGTCACCACGTCGGGCGGGCCGGCGAACACCGCCTCCACCGATCCGTCGTGGCGATTGCGCACCCAGCCTTGCAGGCCGAAGCGCAGTGCCTCGACCTCGACAAAGGCGCGGAAGCCGACGCCCTGCACGCGGCCGCGCACCACGACATGCCGAATGCTGTTCATGCTGTCGATCCGGTTCCAGCCGCGCTTGTGCCGGCCAAACGCGCCGGCGCCCAGCGCCGTAGCCCACGAATATAGCGCTCCGGCATCTGCCAGTCGCGCGCAGCGGCCAGGATGAGTTCCAGATAGCCCGGCCGTGCTCTCCCCTTGCCGCTCGCGCGCCCGACATAGACCAACGCCGAGCGGGCCACACCGTTCTGCCGCACCATCAAAAGACGGCGACCATAAAGGCCGCTGTCGAGGCTCTCATAGGCATTGAGTGCGGCGAGATCGCGCGGCGTGAGCCACCACAGCACGCCGATCACCTCGGAGCCGGGCGCGGGCACGATCGAGGCATAGCCGTGCGTGCCGATGACGAAACGCCAGCCTGCAAGCTGCGCCACGCTGAGTGGCTGCGCACCCGCGCAGCGCGCGGCCATGCCGGCGCGGTGCATGTTGGAGCCATAGGCGAAGTAGA
>DASZQT010000370.1:0-2044 GCA_035549515.1 Pseudolabrys sp. | reverse complement strand
GGCACCGAAAACGATGGCCCGCATGGGCGTCGGGACGGATTGCTCACCCGTTCATGTGAACGAACGCGCGGGCGTCATGCTCCATTCGGCGCGGGCAAGCGAGACCTGAAAGTATGAAGCTCACACGGCTGCGCCTTCTCGGCTTCAAGTCGTTCGTCGAACCCACCGACTTCCTGATCGAACCGGGCCTCACCGGCGTGGTCGGTCCGAACGGTTGCGGCAAGTCCAATCTGGTGGAAGCGCTGCGCTGGGTGATGGGCGAGAGCTCGCACAAATCTATGCGCGCGGCGTCGATGAACGACGTCATCTTCTCCGGCAATAATTCGCGCCCGGCGCGCAACAATGCCGAGGTGGCGATCTCGATCGACAATATGGAGCGCTCCGCGCCCGCCGCCTTCAATGACACCGATCTCTTGGAAATCGCCCGCCGCATCGAGCGCGATGCCGGCTCGAATTACCGCATCAACGGCCGCGAAGTGCGCGCGCGCGATGTGCAGATCCTGTTCGCCGATGCCTCGACCGGCGCGCGTTCGCCCGCGCTCGTGCATCAGGGCCGCATCGGCGAGATCATCCAGGCCAAGCCCGAACAGCGCCGCCGCGTGCTGGAAGAGGCGGCCGGCGTCGCCGGTCTGCATGCGCGCCGGCACGAAGCCGAGCTGCGCCTGAAGGCGGCGGAAACCAACCTCACGCGCGCCGAGGACGTGATCGGCCAGTTGGCCGCGCAGATGGAAGCGCTCAAGAAGCAGGCGCGCCAGGCCGTGCGTTATCGCAACGTGTCGGCGCAGGTGCGCAAGGCGGAAGCCACGCTCTATCATTTGCGCCATACCGCCGCGAGCGCCGAAGTCGCCGCCGCCGCCGAAGCCAAGGACCAGTGCGTGCTGGTCGTGGCCGAGCGCACCACGGCCGAGGCCGAAGCCTCCAAGCGGCAGGCCGCGACCTCCGCCGGACTGCCCGAGCTGCGCGAGACCGAAGCGCGCGCCGGTGCCGCGCTGCACCGGCTCAATGTCGCGCTCGCCGATCTCGACCGCGAGGAACAGCGCGCGCGCGATCGCATCGCGGAACTCGACAAGCGGCTGGTGCAATTCGCCGCCGACAGCGAGCGCGAATTGCGGCTCGCCAGCGATGCCGACGAGGCCATCGCGCGCATCGCGGCGGAGGAAGAAACCATCCGCGCCGAGGCGCGCGAAAATGCCGGCCGCCGCTCGGGCGTCGATGCCAAAGTGGCGGAAGCCGATAGCGAATTGTCGGCGGCCGAGAAGATCTTCTCCGAACTGACCGCCCGCCTCGCCGATCTCACGGCACGGCGCAACCAGCTCATCAATGTCGCGCGCGAGCACGACAACCGCATCGCGCGCAGCGCCAGCGAACTCGCCGAGATCGAGCGCGAGCTTTCCGTCCTGCAAGCCAACCAAGGTCCCGATCTCGCCGTACTGGCGCAGGCCGTGGAAGAGATTCAGGCAGCGGTCGCCGCCGCCGAAGCCGCCGCGCTCACGGCGGAAGCCGCGCATGCCACCGCGCGCCAGGAGCTTGAAGCGACGCGCAATCCGCTCGCGGAGGCCGAGCGCCGCGTGCAGCGGCTCGAGACCGAAGCCAAGACCCTGTCCAAGGTGCTGGCGGTCGAGACCAAGAACCTGTGGCCGCCGGTGATGGATGCCATCGCGGTCGACAAGGGCTTTGAGAAAGCGCTCGGTGCCGCGCTCGGCGACGATCTCGATGCGCCGGTCGATCCGTCCGCGCCCATGCGCTGGATGGGCTCGGCCATCGATCCGTCCGATCCCGCCCTGCCGGATGGTGTGGAATCGCTCGCCAAGCACGTGCTGGCGCCGGACGAATTGGCGCGCCGGCTGAGCCAGATCGGTGTGGTCGAGCGCGCGGAAGCGCCGCGTTTCCTCGCGCTGCTCAAGCCCGGCCAGCGGCTGGTCTCGCCTGAAGGCGACCTGTGGCGCTGGGACGGATTTGCGACCGCCGCGCATGCCCCGACCGGCGCCGCCCGCCGGCTGGCCGAGCGCGCGCGCCTCGCCGAAATCGAGGCCGAATTGCAGAG
>DASZQT010000369.1:0-3112 GCA_035549515.1 Pseudolabrys sp. | reverse complement strand
AGCACGCCGCGCGGGTCTTTCACCGCGCGCGAGCGGTAGGGCGCCGATTTGTACCAGACCGGCGGCAGGCCGAGCACTTCCCACGGATAGCAGGAGCACAGCGTGCACACGACCATGTTGTGCGTCGTGGGCGTATTCTCGACCGCGATGAGATGATCGCCGACGCGGCTGACATGGCCGAGCGTCGCCACCGCTTGCGAAGCGTCTGCGATGAGCGCGGCTTTGAAGGCGGGGTCGGTCCAGGCTTTGGCGACCACGGCGGCGCCGTTACGCGGGCCGATCTTGGTCTCATAGGCTTCGACGATGGCATCGAGCGCGGCCGGATCGACATAGCCCTTCTCGGTGAGCACGGTCTCCAGCGCGCGCACGCGCAATTGGGTCTCCGACAACTCGGAATGGTCGTGATCGTGGTGGTGGTCGTGATGATCGGACATAGATATTAGTTTAGCCGAGAGAGCCCCATTATGTCATCATCCCCGCTTTCGCGCGGATGACTGCCGAGAGGGTTGCTTGCACGTCCTGACCAACTTCGCCGACCGCGTCGACCGCCTGAACACCGCCATCGGCCGCGCGGTATCGTGGCTCATCTTGGCGGTCGTGCTGCTGCAATTCGCGCTGGTGGTGGCGCGCTACATGTTCGCGCTCGGCTCGATCTGGCTGTCGGAGACGGTGATCTACCTCGACGCCACGTTGTTCATGCTGGCGGCGGCCTGGACGCTGCGCCTGGGTGGCCATGTGCGGGTCGACATTTTCTACGCCGACGCGTCGCCGCGCACGCGGGCGATCGTCGATCTCTTCGGCAGCGTGTTCTTGCTGCTGCCTTTCATGCTGGTGCTGGTCTGGCTTTCGGTGCCCTACGCCGGGCGTTCCTGGGCGATCCTTGAGCGCTCGCAGGAGGCGAGCGGTTTGCCGCTGGTGTTTGTGCTCAAGACCGTCATTCCGGTTTTCGCCGTGCTGATGGCGTTGCAAGGCGTGGCGCAGGCGGCGCGGGCGGCAATCGTTCTTATCCCTCCCCCGCTTGCGGGGGAGAGTGGCCGGCGCAGCCGGCCGGGTGGGGGGTCTTAATGGCGAGCGCACCCCACCCCGGCTCGCTTCGCTCGCCGACCTTCCCCTTTCAGGGGAGGGATTAGGCGGTGGCTGAACTCCTCGCCATCCTGATGGTGGTCGCCGTCATCGCGGCGCTGATGATCGGCTATCCGGTCGCGCTCACGCTCGCCGGCGTGTCGCTCGCCTTTGCCGTCATCGGGCACGCGCTCGGCATCATGGGTTTCGGCATCCTGGGCGCGCTGCCGCAGCGCATCTTCGGCATCATGACCAACGAGGTGCTGCTGGCCATTCCGCTCTTCATCTTCATGGGAGTGATGCTGGAGCGTTCGCGCGTGGCCGAGGAACTGCTGGAGACCATGGGCCGGTTGTTCGGCAGTCTGCGCGGCGGGCTCGGCATATCGGCGGTGATCGTCGGCACGCTGCTCGCCGCCGCCAAGGGCGTGGTCGGCGCCACCACGGTGACCATGGGCCTCATCATGCTGCCGACGATGCTGCGCTTCGGCTACGAAAAAAGGCTCGCCGCCGGCACGGTCGCCGCCACTGCGACGCTGGCGCAGGTGTTTCCGCCCGCCACCGTGCTGGTGCTGCTCGGCGACCAGCTCGGCAATTCCTATCAGGCCGCGCAACTCGCGCAGGGCAATTTCGCGCCGCGCTCGCTCACGGTGAGCGATCTGTTCGCCGGCGCGCTGGTGCCGGGCTTTGCCTTGGTCGGCCTTTATCTGTTGTTCCTGATCGCGGTTGCATTTGCGTGGCCGCAGGCTTCGCCGGCGCTGCCGGCCGATCCCAAGGCGCCGCGCGGGCTTGCGCTCGCGCGCAAGCTCATCGCGGTGCTGGTCGCGCCGATTGCGCTCATCCTCGCGGTGCTCGGCTCGATCCTGGGCGGTATCGCCACGCCGACGGAAGCGGCCTCGATCGGCGCGGTCGGCGCCATCCTGCTCGCGCTGCGCAAGGCGCCGCTTCCGGGTCTGATGATGCCGGTGGTCGAGACGACCACCCAGGTCGTCAGCATGATATTTCTCATTTTGATCGGGGCCACCATGTTCAGCCTGGTGTTCCGCGCACTCGGCGGCGACGTGATGGTGGAGCGCGCGCTCAGCGATCTGCCCGGCGGCACGGCCGGCGCGGTGCTGACCGTGATGTTCGCGATGTTCCTGCTTGGCTTCGTGATGGACGCCTTCGAGATCATCTTCGTGGTGGTGCCGATCGTGGCGCCCGCGCTCTTGAAGATGCCCGGCGTCGATCCGGTCTGGCTCGGCATCATGATGGCGGTGAATTTGCAGACCTCCTACATGCACCCGCCGCTCGGGCCGACGCTGTTCTTCCTGCGCGGGGTGGCGCCGCCTGAGATCACCACCCGCGATATCTATATTGGCGTCATCCCCTTCGTGCTGATCCAGCTTGTCGCGCTGGTTGTGCTCTGGTTCGCGCCGGGGCTTGCGACCGCCCTGCCGCATGCGCTTTATAGCCACTGAGCTTTCTTATCCCTCCCCTGAAAGGGGAGGGTGGCCGGCGAAGCCGGCCGGGTGGGGTTTCTATGGCAGACGCAAACGCTCGCGAACTGCGTAAGAGCATGACACCGCAAGAAGTAAAGTTGTGGGTTCATCTGCGCTCATGGAAAAAGCGCGGTTATCACTTTCGCCGTCAATCACCGCGTGACGGTCGCATTCTCGACTTCGTCTGTTTGCGCAAGTGGCTCATCATTGAGCTTGACGGCGGTCAGCACAATTTTGACACGCATGCCGTTTCCGACCTCCGCCGAGATGCTCATTTCCGACGCAAAGGCTTTAAGATCTTGCGGTTTTGGAATAACGATGTCGATAAGAATTTGGACGGCGTCCTGCAGGTGATCGACGAAGCGTTACAACGGCATTCCCCCCACCCGGCCGACTTCGTCGGCCACCCTCCCCCGTTGGGGGAGGGATAAGAGTCTCCCCCATGAAAGCATCCGAACTATTCTCCCTCGACGGCCGCGTCGCGCTGGTGACCGGCGCTTCCAGCGGGCTCGGGATTCAATTCGCGCGTGCGCTCGCCGACAATGGCGCGTCGGTCGCGCTGGTGGCGCGGC
>DASZQT010000368.1:0-2485 GCA_035549515.1 Pseudolabrys sp. | reverse complement strand
CGCTGCGCGAGGATCGACCCTCCCCCTTCGGGGGAGGGATCAAGACGCCTTCAATTCCTTCTCGCGCTGGATGATCTCGGTCGCGAGCCGAAGATACGCTTCGCTGCCGACGCATTTGAGATCGTAGACCAGCACCGGCTTGCCGTAGGACGGCGCTTCCGAGATGCGCACGTTGCGCGGGATCACCGTCTCGTAGACCTTGCGGCCCATGAACTGGCGCACGTCGGCAACCACCTGGTTGGAGAGGTTGTTGCGCGAGTCGTACATGGTCAGCACGATGCCGTGGATCGACAGGTTCGGGTTGAGCGCGGTCTTCACCTGCTCGACGGTCTTGAGAAGCTGCGACAGACCTTCGAGCGCGAAGAACTCGCATTGCAGCGGCACCAGCACCGAGTCGGCCGCCGCCATGGCATTGACCGTGAGCAAATTCAGCGACGGCGGGCAGTCGACCAGCACATAAGTGAAATCGAAATCGCGCTCGCCCTTGTTGAGCGCGCCAAGCGAGCTGCGCAGGCGGAAGGCGCGGTCGCGCTCACGTCCGATCTCCAGCTCGAGGCCGGAAAGGTCCATGGTCGAAGGCGCGATCATGAGCTGCGGCACCGCCGTTTGCAGCACGGCCGAGCGCATCGGCGCCTGGCCGGTGAGCACGTCATAGGTCGAGGTGCGGCGCGCCTTGCGGTCGATGCCGAGACCGGTGGAGGCGTTGCCCTGCGGATCGAGATCGACGATCAGTACATGCTCGCCGATGGCGGCAAGCGCGGTGCCGAGATTGATCGCGGTCGTGGTCTTGCCGACGCCGCCTTTCTGGTTGGCGATCGCGATGATGCGCGGGCGCGGCGCGTCCGGCTTCACCGTCGGTTTGACCAGGGGGATCACGTCGGCAGGCGGATCGATGGTTGGCGTATCGGTCATTGGCTCATGGCCTTCGTTTCTTACGCTAGCGTTTGAACCGTCATCCTGAGGTGGCCGCGAAGCGGCCCTCGAAGGATGATCGGCCACTGACTCCATGCCGGTCATCCCTTGAGGCTCGGGCCTCGCCCTCGCACCTCAGGATGACGGCGAACTTACTCTTTCACCGCCGCTTCAGCCCGCGCACCACGACGATGCAACCCTCGCGACTCGTCTTGCTCGGCTCGGTTGACGCTTCGATGATCCAATATTTAGCGGCCTCGGTCAATTCGGCCGCTACATCTTGGCCCTTGGGGAAAAGGCCGATAGCGCCGCGCGCAATGAGAGGAAACGCTTGATCGCATAGGGTTTTCAATGGGGCGAGCGCGCGGGCGCTCACCACATCGACGTTGTCCCCATAACTCTCCCCATAATCCTCGATCCTCTCTGCGTGGACTTGCGCCCTTACGCCCGTCGCCCGCACCGCCTCGCGCAGAAAGGCGGCCTTTTTGGTGTTGCTTTCGACCATGTGGACCGTCGCGTCCGGTCTTTCCGCCAGCGCGCAGGCTATCGGGATCGCCGGGAAGCCGCCTCCCGAGCCGAAGTCGACCCAGACACGGGCGTCCTTGGGCGCATGCTCCAGGAGCTGAAGCGAGTCGGCGATGTGCCGCGTCCAGAGATGGGGCAGCGTCGACGACGCGACGAGATTGGTTTTGCTCTGCCAGCGGACGAGTAGGTCAACGAACCGGTCCAGGCGGGCCAATGTTTCACGTGAAACAGGGGTGAGCGCCAAGGCGCGCGCGCGATCGGCCGACAAATCGAGTGCGCCCTGCTCGCGCGGCGTCACGCCGTCTTCGCGGGCTTGCCGCGCCCGCGGCGCACATGCGCGACCAGCAATGTCAGCGCGGCCGGCGTCACACCATCGATCTTGCTCGCATGCCCGATCGTGCGCGGCCGCTGCGTCGCAAGTTTCTGCCTGACTTCGTTGGAAAGGCCCGGCAGCGCCGCATAATCGAGGTCTTCCGGCAGCACGAAGCTCTCATCGCGCCGATAGGCCGCGATATCGGCCGTCTGGCGCGAGAGATAGACTTGATATTTGGCATCGATCTCGACCTGCTCGGCGATCTTTGGCGCAAGCTCGCCGAAACGCGGCCAGATCTTAGCGAGATCGTCGATGCCGATGTCCGGGTAGGACAGCAGCTCGAACGCCGTCCGGCGCTGGCCGTCCTTATTGAGCGCGAGGCCGTGCTTCTCGGCCTCTTTTGGCGTGAGCGAAACCGAGTTGGCGAACTCGCGCGCGTCCTTGAGTGCCGCGCTCTTGGCCGCATGGAAGCGCGCGCGCTCGGATCCCACGCAGCCGATGGCGAT
The DNA here is from genome assembly GCA_035549515.1 of Pseudolabrys sp. GTDB lineage: Bacteria > Pseudomonadota > Alphaproteobacteria > Rhizobiales > Xanthobacteraceae > Pseudolabrys. The sequence continues at coordinate 229 of DASZQT010000368.1, read as the reverse complement.
GCCTTTATCCGTGAGCCTCTGATCGGCGTTATCGGCACGCAATTGCAGGCGATACTCCGCACGCGACGTGAACATGCGGTAGGGCTCTGTCACGCCGCGGGTCACCAGGTCGTCGACCATCACGCCGATATAGGCCTCGGCGCGATCAAATACGATTTCGGGGCTCCCGCCAGCCATTGCCGCCGCATTCAGACCCGCGAGAAGGCCCTGTGCCGCAGCTTCTTCATAG
>DASZQT010000367.1:0-14075 GCA_035549515.1 Pseudolabrys sp. | reverse complement strand
GCCGCACCGGCGTTAAGCCCGGTCACGCTCTTGCGCGTCGCCATCGTGCTGGCGGCGGCGGCGGTTTGGGAGTTCCTCGCCCATTCCGGCTGGCTTTATCGCGATGTGGTGCCGTCGCTGTTGCGCATCGGCGCCGCGCTGGTCGACCTGCTGACGAGCGGCGACTACTATTTCAATCTCGGGGTCACGGTCGGCGAGATCGCGGCCGCGCTGGCGATCGGCGGCATCGCGGGGCTCGCGGTCGGCATCCTGCTCGGCGCCAACCGTTTCCTCTCGAAAGCCTACGAGGCCTATCTCTATTATCTCGGGCCCACGCCGAAGATCATCTTCTTCCCCATCATGATCATGTGGTTCGGCGTCGGCCCCGAGTCGAAGATCGCGCTCGGCACTTTGTCCTGCTTCTTCCCGATCGCGTTGTCGGCTGCGGCCGGCATGCGCGCCATCGACAAAGTGCTGATCCGCGTCGGCCAGAGCTTCCGCGCCAACACCATGCAAATGGTATGGAAGATCTATCTGCCGGCGATGCGCCATCCGATCATCAACGGCGTACGGCTGGGCCTCGGCATGGCGCTGATCGGCACGCTGCTGGCCGAGACCAAGCTGTCGAACAAGGGCATCGGCTTTCTGATCATCCAGGCCTATTCGACCTTCGACATGCCGCGCATGTATGCCCAGCTCATCGTGCTGTTCGTGCTGGCCATCGGCGCCAATGCGCTGGTCGGGCGCTTGGGCGGGCTGCACACGATCAAGCGCTGATCGCATCCGTCGTCCTGAGGTACTCGGCGCGAGAGCGCCGAGCCTCGAAGGACCCGTAAGTCAGAAACCCTTCAAGGCGCGCGGAGCCCGTCATCGGGCCGCGCTGCGCGCGGACCCGTTGGCGCGCTCCTCAGGGTGACGGGAGAGAATCACGCCGCATCGAACCCGCCGTGGTCCCAGACCGCGCGATGGGCGGGATCGCACATGAAGATGATGAAGGTTTCGCCCGCCTCCGGCGCGGCGCTCGCGGTCGTGACGGCTGCGCCGTAAATGGTGGTCTGCGCAATTCCGTCCGGCAAAGGCCCGGCCAGCGTGAGCCCATCGATATTGATGACCTCGCTCTTGGGATAGAAGCCGATTTCGGCCTCCCCGCTCGCCACCAGTTGCACGCCGCCCTGCAGCGCGGGGCGGTGCAGGATGCGCCCGGCCATCGCCTCGGCAATGCCGAACTTTTCGATCACCTGGCCCATATGGGTGCCGCTCGGCGTCGCGCCCGGTGTGGCAAAGACAATGGCGCGGCTTTTGAGCATGGTCTCGCGCACCGCTTCGGGTGTCGACAGATCGGGCATGGGCGCGCCTGTGCGCACCACGGCATTGATGCTGACGAGGCCGAGCACGCCGCGCCCTGGCGCGCGCACCACACCACTCTGCTGGTAGCCGTCCAGCAGGTTCGTCGGCATCACCAGCACATCGGTCGCCTCGCCCGCCGCCAGCCGGTCGCGCAGCGCCGACATCACGGCATAGGAGAATTCGACCTTGTGCCCGCTACGCCGTTCGAATTCCGGCGTCAGCGTGGCGAACACCTCCTTCGGTGCGCCGCCGCTCATGATTTTGATGGTTGCCATCCCTACCCCCTAATCGCCTTGCGGGCCGCCTCTGCGCCCCAGGTTATCACCTGTCATCACCGGGCCGCCGCGAAGCGGAGTGACCCGGTGATCCCGATAATGAAGGTGACGTGCCATCCTAAGCGAGATGGCCGGGACATAAGGGCGTTTACGCCCGTCTTCGTCGGGCTATGCCCGGCCATGACAGACTACAGCTTGAACGTCTCCAGCGTGCCGGGATGGAACAGTTCTTCCGGCTTGACCAGGCGTGACGACAGACCTTGCGAATGATGATGGCGCAGGAACACTTCCAGCGTCTTGCGACTGCCGTCGAGGCCGTAAGACCAGAAGTCCTCGCCCATCAGCGCGCGCGCTTCCGCCAGCCGCTCTTCGACGAAGGGCAGCGTGACCTTGGTGGCCGACGTGTCGGCGAGCAGGTCGAGCGCGTGATCCTTGGCCTGCGAAAACGCCTTGAACACCGCGCCCGGCAGCCAGGGATGCTGCTCGGCCAGCGTCCTGCGCACGCCGACCAGATGCATGATCGGGAAAATCCCGGTGCGCTTGAAATAATCCTTGCCGGCCGCCACCGGATCGGGGAACAGCCAGCCGACATTCGGCGTGTCTTTCGGCAGCGAGGGCGGGCGCGGCGCGATGAAACCATCGATCTCGCCTTCGGCGAGCAGCGCCGAGATGGTTTTGCCCTCCGGCGCATTGTCGAGCTTCACGTCGCTCGGCAGGTTGATCGAAATCTTCTCGGGCCTCCCGGCATGCTCGATGCCGCCGCGAATCCAATGAATGTCCGACGGCTTCACGCCGTAGTCGTCCTCCAGGATCGCGCGCGCCCAGACATTGGCGGTGAGCTGATATTCCGGCACGCCCACGCGCTTGCCCTTGAGGTCTTCCGGCTTTTTGATGCGGTCGGTGCGCACATAGATCGAGGTGTGGCGGAAGGCGCGCGACACGAAGGCCGGCACGCCGACATAAGGCCCGCCGCCCTGCGCGGTCTTGAGCGTGAAGCTCGACAGCGACAATTCGCAGATGTCGAATTCCGCGTGGCGCAGCGCGCGGAAGAAGATTTCCTCGGGCGAGAGCGTCATGCAGACGGGCTCGACGCCGTCGATCTGCACGGAACCGTCGATCAGCGCGCGCGTGCGGTCATAGGGGCCGACGGCGACGGAAAGTTGTAGTTTGGCCATGGAGCGTCCGAACTGGAAAATGCGGGACGCCAGTCATAGGGGAAACGGGCGGCGGAGGCAAAGCCGGTCTAAGTCCGGACGCGGACTCGCATTCAAATCGTCATGACGGTCGGAGAAACCTCAGGTAAAAGGCCCCGAAGACCAAAACGATGCCGATATTGACGAGCAGCCGCGCCCAGAATTGATTTCTGAAAAATAGCAGATCGACGCCGACGATAAGGGCCACCATCGCCACGAGATACAGCACGACGACCGTCTGTCGAGCCACGGCAGCATCCTCCGGTGACGTCGCCCGCCGGCTTCCGTATGGGCCTTGCGATCCCGGTTTTCAACCGGAACCGCCTTTCACGTCCCGGTGATCTTCACGCTGCTATTGGGCGTGATGCGCACGCTCTTCTCGGCCGCGACGTAGTGCTCGACCAGTTCCCACACCGGCGGGCCTTGCGTGCCCTCGTTCACACTGGCCCAGCCGGCGACGACATATTCTTTTTTCGGGTCGATCGGCTGGCCCGATTTCAGATGCGTCATGCCGGAGATGCGCTGACCGATCGGCTTCGACACATCGATGGTGTAGCCAAGGCCGCCGCAGCGCACCATGTCGCCGCCCTGCTGGTAATAGGGATCGGGGTTGAACAGGTTGTCGGCGACGTCCTCCAGCACTTCCTTCAGCCGCTCGCCGGTCATCGGCAGGCGATAGACCTGCGGATAGGTGATGGCGGTGGCGTTGTGGATGTCCTCCACCGTGATGGCCTGGCCGGGGAGCACGCTGGTGCCCCAGCGGAAGCCGGGCGAGAGCACGATCTCGGCGTCGCGCTCCTTCAACAGCGCCGTACAGATCAGGTCGTCGAACGTGCCGTTGAAATTGCCGCGCCGGTAGAGCAGCGAGTCGGCACGGCCGACGACACGCGTGAGCTCGCTCGCATAGGGCGCGCGCGCCTTCGCGATCGCTGCCGCCATCTCGGCGTCGGGCGCGATGGCGTCGGCGAACAGCGGAATGAGCTTGTAGCGATAGCCCTTCACCGCGCCGTTCTGCACGTCGAGATCGAGCCGCGACAGGAACTTGCCGTGGCAGCCGGACGCGATCAGCAGCGTCTTGCCGACCTTGATCGCCTCCGGCAGCGCGTCATGGGTGTGGCCGGTGAGGATGACGTCGATGCCGGAGACGCGCGACGCCAGCTTGCGGTCGACATCGAAGCCGTTGTGCGACAACAGCACCACGAGCTGCGCTCCAGCCTTGCGCGCCTTCTCGACCTGCGCGCGCACATCGTCCTCGCGGATGCCGAACGACCATTTCGGAATCATCCAGCGCGGATTGGCGACCGGCGTATAGGGAAACGCCTGCCCGAGCACGGCGATCTTCACCCCGCCGCGCTCGAACATCTTCATGGGTTCGAACACCGGTTCGTCCCAGTCGGTGTCGCGCACGTTGAGCGCCAGGAACGGGAAGCCGATCTTGCCGATCAGCTCCTTTACCCGCGCCTCCCCGAGCGTGAACTCCCAATGGCCGGTCATGGCGTCGGGCGCAAGAAGCGCCATGCAGTCGACCATGTCCTGGCCTTTACTGCGGTTGGCGCCGAGCGAGCCCTGCCAAGTGTCGCCGCCGTCGAGCAGCAGCACCTTGTCCCCGCGCTCCGCGCGCACATGGCCGACGGCGGTGGCGAGGCGGTCGAGCCCGCCGATGCGGCCGTAAGACTTGGCGAGCGCCGCGAAGTCCTGGTCGGTCAGCGCATAGGCCATGGCCGACTTCGGCGCGATGCCGAAACGCTTGAGGAAGTCGGCGCCGGTAATGTGCGGCGGCTGGCCCTTGGCCTCGCCGACGCCGAGATTGATCGACGGCTCGCGGAAATAGACCGGCATGAGCTGGCCGTGGATGTCGGTCACGTGCAGCAGCGTGACATTGCCGAGCGCGTCGAACTTCAACAGTTCGTCCTGCGTGAGCTTCTGCTGCGCAAAGGCGCGCGTGAGGCTCCCGCCGCCGGCCAGCAAGGCGCCCGCGGCGGCGCCGACCTGAAGGATCTCGCGGCGTGTGATCACGGCATACTCCCGGCACAAATACCCACAGCCGCCGGGTGAAGCCGGCGGGGCGCCAGATCGGTGAACGGGTCAACGGCTCAAGCCGTCAACCGCTCAACTGACGGTGATCTTGTCCTCGCCGACGATCTTGCTGCCGTCGTCGTCGGTCCAGGTCAGCACCACCGGCCCGGACTCCATGGCGCGGAAGTGGAACTGGATATAGGGATTGGCGGAGATCGCCGGCTCGAAATCGGCCGAGAAGACTTCCTTGCCGTTCACCGTGCAGACGAACTTGTTGAGGATCTTGCGCGGAATCGGCTTGCCGTCGCTGCCCTTGCGCTGGCCGGATTCCATGATGTGCTGAACGAGCGCCTTGACCTCGACGATGTCGCCTTTCTTGGCTTGCGGCTTGTCGAGCTTGATACGCGGTTTGGTGGCCATCGTTTTCTCCCTGAAGCAGGATCACATGATTAGCGGTTCGTCGGTCCGATCAGCCGCCGCAGCCGCCGATCGTCACCTTCACCTGCTTGGTAGCCATGAAAACGGAGCCATCGTTCATCTTGGCGAGCGCGACGATGTCCTGGGTTTTGGCCAGACGGATGCGGGTCGAAGCCTCGGCGACGCCGCTCGCCGGCGAGAAATGGAACCGGATAACACCGGGCGCCGGGTTGCCCTCGGCCAGCACCAGCAACTCGGTCACATGCGACTGCTCCGTCATCGGGCTGTCGACGGAGACCGTCATCGGCACGGTGTTGCCGTTCTCGGCGATTTCCGGCAGATCGAGTTTCACCTTGCCCGTCACCGGCGTCTTGCCGCCCGAAAACGTCGCGATCGCCTCATCGGCCATCTTCTTGTCGGCATGAGCGACGGTCGAGAATCCGCCCATCGCCACCGCCAGCGCGCCTGCGCCGACACCCAAAGCCTGCCGGCGATTAACTTGGAGTTTCATCTGTCAGGTCTCCCGAGCAGCATGGTTTGTCCGTGCAACCCTTGAAAGGGTCGCGGGGCACTTTTCGCGTTCGATGGAAGGATGCTTACCCGGCGGCTTCGTGCAAGTCACGCGCGGGCGCGGATCGTCTGCCGCCCAACCGCTTGCCGCCTCTCGGCATTTCCTTCCCGTGTCCGGCCTTCGCGCCTCGATGGGCGCCGGTCGTATTCAATTTTGAATATCTGTCTAGACATTTCGGGTGCAGGATGCAACTGTTTTTGGCCGCAGACAACCGGGGCCGCGCGCCGCAAAGCGCTCGGTTGCCGGCCTGCGCGTGTCCGCATATAGGTTTGCTACGAGGATCGAAATACGCACATCGCTGTCCCATTTCGCAGGAGAACGAAATGGACGAAACGGGAGGAAAGCAACAGTGACAATCAGATCGATTGTGCTCGCCGCGACATGCGCGGTCTTTGCGCTGACCGCCGCGGCCTTTGCCCAGGACGCGACGGAAAAGGGGCTCGAAAAATATCGCCAGATGTTGAAAGCGGATCCCTGGAGCAATCCGGGACTGCTCGATGTCGATCGCGGCGAAGCGCTGTGGAAGTCGCCCGGCGGACCGAACAAGGTGTCGCTCGAAACCTGCGATCTCGGCATGGGCCCCGGCAAGGTCGACGGCGCGTTCGCGCAATTGCCGCGCTATTTCGCCGACGCCGACCGCGTCATGGATGTCGAGACGCGCATCATCTGGTGCATGGAGAAGATCCAAGGCTTCAAGCACGCGGATCTCATCAAGAACCCGCATCCCGCCGGCGGCAAGCCGGTCGGCGACCGCGGCGCCATCGCCACTTATGTCGCGAGCAAGTCCGACGGCATGAAGTTCAACGCGCCCGACGCCAACCCGAAGGAGAAGGAAGCGATCGCGCTCGGCGAAGCGCTGTTCTGGCGCCGCTCCAGCACGCATGATTTTGCCTGCGCGTCATGCCATGCCGCTTCGGGCACGCGCATCCGGTTGCAGGATTTGCCGGAGCTCGCCGACCCCAAGGAAGCGCGCATGGTGGTCGGACAATGGCCGGCCTATCGCGTCTCCAACGCGCATGTGATGACCATGCAGCACCGCCTGCTCGACTGCTATTGGCAGATGCGCATGCCGCGGCTCGAGATCGGATCGGACGTGAGCGTCGATCTGATCGCCTATCTGGTCCACAACGCCAAGGGCGGCGAGATTTCCGCCCCCGGCCTGAAGCGCTAAGGGGGAGCCGAACCATGCGTATGAAAGCACTCATCGTCGCCGTGGCCGCGCTCAGTGCCGCGCCGGCGCTCGCGCAAGACAAGCCGTCGTCGGCCCGTCTCGATGCCATGATCAAGGCCGCTTTTCCGGGCGCGCCGGCCGACTGGCAATCGCGTTTCGTCGGCGACGAAACCATGAAGGAATGCTCGGACGCGCATAACACGCCGGCCAAGGCGACGGACGAAGCGATCGAGAAGCGCGAGCGGGCCAAGATCAAATATCCCGCCGACGGCAAGCTGATGGGCGACTGGAAAGCGGGCGAAAAGCTCGCGCAGTCGGGCTACGGCTTTCGCTTCACCGACTATCCGCCGAAACAAGCCAATGGCGGCAATTGCTACGCCTGCCACCAATTGACCAAAGCGGAAGTCAGCTACGGCACGGTTGGCCCGAGCCTGCTCGGTTACGGCAAGCAGCGCAAATTCGCCGAAGCCGACGTCAAGGCGGTGTACGAGAAGATCTACGACTCGAACGCGGTCCTGGCCTGCTCGGTGATGCCGCGCTTCGGCGCCAACGGGGTGCTCACGATCGATGAGATCAAGGACCTGGTCGCCCTGCTGATGAGCCCGGACAGCCCGGTCAACAAGTAAGGGCGCGAGCTACCTTGGCGGGTGAGCCGGTTTCTCAGCCGTCGTCCCGGGCGACCCCCGACTTGTTCGGGGGGAGACCCGGGACCCGGGACCCAGTACACCGTGCGCCCTCGATAGACTGCGGACTACCGGGTCCCCGCTTGCGCGGGGACGACGACGGGAAGTCTTGTGCCCCGCTGCCGCCCTGCTGACCTAGCTCCGCGCCTTCAGATAATCCCGGAAGCTGCCGGTTTCGTAGCCCTTGTCGCGCACGAAGCGGAACATGGCGAGAAAATCGTCGGGTCTAAGATAGCCCGGCGCGCGCGCCACCTCGCGCTTTTGTGGCGGCAGCGCTTTCAAATCAGCCGCGCGCTCGCCGAAGAACTGAAAGGTCGGCGTAAATCGCACGCCGTACTTCGCCGCCATGTCCTTTTCCGACAGTTTCTGGCCGTCGAAATCGGTCACGATGCGCGAGCCGATGATGTTGAGCTGCAGCACTTCGAAATTAGCTTTGATGTAATCGGAAATGTCGCTGCGGGCGAAATTGACGAAATGGGTTTCCTTGCAATAGGGGCAGCCCTTTAGCTCCCACATCACGGCCAAGCGCTTGCCTTCCTTGCGGGCGCTTTCGAGATCGTCGCCGAGTTCGAGAAAGCTCTCCAGGAACCACGGCTCGCTGTAGAGCCCGTCGTCGGTGAGCACCGGCGCGGCCGAGAGCCGCGGCACGCCGAGGGCCATCACGGAAGCCACGCCGAGAAGCAGATTGCGCCGTGTCGTCATGATCGAAACGTCCGGTTCGTTGCGCGGGAGGCGCGCTCGCCCCTCCCCTGCGGCCGTTATATTCTGCTATCAGCATAATTCCGCGTCAAAACCCGGTGAACGAACATGCCGTCCCGCCTTGTCCGCGCCGCCTGTCTTGCGCTTGCTCTCACCGCCCCGGCCGTGGCCGCGCGCGCCGGCGATCTGGCCGATTTCAACGCGGCGATGGAGACCGTATCGGCGCATAACCGGGTGGCGATCGGCTACTTGCGCACCGGCAATGCCGATCTGGCCTCGCTCGAGCTCGACCGCTTGCGCGCGGCCTGGAGCAAGGTCGGCGAACGCTTCGCCGGCAAGCGGCCCGACCCATTCGACGGCAACCCGCGCTATGTCACAGCCTTCACCGACATCGCCATGCGTCTCATTACCGCCGACATGATGCTCAATTCCAACCGGCCCGATAATGCCCGTGACGCGCTGATCGCGGTGCGCGACGATCTCTACGATCTGCGCAAGTCCGCCGGCATCGTCGTGCTCGCCGACTGCGTGCGCGACTCCAACACGGCGATGGATGCGCTGATGGTCTATAACGACCGCGCGCTCGACTGGAGCAAATCCGACACGCGCTACGACATCGCCGCCAAGGCCGCGATCTACGGCCACGAAGTCGCGCGCTGCGACGGCATGGCAAGCCAGGCCGTGCGCAAGGATGCCGATTTCCGCCGCCTGGTCGACGGCGTCAAGGCGAGCCTTACCAACATCCCGAAAGCCATTGCGGAACGCGACACCGGCCTGCTGCACCGCGTGCTGATCGAGTTGCGCGCGTTCGATAATCTCTTGGCGTTCCGCTTCGGCTAGCGCGAATTGCGTCGACCCGACTTCCGTTCGTCCCCGCGGAAGCGGGGACCCAGCCTTTGCCAAAAAAGAACTGGACCCGCTTTCGCGGGAATGAGCGGTGCATGGGGTGCTTCCACCCAAATGAACGGCGGCCTAGAGCGGGATCGTTTGAAATTGAATCATGCGTTGCCACGGGCTCTCTTCACCTCTCCCATAGGGAGAGGTCGGCGAGCCATAAGCGCGTTTACGCGCGTCTTCGACGCGCTATGGCTCGACGGGTGAGGAGTTTTAGACTCAGTGAGTCAGGAACCCCCTCACCCCAACCCTCTTCCCAACGGGGAGAGGGAGCCCGCCATGCCCGTAACGGGTGCTTCGATTTAAAGCGATCGTGCTCTAGCGCCGCACTTGTTTCATCCGACCGAGCAGCGACGTCTACTCACACTTGTGCAGCACCGGCGTGCGGCGATGGGCGGCGAGCACCATGCCGTCCTTGACGCGCACCGCGCCGTTGTCGGCGCGGTTGAACAGCGTGCGGCGCGTATCGCCGCGCACCTCATAGATGAGCCACTGGTGTTCCTCATCCGGCGTGCCGGGCTGGAAGATCGCCTCGACCGCGAGCCGGGTCTGCGACAGCGCTTGCGCCGCTACCACGTTGTAGCGGTTGACGGCATAGCCGGCGCCGAGGTCCTGGTCTTCGACCACCAGCCCGGGGCTGGACTTGGTGGTGATGGCGACATGCGGATTGGCCGGCGTTGCCTTGTCCTTGCAGGCTCGGGCCCAGGTGCCGAACAGGCCGAAGCGCGCGAACACCTCCTCCACCTTGGCGGACGTCGCGGGCGCGCCCGGCGTCTCCACCGCGGCCGGCTCGTCGGTCGTCTTCGCATCGGCGCGCCCTCCAAAGCCGGTCGCGAGCGCGGCCAGGGCCAATAGCAAAAGCAGCTTCCGACGCATCAATATACCGCTCCGCGCGACTCGACGAACCGGTCGCCAGAATAGCAACGCGCCGCGCACCGACAATCGGCGCGCGGCGCGTAACGGTCATTCGCTCGGGCGTTTATTGGAACTTCAGATTGGCCGCCTTCACCACTTCCGAGAAGGTCTCGATGTCGGAGGCGATCACCTTGCCGAAGGCATCACCCGACGGGCCGCCCGGCGTCACCGCCATCTTCTTCAAGCCGTCCTGCACATGCTGGTCGGCGAGCGCGCGCCCGAGTTCGGCGGTCAGCTTCTTGACGATCGGCTCCGGCGTGCCGGCCGGCACGAAGAAGCCGCTCCACAGATGCATGTTGACGTCCGGGTAGCCGGCCTCGACCATGCTCGGCACGTCGGGCAGTTCGGGCGAGCGTTCGCGCCCGGTGACCGCCAGCGCCCGCGTCTTGCCGCCCTTGATCATCGGAATGGCCGGCGGCCCATCGGAGATCGTCAGCAGGCACTGCCCGGCGACCACGCAGAGATTGGACTCGTTGCTGCTCTTGTAGGGGATCGCCACGCCCGGCATGCCGGACTTCAGCTTGAGCAATTCGGTCGCGATGGTGAAGGCCGGCGACGAGGTGCCGTAATTGGCCTTGTCCGGATTGGCCTTGGCCCAGGCCACCAGCTCCTTCACGTTCTTGGCCGGATGGTTCGCCGACACCACCAGGATGAGCGGAAACGACGCGATCATGTTGAGCGGGATGAAGCTCTTCATCCCGTTATAGTTGAGATGGGGAAAGATCGCGGTCGCGACCGAGATCTGCCCGGTCGCGCCGACCAGTACGGTGTAGCCGTCGGCGGCCTGTTTGGAGACATATTCGGCGGCGATGCGTCCGCCGGCGCCGACCTTGTTCTCGACGATGGCCGTTGAGCCGGTCTGCTCCTGGAATTTCTGCAGCACCAGGCGCGCGAACAGATCGTTGCCGCCGCCGGCGGCAAAACCGACGATGAAGCGAATCGGCCGGCTCGGAAAATCCTCCGCCTGCGCGGGCGCCGTGGCCAGCGCGGCCAGTCCGGCCGCCAGCACACCGGCCACGATGTTGCGAACACTCCTCATGGTTTCCTCCACCCCTTGCGCGGCATCCTTTTTGCGGACCGCTGCCGAAGAACAAGGCTACACTGCCCGCGCCGGACCGGAAATGCCAATGTGACGCTGTACTAAGGTTTAGCGCTTGAACGCCATCGATCCCGGCCCCGCTCCCGCCATGAGCACAACCTCGCCAGACGTCGGCGGCGCCCCGCGCGCGGGAGGCGACTATTTCGGCCATCCGCGCGCGCTGCCGTTCCTGTTTGCGACCGAGATGTGGGAGCGCTTTTCCTATTACGGCATGCGTTCGCTGCTCGTGCTTTACATGGTGAAATATCTGCTGGCGCCGCAGCATTCCGACGCCGTGGTCGGGCTCGCGGGCTTCCGCGGCGCGTTGGAGGCCGTGTTCGGCCCGCTTGGGCCGCAGCCGCTCGCCTCGCAGATCTATGGTTTCTACACCGGCCTCGTCTATCTCACGCCGATCGCGGGCGGGCTCTTGGCCGATCGCCTGCTCGGGCGGCGGCGCACCGTCATCCTCGGCGCGGCGCTGATGGCGGCCGGTCATTTCATGATGGCCTTCGAGCCGTTGCTCCTGTTCGCGCTCGCGCTGCTCATCCTCGGCGGTGGCGCGTTCAAGCCGAACATCTCGACCCAGGTCGGCGCGCTCTATGCGCCGGGCGATCCCCGGCGCGACCGCGCCTTTTCGATCTTCTATGTCGGCATCAATCTCGGCGCCTTCCTGGCGCCGCTTGTCTGCGGCACGCTGGGCGAGAAATACGGCTGGCATTACGGTTTCGCCGCCGCCGGGGTCGGCATGACGCTCGCGCTCGTGATTTATCTTTCCGCGACGCCCCTGCTGCCGCGCGAAGCCACCGCAAAGCCTGACGCCGCGTCCGCGCCCTTGGGCAAGGCGCAGTGGCAGGCGATCCTCGCGCTTGTTGCGCTGATGCTGCCGGTGAGCCTGTTCTGGGCCACTTACGAGCAGCAAGGCAATACGATCCCGCTCTGGGCCGATCGTCAGACCGACCGCTTTGTCGATCTCCTGGTCTATGCCGGCGACATCCCAGTCACCTGGTTTCAGGCTTTCAACCCATTCATGATTTTCGCCTTCACACCTTTCGTGGTCGCGCTCTGGCGTTGGCAAGGCTATCGCGAGCCGACGACGGTGACCAAGATGGCGATCGGCTGTTTCCTCAACGCGGCGGCCTGGCTCGTCATGCTCGCGGCCGCGTGGAGCGCCGGCGAGAGCAAGGCAAGCTGGCTCTGGCTGTTGGCTTTCTTTGCCGTGATGACCGTCGGCGAACTTTATTTATCGCCGACCAGCCTGTCGCTGGTGACCAAGATCGCGCCGGTTTCGCTGTTGTCGATGCTGATGGGCGTGTGGCTGTCCACCAGCTTCATCGGCGGCTTCCTCGCGGGCTACCTCGGCACGTTCTGGTCGAGCCTGAGCCACGCGAGCTTTTTCCTGCTGCTGGCGGCAATCTCCGCCGTTGCCGGCCTTGCCATCGCCCTGCTCAATCGTCCACTCGGTTCGGCGCTCAACGACTAATCCAGCGGCAAACCGACATATTGCTCGGCCAGCGATTTGGCCGCGGTGTCCGAACTGGTGAGATAGTCGAGATCGGAGAGCTGGCGGCGGCGGTCGAAAGCCGACTCGTCCGGGAAGCGGTGCATGATTTGCGTCATCCACCAGGAGAAGCGCTGCGCTTTCCAGACCCGGCGCAAGCAGGTCGCCGAATAGCTTTCCAGCAGATCGTTGGCGTTCTTCTTGTAGAACCGCTCGAGCGCGCGCGACATGAACACCACGTCGGCAAAAGCGAGGTTCATGCCCTTGGCCCCGGTCGGCGGCACGATATGCGCGCTGTCGCCGGCCAGGAACAGGCGACCGTACTGCATCGGTTCGACCACGAAGCTGCGCATCGGCGTGACGCCCTTCTGCAGCATCGCGCCTTCTTGCAGCTTGCGCGCGCCGCCCAGCCGCTTGTGCAATTCGTCCCAGATGCGCGCGTCCGGCCAGTTCTCGATGTCCTCGTCGTGGTCGCATTGCAAGTAGAGCCGCGCCAGCGTGGGCGAACGCATGGTGTAGAGCGCGAAGCCGCGATCGGTGTAGGAATAGATCAGCTCTTCATCCGGCGGCACCGACTCCGACAGGATGCCGAGCCAGCCGAACGGATAGTCGCGCTCGAACACGGACAGCACGCCGTCGGGGAAGCTCGGGCGCGCGATGCCGTGGAAGCCGTCGCAGCCGGCGATGAAATCGCATTCGATTTCTTTCGCCTGGCCTTCGTGCGTGAAACGAATTTTCGGCCGGTCGGACTTGAGATCGTGCACGGTGACGTTGTCGACCTCGAACAGCAGCGGGCCGCCGTCGGCGAGCCGGCGCGCCACCAGGTCCTTCACGACCTCCTGCTGGCCGTAAATGGTGACGCGCTTGTTCACCAGCGCCTTGAAGTCGAGCCGGTGCAATTCGCCATTGATGCCGATGTTAATGCCCCAATGCAGCAGGCCTTCGCGTTTCATGCGCTCGCCGACGCCGACATCGACCAGAAGATCGGCGGCCCAATGCTCGATCAGTCCGGCGCGGATGCGGTTGTAGATATAGTCCTCGCTGCGGTTCTCGATGATGATCGAGGAGATGCCGGCGAGGTGCAGGAGCCGCGCCAGCATCAGGCCCGCCGGCCCTGCCCCGATGATCCCGACCTGTGTGCGCATTGGCGTGTCCTCCCGCATATCGTGTTGTTCGCTAGCCCCCTATAGGGGGCCATTCCGACCGAGGCAAAGGGACAAAGCCGTGAAAACCTTGCACTTTTTGTGCGGCCGAGGGCACGCGCGCGCTTGTGGCCTCACCGCGGCCAACCATAGCGCGGCACCGTTTCCTTGTAGCGCCGATAGGCCTCGCCGAATTT
>DASZQT010000366.1:0-7147 GCA_035549515.1 Pseudolabrys sp. | reverse complement strand
GTCGGCTATCTGCCGCGCTACGCGCCTTACGCGGCGCGGCTTTCATGGCTGACGAATCTGCGCGATGTGCTGCCGGGTGCGGCGAAGCTCACTGAGGCTCTGGCCGGGTTCAGTGCGCGGCGCAGCCTGCCGAAATGGCGGCGCGATGTTCTTCGCGATGTGCCCTCCACCGGCGGCGGCAAAGAAGTCGTCCTCTTCGCCGACACCTTCAACCGCTATTTCGAACGCGAGAACCTCGATGCCGCGCGGCGCGTGCTCGAAGCCGCCGGCTATCGCGTGCACATGGCGCTGCCGAAGGACGGCAGCAGCCGGCCGCTCTGCTGCGGACGCACCTTCCTGTCGGTCGGCGCGGTCGACGAAGCGCGCCACGAAATGCAGCGCACGCTTGATGCGCTCGCGCCCTATGTCACGCGCGGCGTGCCGCTCGTCGGCCTCGAGCCAAGCTGCCTTTTCAGTTTCAGGGATGAGCTACCCGCGCTGATGAAAGGCGAGGCGGTCGACGCGCTTTCATCCAACGCGCTCCTGTTCGAGGAATTCCTCGCGCGCGAACACAAGGCGGGCCGGCTTTCGTTGCCGCTCGGGCCGCTGCCTAAGAAAGCGCTGCTGCACGGCCATTGTCATCAGAAGGCGTTCGACGCCATGGGCGCGGTGCAGAGCGTGCTCAAGCTCATCCCGGAATTGAGCGTCGAGACGGTGGAGTCGAGTTGTTGCGGCATGGCTGGCTCGTTCGGCTACGACGCCGAGACCATCGATGTGTCGCTCAAGATGGGCGAGCTCTCGCTCTTGCCGGCAGTGCGCAAGGCGGACGCCGACACGCTGATCGTGGCCGACGGCACCTCCTGCCGGCACCAAATCCATGACGGCGCGGCGCGCGATGCGCTCCATGTTGCCCGCGTGCTGGCGATGAGTGTCGACAGTTCCGGAACGACATTGGCGTCAGCTGGTCAGACGCTAACACGCTAGAAAAATCTTGCGGGACGCGTCTCGCGTGTGTACCTATTGCCCCCGGTTTGGGGGGTCTTCATGGATTTGGGGCATGTGACTGTTTCAGTCACAAGGCGGCCGGTTGTCGCCGGCGCCGTCAAGGCAATCAAACTCATCGCCTTGCCAATCGTTCTGTTCGTGGTGCTGCTAAGCGCGGGCTGCGCTCCGACCCGGACCGGTGCCACGCTGGATGACCTCAACAGGAAGATAGGTGGGCCCGCAGGAGGGCAGGCCCGCATTGTCGTTATTCGCGACAAGGGCATCGGGACTCTGTTCGATTCCGGCTGGCAGGTCTATCTCGACGGCGCGGCGATGGCCGATCTCAAGACCGGTACCTTCGTCTATCAGGACCGGCCCGCCGGGCCGCACAAGCTGTCGTTCTCGCGCGTGGGCGATTTTTCGCGCGCGTCGACCCGTGACTTCGTCGCCGCGTCGGGCCGCACTTATGTCTTTCGCCTGGACCTCAATGAAAAGGGCCGGATGGTCCAAGGCAGCGGTGTGGTCGCCGGCTTGGCGGGGATGCTGGTCACGTCGGCGATATCCGACGCGTCGGACCAGCGCGGGTTCTTCGACTTCACGCTGCTCGAAGGCGAGGCCGCCAGGCAGGCGCTCGCCGACATTCACGCGGCGGAATGAGACGCGGACAGGCGCGCTGCATGCCGCTCGCGCGCTGGCGGTGAGTGTGGAGGCAGGGGCGGTATTGTAGCGCTTTAGTGCGGTTTGCGAATGGGTCGCCCCAATGTCCGTTCGTCCCCGCGGACGCGGGGACCCAGCCTTTGCCCAATAAAAGAACTGGATTCCCGCTTCCCGCATTCGCTGACGCGTCGGCGGGCCTGAGCATCAGCCCGTCGAAGCGCCTGCGCGAAGACGGGTCGCGGGAATGAGTGGTGAATCGGGCGATTCCAGCCAAATGCAAAGCGCTTTAGTGCGGCAGGTCCTCCCGATGCTCGCCGTTCTCCAAATATTTGCCTGCGAACTCGATTTCGTGCGGAGCGGTAGCCGGCGATGGCAACATCGGCTGGTCAACCAAGAGCGTATCAAGTTCTGAGAGCAGCGAGTCCCGAATGATCGGTTCCGCCGGAATTGCTTCACTTGGTTTATACCATGGCCGTCGCTTGATCGCTTTCGAGTCGAGCGATTTGGCAATGAATTGCCCAATCTCGTTCGGCCCCAAGGGGATCAATCTATCCCTCTTGTCATACCGATAGAGTTGGGGACAGAAAAAAACCATGTGCAGTCGCGGATCGAAATCGTCGACTGCAATGAATGTCTCTTTTTTCAGCGGCCAATAGCGCCGGACTATTTTGCGGGCTCGCGTAACGCGAGCCACACGTATTTTCTTAGCGGATTTGTCGACGATGGTGCCGACTTCAAGCAAGATCACCCAGTCGACTGTGTGCAGGTTGTCGCGGTGGATCGGGATCAGTTGACCCGAATGGCGCATGCGAGAAAGGCCCATGGCGCAGCTTTTCGAACGCCCCTGCCGACCCAATCCTCTAATGGCGTCTGCGCGTTTTCGTTCCAGGAAAGCAGATCTTTTTCGAACGAGGGCCACCGCGATCGCTGCGAATGTAATTCCGGTCAGCGATGGCATCTCTTGCTACCGCCGCGACTACGGCCTCGGCGGAGCTTGTCTTACCCCCCGTAAAACAAGTGCACGAGCCCGAGCGACACCACCGGCACATAGGTTGAGAGAAGCAGCACAGCGACCAGCGCGACGATGTAGGGGATGTTGACCCGCGTCGTGTCCCAGATGTCGGACTTGGCGATGGCGCACGCGGTCATCAGCACGCTGGCGACCGGCGGCGTCTGCTGGCCGATGGCGAGGTTGAGCGTCACCACGAGGCCGAAATGGATCGGGTCGATGCCGACGGACGTCACTAGTGGCATCACGATGGGGATTACCAGGATGATCGCCGCCGCCGAATGCAGGAACATGCCCAGGATCAGAAAGGCGACGTTCAGCATCAGCAGCACAAGATACTTGTTCGTGGTGAGCGACGTCATGGCATGGCCGAGCGCCTGCGGCAGTTGCGCTTCGGTGAGGAAGGTGCCGATCAGCGCCGACGAGGCCACCAGCAGCATGACCACCGCGGTCTGGATACCGCCGTCGACGCAGGCTTTCTTCAGTTCGCGGAAATCGAGATCGCGATAGATCAAGCCGCCGACCACGATGGCGGCGAGCACGGCCATGCCGGCGCCCTCGGTGGCGGTGACGATGCCGCCGAATATGCTGCCTAATATGGCGATCGGCAGGATGAAGGCCCACAAGGCTTCCTTGCCCGTGCGCCACACTTCCGACAGCCGGAAGCGCTGCTCGGCCGGGAAGTCGTATCTGACCGCGTGGTAATAGGCGGCGCCCGCCATCGCCAGCGCGCCGAGCAATCCCGGCACGATGCCGGCGACGAACAACTTGACGGTCGAGGTCTGCGCCATCACCGCATAGAGGATCATCGGGATCGACGGCGGGATGATGATGGCGAGGCTCGCGGCCGAGGACATGGTGGCGGCGGCGACTTCCTTGGAATAGCCGCGGCTCTTCATCGCCGGAATGAGGATGGTGCCGAGCGCCGCCACGTCGGCGACGGCGGAGCCGGAAATCTCCGCGAAGAACACGGAGGTGCCGATCGACACCATCGACAATCCGCCGCGCACGAAGCCGACCAGTGCGGAGGCAAAGGCGATCAGCCGGCGCGAGATCGAGGACGCGTTCATGATCGCGCCCGACAGGATGAACAGCGGGATCGCCAGCAGCGGAAAACTGGACGCGCCGTTGAACATTTCGAGCGCCAGGTTCGGCAGCATCGTCGGGCCTTGGATCAGCGCGATGGCCGCCATGGCGACGAAGCCAAGCGCGATGGCGATCGGCACATTGAGCAGCGACAGGCCGATCATGCCGACGAGCATAAGCGCAATTGTCATCGGCGCGCTCCCGCGTTCGCGGCGGGATCGGGCGCGCCGTGCGACAGGGCCTCTATGGTCTCGGTATCGACGAAACCGCCGCTACGCGCCGCGCGCAGCACGTCCGGCAGCCGCAGCAGTTCGGCAATGACGAACATGGTGGCGCCGACCGGAATGGCCGACTGCGTCAGTTGCGACGACACTTGCGGCAGCGTGATCATGTGCTCGCCTTGCAGCACGATCACGACCTGCAAGCCGTAATAGGCGAGCATGACGAAGAAAGTGAGCACCACCGCCTCGGCGAACAATGTCGCGAGCAGGCGCAAACGCGGCGGCATGGCGTTGACCAGCCCCGGCACGCCGATATGCGCGCCGCGCAGCGCCGCCAGCGCCGAGCCGAAATAGGTAAGCCAGACCAGACCGATCGAGGCCGTCTCGTCGTACCAGGTGAGGGCGCTTCCGAGATACCGGAATGCGGCGCCGGCGATCACGAGTACGGTCAGCGCGATCATCAGGATGAGCACGATCGCTTCGAGCAACTGCTCGTAACGCCGTCTGACGGTCCGAAGTGTCACGAAGGTCCCCCGACGACCGAGCGAAGGGCAAAGCGGGCCGGCCTAGGCAAGGACCGGCCCGCGTCGATGCAGTGCGCTCAGGACCCCTTGTGGCCGAGCGCCAGCGCCTTATCGATCAGCTCCTGGCCGCCCGGCACTTCCTTGGCGAATTCGTCATAGACCGGCTTGCTCGCCTTGATGAAGGCGTCCTTGTCGGCCTCGTTCACCTTGATGTTCGGGTTCTTCTTGATTTCGGCCAGCAGCTTGGCGTCGAGATCGGCCGCCATCTTGAGCGCGACCGGCTGCATCTCCTTGGCGGTGTCGGCGAGCGTCTTCTGCACGTCGGCCGGCAACCGGCTGAAGCTCGCGCCGGCGACCAAATAAGATGGCGTATAGACGTGGCCGGTCATCGACAGATATTTCTGCACTTCCTGGAAGCGGCCCGACACGATCTGCGCCAGCGGATTTTCCTGCCCGTCCATGGCGCCGGTCTGCAAGGCGACGAAGACTTCCGAAAAGCCGAGCGGCGTCGGATTGGCGCCATAGGCCTTGAACATCTTCACGCGCCACACGCCCTTTGGCACGCGCAGCTTTATGCCGGCGAGGTCCCCCGGTTTGACGATCGGGTGCTTGTTGTTGGTGATCTGGCGGAACCCGTTCTCCCAGACGCCGAGGATATGGTAGCCGGCCTTTTCCGCCTCCGGCACCATCTTCGGGAACACGATCTGGTCGCGGATGCGCGCCATGTGGTCGCGGTCCTTGACCAGATAGGGCATCTCGAACACGCCGAAGCTCGGCACATAAGACGACAGCACGGTCGAGGGCTGCGCCAGGTCGACGGTGCCGAGCTTGAGCTTTTTCATCAGTTCGGAATCGCCGCCAAGCTGGCTCGATCCGTAAACCACGACCTTGTATTTGTCGCCGAGCTTGGCGTTGGCGCGCTTGGCGAACTCCAGCGAGGTCATTTCCAGGAGCGAGCCCGGCTCGCCGACATGGGCGAGCTTGATTTCGGTCTGCGCGGCGGCGCCGGCCGCGGACAGCAGCGTGGCGAGCGCGGCGGTCAACAATAGCTTCGTGAACGACATGTTCCTGAGCGACATGAGCGTCTTCCTCCGTGTTTGATTGTTGGCCGACCGTGCCGGTTCGCGGTCTCGAGGGCGGCTTCTTTTGTCGCAATCAATGCAAAACCGGAGGGCTATGGCAAGCCGCCGCTTGCCGCGCCGAGCAATTGCACGCGCAACCAATTCCCGAGGTCAGGTCCCTAATAGCTGCGCCAGCCATTCCGACCGGAAATTGAGCTCGGCAAAGCCGGCGATCCAGTAAAGGAACCCGGCGAAGCCGGACACCCAGGCGAAATAGAGCAGGGCGAATTTGTCGGTGAGGGCGGCGACCGCGGCAACCGCAATGGCGATCGACATGAAGGCGTCCGACATGTCGAACTGGTCGTCGCGGAAATTGAGCCGGTCGTATTCCTTCTCCAGGCGTTCCGCCTTGGCGCGGGTCTCGGCCGAGCGCCCGGTATATTTCTTGATGTCTGATTCGTATTCGGCCGCCTGCTTGGCGGCGAGCGCCTTGTCGTAATTGCCGGCGGTCTCCAACAGCCGGAGCTGGGAAAGCCCGTTCTCGTCGACATGCAGCTTGATGCGGGATGCTTGGTACTCCGCCCAGGCGTCGACCGAATCGGCCTTCGCCTTCTGCATGGCCTGCCCGATATTGCCGTCCTTGATATTCGAAACCGCCATCAGCACCGACAAAATCACCACGGTGACGGCCACCCAATCGTTGAGCTTTTTATCCGAACCTTCGGTCTTGACGTCTGCGTCCATTTTTGCCCCCTGTACACGCGCGGGCACTCTAGCCGCAATGCCGGCTTTTTGCCGCTGTCGCGAAGGCTCGTTTCGGTTATCTTCACGGAAATCGATGAGGGGTCAGGTTATGGATTTGACGAAAGTCGCGGCCGTTGCCGCCACGCTGCTCGCATGCGCGCCGGCTCAGGCGCAATCGCTCGACAAGGTGCGCTTCGGGACCAATTGGGTGGCGGAGGGCGAGCACGGCGGCTACTACCAAGCGCTCGCCGATGGCACCTACAAGAAATACGGGCTCGATGTGGAAATCGTCTCCGGCGGGCCCAACGTGAACAACCGCATCCTGCTCCCCGTCGGCAAGATCGACTTCTTCATGAGCGCCAACTCGCTGCAATCCTTCGACGCGGTCGAACAGGGCATTCCGACCATCGCGGTGGCGGCGAGCTTTCAGAAGGACCCGCAGGTGCTGATGGCGCATCCGGGCAAGGCGAACAAGTTCGAGGACCTCAAGAAGCTCACTTTGTTCGTGTCCAAGGAGGGCATCGTCAGCTATTTCAAATGGCTGCAGGCCGACTACGGATTTAGCGATGCAAAGGTGAAGCCTTACACCTTCAATCCGCAGCCCTTCCTGGCCGATCCCAATTCGGCGATGCAGGGCTACGTGACTTCGGAGCCTTATGCGATCGAGCAACAGGCCCACTTCAAGCCGAAAGTGTTCCTGCTCGCCGATCAGGGCTTCAACAGCTATTCGACTCTGATCGAGACCCGGCGCGACCTGGTCGAAAAGCGGCCCGATCTCGTACAGCGTTTCGTCGATGCCTCGGCCGTCGGCTGGTATCACTACATCTACGGCGACAGCCGGCCGGGCAACGAATTGATCAAGAAGCAGAACCCGGAAATGAC
>DASZQT010000365.1:0-12232 GCA_035549515.1 Pseudolabrys sp. | reverse complement strand
GTCGGCTCATCACATCCTGGGGCTGGAGCAGGTCCCAAGGGTTCGGCTGTTCGCCGATTAAAGTGGTACGTGAGCTGGGTTCAGAACGTCGTGAGACAGTTCGGTCCCTATCTGCCGTGGGTGTAGGAGAATTGAGAGGATTTGCCCCTAGTACGAGAGGACCGGGGTGAACGTACCTCTGGTGGAGCTGTTGTCGCGCCAGCGGCAGTGCAGCGTAGCTATGTACGGACGGGATAATCGCTGAAGGCATCTAAGCGAGAAACCCACCTCAAAACGAGTTCTCCCTTGAGAGCCGTGGTAGACCACCACGTTGATAGGCCGGGTGTGTAAGTGCAGTAATGCATTGAGCTTACCGGTACTAATAGCTCGATTGGCTTGATTGCTCTCATTATCAGTGCTCATGCCTTCTCGGCATGCATTGTAGAAAAGATCAGCTCAGTTCGCGGCGCGGGGCCCTCGGGTCAAGCCCGAGGGCTGCGCGTTCGGAACGCGAACGCTTGCTTCATTCGTCCTTGGCCGGGCTGGTGGTTTTAGCGGGGGGCCTGTACCCGATCCCATCTCGAACTCGGCCGTAAAACTCCCCAGCGCCGATGGTACTTAGTCTCAAGACTTGGAAGAGTAGGTCGCTGCCAGCCCTGCCAAGGACGAAAAGCACGATCCGAATATGCGCTCCGCGCGTTTCGGTTCGGCATCTGCTTCAAGAAATCTCCTCATTCACGATCCCTATCCGCGCGAAGTCCGTCTTCGCGCCCGCTCAAAACGGCCGCCAGCAATGGCGGCCGTTTTGTTTTCGGAGCTGCCCTCCGGAAACACGAGGGCCGCCGCGGCGTCGCATCCGCGGCGGCTTTTTTGTCTGCGCCGAGTTTTTCTATTCGCTCCGGCTTAGTGAGATGTCCCACCTTCCGACTTAAGCTCCCATGGCCTGGCACCCGCGCGGGAGGCCGACGGCGGATGCTCGCCCTGCCGGCCCCGCCGGCGGTCTTGTCAGAGCGTGCCGGTCGGCGATACTGTTAAACGAAGCATATTATTAGTTGCGAAAGGCGCCGAGCATGGCGCTTGCCGTGCTTGCCAGGTTGGCCCTGGCTTGGACTGTGACGATCGCAGCGGCATCTGCCATGGGCGACGACGCCGGCGGCAGGCTGTTATCCAACAACGACGTGCCCTTGACGCAGCCATTCGATGCGAAAGGGCAGTTCCAATACTTTGCGCCGGACGTTCCGCTCGGCCCGCGCAAGCCGGGCGATCTGCGGGTAGGCTTCATCGACAGCGGGACGTCGGCTGCGCACCCCCAATTGCTCGGGCTCGTGGTCGAGGAGCGCAATTTCGTCGGCGGCCCGGTGCATGACGAGCTTGGTCACGGCACGTCCGTTATGCTGCATTTTCTTCACGACAGTTCGGCCGTGCGGCAAAAAATCCCGCTTAAAAGCGACGCGCCCGCCGCGATGATGAGCGCGAAGGTGACGCGCGACGGCAGCGACCTGAGACCTGAGTCCGTTTTGGCCGCGTTCAATTGGCTCCTCGCAAAAAATGCCTCGATCATCAACATCAGTCTTGGCTTCGAGAAACGCACGCCGGCTGTGGAGAAACTCTGCGAGGCGATCCGGGCGGCAAACTCCACGCTTGTCATCGCCGCGGCCGGCAATTTAGGGCCGGCGGCAAAATTCTATCCGGCCAGTTGCGGCGCCGAAAACATAATCGCGGTCGGGGCCGCGGCCGGCAGCGCCGTGGATCCGAGTTCGGGCAGCGGCGACGTTTTCGCCGAGCCCTCGAGGCTCGAGGCGCGTTGGCACTTTCTCGCGCAAAGCGGTATGGCCGCCGCGCGCGCCGGCGACTTCGCGCAGGCCGCCAAGCTGTTCGAGGATTCACTGGCCGCGCAGGAAAACCCGTTGGCTCTGACTCAACTCGCGCTGATCTTTGCCCGCGAGCAAAAGTGGGCGCAGGCGCGTCCGCTCCTGGAACGAGCCGATCAACTCGTGCCCGACCAGGATGAAGTCATTCAGACGCTTGGCGCGGTGCTGCTGGCTCTGCGCGAACCCGATATGGCGATCGCGCGGTTCGACCGTGCCTTGCAGCTCAATTCGCACAATCAAAACGCGCTTTTGAATCTCGCGCGGGCCTGGGCATCGAAGGGCGAACGGGGCCGCGCGCTGGACATCCTGCAACGCGCGCAGGCCAACGATCCTAACGATCCACGCGTCGGGCGATTACGCGCATCGATCGATTCTCAAGGGGCCGAAACGCGATGAAAAGCCTATTGGAGCTGGTGCCGTTCTTGAATGGGTATCCGCTCTGGCTGCGGGCGACGATTATCAGCCTCCCGCCGCTCTACACCCTTGCCGTGGCTCTGCTCTATGTCTATGCGCCGCCACCGCCGGTGCCGGTCCTGACCATCGATACTATCCGGCGCCTGGCGGCCATGCCGCCGGACATCCTCGGCCTCGATGTGATCGTTCACAATCCAACGACGATAGTCGCCAATATCACGGAAGCGGTCATAGAACTCTACGCCGGCCAAAAGCCGACGGGTGGGTTGGCCAGCGCACTCACAGTATCGGGCACCTATAGGGTGGAGAAGACCGATGAGGGGCTCGCGGTCTCGGACGAGAGCAAATTTGTGCAGACCGTATCGGTCGTGCGGCCCTATGCCGGGCAATCTTATGCGCGGCTGACGGTGCCGCTCGCGCAGACGGCCAAGGCGGGCGCGGGAGACCGATTCGTGATTCTTCTGCGCGGCGCTGAAATTGTGCAGCCGGACCATAACAAGGTCGAGGTCACGCTGGGCTACAACGACGGAAAGACGTCGCCGCCCATGGTCATCCCGCTCAAGCGATAGATCGCTGCCTCAGGCGGCAATGCGAATGTGCCGATGCGCCCGGGCAGTGCCGTCCGCGTCGGCTCGATCGTTCAGATCGAGCACATGATCTGGAGGAGTCTCTTTGTCATCTTCGCGTAGACCTGCATGAACAGCCCCAGCGCGGTTTTTGTCTCTTGCGAGTATTGCCCGACGATGGCGAAGGCGACGCGATCGGAAAACACGGTCAGGATGGCGTTCACCTCCAGATTGATGTTCTTCAGCGGATTGCTCTGGGCGAGCTTGCAGCCCCAGGTGATCGGCTCGGGTGCGGCGCGCACGCCGGCCGCGGCGGCCAGCAGATAAAGGCCGTGGTCTTTGTCCTGATACACCCAGAAACAGAGTACGCCGCTTTGCACCTTGGGATTGAGCGTCACCGCCGACAGGACAAAGCCCGGTGTATCCATGCGGAGCCTCACGCCTTTGTCGAATTTCGGGGGCGGGGCATGATAGGGGCTCTCAGGCATCATGCTGAGAAGGCCGCAGATGAAAATAGGATCTGTCGGCAGGACCCTGTTGCCGTCGATTCGGTAATCGCCCGGGTCCGGGCGATCGATTTGGATTTGGGCCGCGCTCGGCCGCAGGCTGTCGTCGGGCAGGACGTCGCCCGGCGCCATTTTGGCCGGCGCGGGACCGTAGGGATTCAGCCTCCACGTAATGCTGCGTCCCGATCCCGGGGCAAACAGCGTCGACCACACCACATCGCCGGGATTGCTTTGCGGTGACGGCACCGTTGGCTTGGTGATCCAACCGGGTCCGCTCAGGCCGGGCATGAGCCCGCGCCAGAAGCTCGTCTTCATTACGACGGCCATGAACAGGTCCCCTGACAGCGGCATCGGGGCGGAATAGGTCAGCACGGCCGTATTGATCATAGCGGCGAAGGAAGGCCCACAGGACCACTCCTTGGTCGCTGCATTATAGGCAAAATACGCGAGCGTCAGTCCCGACATGTCGCCGAAACCGACCAACTGGCCGGTGATCGTCACCGGAACCACGGGGCCAAAATCGCCGAACGGCAGTCCATTATGCGTCACGGACGGGTAGCTTGTCGGCACCGTCGTGGCATTCACGATCTGAACGATGTTCAAGGCAAGTCTGTCGGGCAATATTCCCTCCCCGTCGACGGCAGCGCGATCGATCGCCGATCTGCAACTTAATATAGAAAATAATTCAACATGCAATCAAAAGAGGCATAACAGCACCGCTGCGTTCCCCGGCAATTTCACGGGAGCCGCCAAGCGGAGAGCCGGTGGTTTCGGCCGAAAAAATTGCGCAGACGGTGTCTGTGGTTCAGCCCGATGCCGGAAGGTCCCATGCGCGGCTGAGGATGCCGCTCGGTTGTCTGGCTTTTTCGTACCGCTTCAATTCCTATCGGCTCGCCGGCTGCCGGCCCGCCGGCAATCGCGCGCTCTCTCGGTGTCACCTCGCGGTCGGTGAGGAATCCGAGCGCCCCAAGTCTGTCGTTGAAGGTTACGACCACCGCGCCGAGGCGCGCGAGTTCGCTGCCGTCGAGCTGCGAGCCCGAACCGGCGAGGAAGGAGCCGCCACTATGCGCCGCAGGGCGAGGATGTCCGGCTCGCCGAGCGCATGTCGGCGACCTGGATCGACTTCGCCAAGACGAGGGGCAGACCGCAGGGCGAACGTTGGCGGCCTAGATCGACAAAGCCAAGATGACGCCGGTCTGGCAGGAGCCGGCGCCTTCGTCCGGCGCCGCTGCGAGCGCCATGCCGACGGCAGCCTAACGCCGGCGGCAAATTGCGCCATGTGGCACGCCACGTCTCCGTTCAAGTAGAGCACCGTGCTCATACGGCGCTATCTGAAGCGTCTGGGGCCGGAGATCACCGTCGCCACCGCGCCGCAGTCCATCATCATTGTGCTGAGCGGGATGGGATCGCCTTCGGCGCCCGGTGCAGAGCTTCGATCCGCTTGCGGAACGCCTTCGGCTTTTCGGCGAACAGCCGGGCGGCCCCGCGTGCGGCCGCCTGAATATGCGCGGTGCGCCGCGCCACGATCGCCGGCGTGAGCCGCGAGCGCCAGCGTGCCAGCGGCTGATGCGGCGCCGTGAAATGGCTGAGCATTTCGAGATCCTGACAGGCGCCCAACCGGTTGCGCAGGCGCTGCGCCTTTTGCGCCCAGGCCTTGGCCTCCTGCGGCGATAGCGGCTCGATGATGTCGATCTGGTGGCGTTGCTCGACGACGCGCCGGCGCAGATCGTGCAGATGCTCGGGTTCGCACTGCGCCCAGTCCTGCGGGACGAGCGCGCGCGCGCGCCGGTAAGTGGCGGCAAGCCGATCGGCGATGACATCGAAATCGATTGCCGCGATCGGCCAGTGCTCGAGCGACAGCGTGGCATAGTCGAGATAACGCGCGATGCGTTCGCGCGTCTCCGCCGTGAAACTTTTGGCCTCGGCCGCATCGCGCAGAGCGGTGAGGCGGGCGCGGATCGACTCGGTCGCGGTCGTGTCGAGCGGCACCTCCGACTTGCGCAGGTCATCGAGCGCGTCAAGCGCGGACTGCGCGTCGCGCGCACCGGCAAGCGCCCGCATCAACTCGCGCGCCTCCGCGCGCATGGCTTGTGCCGGCGCGCCGAGCGGGCGCTCGAGTACGCGCAGATAGGCGCGCCAACGCTTGAGCGCCTTGCGCAGATCGTGCACGGCCTCCGGATCGGACAGTTTCGGGTCGCTCAGCGTGTGGCGGGCATCCGCAATGATCGACCGCCCGGCGGCGGCCACGCTTGCACCGAAACCGCCATCGCCCTCGCCCGTTTGCCCCGCCATGCGCGGCTTTTGCCGGGGATTCATGACAGGTCCATGAAAAGAAACCTTTTTTGCCCTTCCCATCCGCGTCCGCCGTTGCTACATAGCGGCCCGGAACGCACGGGCAAAGCCCCGCGCTTCGTAAAATGGCGCGGGGTGGAGCAGCCCGGTAGCTCGTCAGGCTCATAACCTGAAGGTCGTAGGTTCAAATCCTACCCCCGCAACCAAATACCGCCTGTCCGACCCGGAGACATGGGTGACAGAACGTACCTAAGACATGGGTGACAATCTCGTGCCGAACGGATTGTCGATGGTCTGCAAGGTTTTCTGCTCCAGGTCGATATAGCCGAGATCGTAGTGCATGAAGCTGACGAGCCAAATGCCCTCGTCGACTTCTTTGAGGCCGAGCCGCTGGCCGGCGAGCACGCTCGAGATGTTGATCTTCTTGCGGTGCATGCAGATACGGCCGCAGGCGGTGACCAGTATGTCGCGGTCGTGGAAGGGATATTCGAGGTCCGGCAAGCCGTCATAGGGCCTCGGCGAGGCGGCATAGAGCTCGGCCGGACACTTCATGGCGAGGGCCTCGTGCGGGCGTTCGGCATTGAACTCGCGCAGGAAGGCGTCGAACTTGGCCTGCTGCTGCAGGCTGTTCAGGCCGGGCGGTCTTGTGGCTTCCTTCTTCAGGGTCAGGTGCATGCGCTCGTGGCGGCCGTTCTGCTGCGGCTTGCCGGGTTTGATGCGCTCGATGGCGATGCCCAGGCGCAACCACCAGACCGAGAGGTGGGAGAGATTGTAGAGGCCGTTGGGACTGGCGAAGGGGAGCCCGTTGTCGCTCCTGATGGCCCCTGGCAGGCCGCGTTCGCGGAAGAGCTCAAGGAAGGCCTCGATGACCGGGACCTCGCGGGTCGATTCGAGAGCTTCGCACAGCAGCAGGTAGCGCGAGGCCTGGTCGGTGACGGTCAGGGGGTAACAGTAGCGGCCATTGCCGAGCTTGAACTCGCCCTTGAAATCGGCGCACCACAGATCGTTGGGGGCGACCGCGGCCGAGAGCAGGGTGCCCTGGGCGCGGTTCTTGCGCTCACGGGCGCGTTTGACCAGAGCGTGGCGGTCGAGCACCGCATGCACGGTGCTTTGGGCGGGGATGCGGACGTCGCCTTCAAGCTTCCTGATCAGCAGTTCCCTGATCTTGCGCGCCCCCCAATGCGGCTTGTCGCGCTTGAGATCGACGATCAGCCGTTCCACTTGGGCGGGCAATTGGTTGGCATACCGCACCGGCCGGCGCGAGCGATCGGCCAGTGCATCGAGCCCCTGGTCCTTGTAGCGCTTGAAGACCTTATAGCCGGTCTTGCGGGAGATCCCGAACTCCCGGCAGACGTCCGTCATCGCCTCTCCGTCCAGCAGGCGGGCGACAAAGCGCAGGCGTTCTTCCATCACCGAACACTCTCTCCACGGCATCAACACCTCCCGCCAAAGGGCGAAAAGTGTTACCCATGTGTCCGGTACGATCTGTCACCTATCTCTCAGGTCGCTCAGCCCGAGCCGGCCGGCGGACGCCCCCTGTAAGTCTTATCCAGGTTGTACGCTTGGCGCGCGCACGCATCCCACTTGCGCCGACTTCCGCGGTGTGGACCCCACGCCCGGCGAGCGCGGCCACCTTGCGCGCTGGCGTGCGCGACGGACAGCCACCTCGAAACGCTTCCGCTCGGGAGGCGCTCGCGCCGGAGCTTGCGCCGGTTGAGACGCCGAACGCCATGCCCGATTTGTCGATCGCTCTCGATCCGTCTTCGCCGCGTTGCCATTTCGTGTCAGCGCGCGCTGTTTAGCCTTCCGACTTTGGTCGGAAAGACGCTGCGAATCGTCCTGCATTGCGGCGAGCGCGCCTTCGTTCGAGCGTTACGAACCGGCAAAGCAACGCTCTCTTGCCTGCAATAAGTCGTTGAGCCAGCGGGCGCCTTTGCGCTCGTCGCGGCGATGTCGCGACATTTCGCAACGACATGCTGCGTCGCAGCAGGACTTTGCAGTCAATAATTCCAATTAGCCGATGACGCCCGCGCGATTTTGTATTAAGTATACCACGCTGCCGATCGGCTGCGGTTCTTTCATACAGCCGAGTCCGAAAGCTCAAGCCGACATTGTAAGATCGGTGGGCGGAGGAAAACCCAGCAAGGGAGGATTTATGAAAACCGCGATTAAGACTCTCGCGCTCGGCGCTGCCTGTCTGGGCGGCGTGCTTGCGCTGACGTCGGCCCCGGCCAAGGCCTGGGAGCCGAGCCACCCCATCGAGATCATCGTGCCGGCCGGCACGGGCGGCGGTGCCGACCAGATGGCGCGTGCCATGCAAGGCATCATCACCAAGCACAACTTGTCGAAACAGTCGGTGGTGGTGATCAACAAGTCCGGCGGCGCCGGCGGCGAAGGCTTCCTCGACGTGAAGGGCTCGAAGGGCGACGATCACAAGCTGATCATCACTTTGTCGAACCTGTTCACCACGCCGATGGCCACCGGCATTCCGTTCAGCTGGAAGGACCTGACGCCGGTCGCCATGATGGCGCTCGACGAATTCGTGCTCTGGGTGAACGCCGACACGCCCTACAAGACCGCGCAGGACTACATCGCCGCGATCAAGTCCAAGCCCGACAACACTTTCAAGATGGGCGGCACCGGCTCCAAGCAGGAAGACCAGATCATCACCGTCGCGATCGAGAAGGCGACGGGCAAGAAGATGACCTACATCCCGTATAAGGGCGGCGGAGCGGTCGCCGTGCAGCTCGTCGGCAAGCACGTCGATTCGACCGTCAACAATCCGATCGAGGCGGTGGCGCATTGGCGCGCCGGCAAGCTGCGTCCGCTCTGCGTGTTCGACGCCAAGAAGCTCGACTACCACGACAAGATCGCCGGCGATCTGGCCTGGGACTCGATCCCGACCTGCAAATCGGCCGGCCTCGACGTCGAATACCTGATGCTGCGCGGCTACTTCATGCCGCCCGGCGTCAAACCGGATGTGGTCGCCTATTACGTCGACCTGTTCAAGAAGGTGCGCGAGACTCCCGAGTGGAAGAAGCTCATGAGCGATGGCGCCTTCAATCAGACCTTCATGACCGGCGACGCCTACGCCAAATGGGTGGCCGATGCCGAGAAGCTGCATGAAGGCCTGATGACCTCGGCCGGCTTCATGGCCAAGAAGTAATCCTGCGGCTCTTGGGTTCAACTGCGGACATTCGAGGACCTCAATGAGCGAAGGCATCGAAGAAACCGGTGGGGCGGGTCCGTCCCACCGGAGCGTCGAAATCGGGGTCGCGCTCGCGATCGCCGCGATCGGCCTGGTCTCCATCTTTGGCTCCCTGCAGGTCGGCATCGGCTGGGGTGCAGACGGCCCACGGGCGGGATTCTTTCCATTCTACTGCGGCGTGATCATCGTGATCTCGTCCGCCGTCAATCTCGCGCGCATCTTCATGAGCGAGCACGATGGCGAGTTGTTCGCGTCATGGTCGCAGCTTCGGCAGGTCACGGTGGTGGTGGTGCCGACCGCGGTCTATGTCGCGCTGGTGCCCTATATCGGCATCTACGTGGCGTCGGCGCTGCTGATCGCGCTGTTCATGAAATGGCTGGGCCGGTATCCCTGGACGATCGTCATTCCGATCGCGGTCGGGATGCCCGTCCTCACCTTCCTTACTTTCGAAATCTGGTTTCTCGTGCCGCTCCCGAAGGGGCCGCTCGAGAGCATGCTGGGCTACTGACGCAATGATCCGATCGGCGCGGGCAACTTTTCTCCGCGCCGACCGTGCACAAGAACGGGTCAAGAGCGGCTGCCGGTTGCAACCTTGTCCGGCGGCGCGGGGAATAGCCAACAATGCTTGAAGACATCGGCAATCTTTTTCATGGCTTCGCGGTGGTGGCGCAGCCGTTCAACCTGCTCCTGATGGTGGTCGGCATCGTGCTCGGCGTCATCGTCGGCGTGCTGCCGGGCCTGGGCGGCGCCAACGGCGTGGCCATCCTGCTGCCCCTGACCTTCTCGATGTCGCCGACCTCGGCGATCATCATGCTGTCCTGCATCTATTGGGGCGCACTGTTCGGCGGCGCCATTACCTCGGTGCTGTTCAACATACCGGGCGAACCATGGTCGGTGGCCACGACGTTTGACGGCTATCCGATGGCGCAGCAGGGCCGCGCCGGCGAGGCGCTGACGGCGGCCTTTACCTCGTCCTTCGTGGGCGCGCTGTTCGCGGTCATCATGATCACGCTGGTGGCACCGCTGGTCGCGAGCTTCGCGCTGCAATTCGGGCCGCCCGAAATATTCTCGGTCTACTTCCTGGCCTTCTGCAGCTTCGTCGGCCTGTCCAAGGAGCCGCCGTTCAAGACCGTGGCTTCGATGATGCTGGGCTTCGCGCTCGGCGCCGTCGGCCTCGACCAGATGACCGGCCAACTTCGCCTGACTTTCGGCTTCCCGGAAATGCTCAACGGTTTCGACTTCCTGATCGCCGTCATCGGCCTGTTCGGCATCGGCGAAATCCTGCTCACCATGGAGGAGGGTCTGAGCTTCCGCGGCAAGTCAGCCAAGATCGATCTCAAGGTGGTGTTGCGTACCTGGGCGGAACTGCCGCGCTATTGGATGGTGTCGCTGCGCTCCTGCATCATCGGCTGCTGGATGGGCATCAGCCCGGCCGGCGCGACGCCGGCCTCATTCATGAGCTACGGCATCGCCAAACGCATTTCCAAGAACGGCCACAAGTTCGGCACCGGCCAGATCGAAGGTGTGGTGGCCCCGGAGACCGCCGCGCACGCCGCCGGCACCTCCGCGCTGTTGCCGATGATCTCGCTCGGCGTGCCCGGCTCGCCGACCGCGGCGGTGCTGCTCGGCGGTCTGCTGATCTGGGGCCTGCAGCCCGGGCCGCTCTTGTTCACCGAGCAGAAGGACTTCGTCTGGGGCCTGATCGCCTCGATGTACATGGGCAACGTCGTCGGCCTCTTGATCGTGCTGACCTGCGTGCCACTGTTCGCCGCCATCCTGCGCATCCCGTTCAGCGTGATCGCCCCGATCATTTTGGTGTTCTGCGCCATCGGCGCCTACACCGTGCACAACAGCACGTTCGATGTCGTCATGATGCTCGTCTTCGGCATCGCGGGCTATTTCATGAAGAAGACCAATTACCCGCTGGCGCCGATGGTTTTGGCCATCGTGCTCGGCGACAAGGCGGAAGAGTCGTTCCGCCAGTCGCTGCTCGCCTCGCAAGGCGGCTTCGGCGTGTTCTGGTCGAACGGGCTGGTCAGCACCATCATGGGCCTCGGCCTGATCGCGCTGTTCTGGCCGATCATCCAGGGTCTCTACACCCGGTTGCGCGGCGCGACCGGCACTCCGCGACCGGCCGAATAACCGTTCGCGAGAGCCAGGATGCTGTTAGCGCCGGCGAATTTTTGTTCGATCGCCGGCGCGGTTTCTTTGCGGCGACGCTCCGGCGCCGGTCCGCATTGGGGGCATGGACCGGCCCTGCACCGGGCGTGGGGGCTTGTCGCACTGCAAAAATCGCGTTTGGCGCCGCGAAATTGATGCGGGGGCGTTGCGTGGACCGTCGCGACTGGAATATTGTATACCAGACATGAAGAGCCGAGATCACAAGTCCACCCGGATCGCCACGAGCAGCCGCGGGCCCAGCATGGTCCGCGCCTCGCTCGCCGTACAGCCGGCGCTGGCGCCGATCGACACCACGCCGAGCTTCAAGCACAAGGCCTACACCGCCCTGAAAAACGCGATCGTGGCCATGGACGTCTACCGCAGCCGCGACGACATCAGGCTCGACGAGCGCAAGCTGGCGCAGGACTTCGGCATCAGCCGCACGCCGGTGCGCGAGGCCATGGCGCAGCTCGAGAGCGAGGGCTTCGTGCGCTCGGTGCCGCGACGCGGCATCTATGTGGTGCGCAAAACCAAGGCCGAGGTGATCGAGATGATCACCGCCTGGGCGGCGCTCGAGAGCATGGCGGCGCGGCTGATCACCAAGGTCGCCAGCGACGAGGAGATCGCGGGCCTGCGCAAGATGTTCGCCGCCTTCATCGACGGCAAGCTGCGCGCCCATCTCGACGAATATTCCGACACCAATATCGAATTCCACCAGAGCATCATCAAGCTCAGCAAGAACCAGGTGCTGATTGATCTGGCGGCCAACCTGTTCACGCATATGCGCATGATCCGCCGCACCACCATCGGCGAGAAGGATCGCGCGGACCGCTCGATCAAGGACCACATGGCGATCATCGAAGCACTCGAGGCGCGCGCGACCGAGCGCGCCGAGGACCTCGTGCGCGACCACGCGCTCGGCCTGGCCGACCACGTCGCGAAATATGCCGATTATCTGGACTGAAGGTCCAAACAAAGCGACATAGGGGAGACGTTTATGAGTGAGGCTGCCGCCAAGAAAGTCGAAACCGCGCCGCCGGAAGCCGCGCCGGAACTGACCGACGGCTTCAATCTCCTGATCGACGCGCTCAAGCTCAACGGCGTCGAAACGATCTATGGCGTGCCCGGCATCCCGATCACCGATTTCGGGCGCATGGCGCAGGCCGCCGGCATCCGCGTGCTGTCGTTCCGGCACGAGCAGAACGCCGGCTATGCCGCTTCGATCGCCGGCTTCCT
>DASZQT010000364.1:0-2471 GCA_035549515.1 Pseudolabrys sp. | reverse complement strand
CATGCCGGCATTATGGATGAGTGGCAGCGCCCACAAACAGACGTCGTCCGGCCCGAGCTTATGGCGGGCGCTCCACGACGCGCAGGAGCCGAGATACTCGGCATGCATGCGCGGGATGATCTTCGGCACGCCGGTCGACCCGCCCGACAGTTGCAGCATGGCGGCATCGCCTGGAAGCGGATCGGCGTCTTTGGTGCGTCGGCGCGCTTCGGCGGACGTATATTCGCTTGCGAGCGCGTCCAGTTCGAATTCGCCGGCCTGCGCCGGCCCGCGCACGACGATCAGCTTTTCGAGCGCCGGACATTGCGCCATCATCTTGCGCGCGAAGCCCGCGAGGTCGAAGCCGGGCGAAAAATCCGCCTGCACGAAATAGGCTTTGGCGCCCGACAGCGCCGCGAGCTGGCCGATTTCGATCTCGCGATATTGCGGCAGGGTGCAAACCGGCAGCACACCGGCCTTGAAGCAGCCGAACAGCGCCACCACCAGCTCTTTCACGGTGCCGACTTGGAAAATGGCGCGGTCGCCTGGCGCCAGCCCAAGCTCCAGCAGCGAGGCGGCGACGGATTCCGACAGCGCGTCGAGTTGACCAAAGGTCAGCGTACCGTCATCGGCAATAATGTAGGTCTTGTCCGGTTGTTCGCGCGCCGCGTCCCGTAACGCATCTCCGAACGTCGACCAAATCCAGGCGCCTGCGGCGTTATAGGCGGCGGTTTCGTCCGCCGAGTGATACGTCACGCCATGAATCGGAAAGCGGACCCGCTCCGTCATCGTTTCTGCTCCCCTTGAGCCCTTTTGGGCTTTCTTCGTCCGGCTACCATCGGCCACGAGGCCTTGCGCCTCACGCTAGCGTATCGGCGCCCCGACCGCTCCCGCCTATTGTGAATGTGATTGACTTGATCGTCAAATATTCGTCAGATGTGTCGAATTAAAATAATCACCGCGGGGAGGAATGCACGTGAAGGCACGCCTGATGCTCGCCCTTTTGGGCGCATGTCTGCTGCTCGGCCCATCGACCGGCCTCGCAAGGGCCGGCGAAACCGCCACCACCCCGCAAAGTCCAACCCGCGTCGTGATTTTGGGAACGGCGGCGGGCCGCACCTCCTGGCGCGGGCTGCCGGTTGGCGGAACATCGACCGCGCTATCGATCCACGGCAGCGTCTACGTCATCGATTTCGGCCATGGCTGGGAGGATCGTTACTTTCAGGCCGGCCTCGGCGCGCCGCTTGGCAAGCCGGAAATGGCGGCTCTGCAAACCATGCGCGCGGGTTTCATCACGCACATGCATGCCGACCACGTCGTCGATTACCCGCGGCTTCTCCTGTTCGGCGCGTCCGACGGGCTGACCCTGCGCAAGACGCCGGTGCAGATCTATGGCCCCGGCCGCAGTATCAAGGACCTCGCGCATTCCAAGGCGAAGCCCGGAAGTCTGGTCAACCCCGACAACCTGGCCCCGGGCACGGTCGATATGACGCAAATGTTGTGGCGCGCCTTCGCCAGCGACATCAACGACAACATGATCGACAGCGGCATGCCACCGCCGCAGACCTATATCCAGCCGCACGACATCGCGATCCCGGCGGAACTCAATGCCTCGCCGGACAATGTCACCCCGCCGATGAAGCCGATCCTCGTCTACAAGGACGAGAACGTCACGGTAACGGCGACGCTTGTCGATCACCGGCCCATGTTCCCGGCCTTCGCCTATCGCTTCGACACCGCCGACGGCTCGGTGACCATCTCGGGCGATACCAACAAGAACGACAACCTCATCGCACTGGCCAAGGGCTCCGATATTCTCGTGCACGAGGTGCTCGACAAAAACTGGGCGATCAACCTGTTTCCGGCCAAGCGTTCGCCCGACCAGGAGGCCAAGCTCGGCCATCTCTTGAGGGCGCACACGCCGACGGAAGACATCGGCCCCATCGCGCAGGCCGCCGGCGTGAAGATGGTAGTGTTGACGCACTTCTCGCCGCCGAACCTGCCTGACAAGGTGTGGCTCGACAACATCCACGGCTTCGACGGCGTGGTGAAACTCGGCAAGCCGTTGATGTCGATTGGCCTGCCGCTGTCGAAGTGACCGGGAACCGTTGTTGCGCGAACCGGCGCGGCTCGGCACGTTTGCCAAATCGGCGAAGGCGCCGTGAGGCCGGGGACTGACGTGGACAGCTACGACTACATCATCGTCGGCGCAGGCTCCGCCGGCTGCGTGCTCGCCAACCGCCTGACGGAAGACGGCAAATCCACGGTCCTGCTGCTGGAGGCCGGCGGCTGGGACCGCGATCCGTGGATTCACATTCCGCTCGGTATCGGCAAGATTTTTCCGAACCGCCTGCACGACTGGATGTATTTCACCGAAGTCGAGCCGACCATGGAAGGCCGCAGCATCGAATGTGCGCGCGGCAAGGTCATCGGCGGCTCGTCATCGGTCAACGTGATGGCCTATGTGCGCGGCAATCGCGCCGACTACGACT
>DASZQT010000363.1:0-16994 GCA_035549515.1 Pseudolabrys sp. | reverse complement strand
GTGTTGCCGTCGGCCGACAGTGCGACCGCGGCGCCTTGGTGCGATCCGAGTTGGCTGGTCACGCGCACCGCACCGGTGCCGACCAGCTTATGGCCTTGCTGCTTCCACACGCCGTTGCTGCGCGTGAAGACCCACACCGCGCCAGCGCTATGATTGTCCTCGGGCCCGCCGATGAGCGCCGTGTTGCCATCGGCCGACAGCGCGACCGAACTGCCCTGGTTTGCGCCGCCGGCGGCCGCGCCAGTGCCGACCAGCTTGCCGCCTTGCTGTTTCCAAACCCCGTTGCTGCGGATGAAAACGCGTGCCGAGCCGTGGCCGTCCGCCGGCGCGCCGACAATGGCGGTATCGCCGTTAGCCGAGAGTGCGACGCCCGATCCCTGGAATGCGCCGCTGTTGGCCATGCCGACGCCGACGAGCTTGGAGCCTTGCTGAGCCCAGGCGCCATTGCTGCGCGTGAAGATCCATGCCGCGCCGCTGGACTTCGCGGCACCTCCCCAGTGGTCGAACGGCGCGCCGATCAGCGCCGTATTGCCGTCGCGCGACAGCGCGAGCGACGACCCTTGCTGAGCAGGGCCGTCCGCGCCGCTGCCGACCAGCTTGCTACCCTGTTGCTTGAACTGTGCCGATGCCGGCTGTGACGAGATGAGGGACGCACCGAAAAACATCGCAGCCGCCGCGGTGCAGGCCGCGACGTTTTTGGCAAGGTATGACAATTGTTTCTCCCTGACCCAGATTGCGAGAAGACGCCCCCAGATTGCATAAGACGCTATTTCGCCAGCCCAAGATGCAACGCCGATAACAAGGTTCGCCACAACGGCATTAGTCGAACGTGAAGCCCCCGGCCTTGTGGCCGCTGCCCGCCGGCTTGTTGCCTCGCTGTTTGAATTGCGCTGCCGCGAGTTCTGAAGAGACGAGCGATGCAGCGAAAAGCGCGGCCGCCGCTGCGGCGCAGGCCGCGACGGTTCTGCCGAGTTTTGACAAGAGGTCCTCCACCCAATGCCTGAAGGGGAACGCCTGAAGGGGAACGCCTGAAGGGGATCGCGCAGCGCGCGCGAAAGGCTATCCGGTTCGCGTAGAAGGCGCAACGTTCCGTGCAGTTATTTATCCTAGGATTATTGACCTGTCTTGTTGACAGGACTATATTCACTTCCATCCCGCCCCTTGTAGCGAGGGGTGTCTGATCAGCGTCTCCAGACGCGGGGCGGGGAGCGGTGGCCGGGCGGGGGCGTCGGAGATGCGGCGTAGTTTCCCCTCCCGGCGGTCCAAGCCGCGCCGTCCCGGCGTGCCAGCCGCATGTCGCTGGGTCACGTGATGGCGGGGCAGGCAGCCGGTCACAGGCAGGCCTGACCCGACCTGGGCCCGAAGCGGTGGACAGGCGGCCTACAATCCGAAAGGAGAGGATGGTTGCCTGAAATGGGATGTCCACCGGGGGCGGCACGGAGCAAGCCTATAAACACCGCGCGCGGGACGCCATGGGTTGGGCGGACTTGCGGTTATTCGGACTTCAGCATGCCTCGATGCTGCGAGGCATCGGGGTCCGTGGGTCTGTTTTGACCCCTGGCGTCCCGCGCGCCCTCGCTTCTTGCGCAGCGCGGCGGAGAAGGAATTCAAACGACGGCCTGCCCGGGGCCGCTCAAGAATACGGGCGATGACGCATGCCTGTTTGAAGTTTGAATCGGTGAGAGACGATGCGCGCGCCGCGATCTCGCATTCCCTCTCCCCCCGAGGGGAGAGGGTAAGCGCGCAATCGAAATTGCTTTAACGCAAAACATAATCAAACATCTGCATATGATCGTCCCGCGCCCGGCCCGATTGCATCGCAAGTGTGCGAAGAATAGATTGCACGCGATGAGACGGACGGTTCCGCGCCGACGTACTCGCGACATTTGACCCACCAAAAATAAGGAGCGGCGACCATGCCAGCGACCTACAAAATCCTCATCATGGGCGCGTCCTATGGATCGTTGCTCGCCTCCAAGATTTTGTTCGGCGGCCATTCCGTGCATCTCGTCTGCCTGCCGGCGGAAGCCGATCTGATCAATGCCGAGGGCTTCCGCGTGCGCCTGCCGGTGCGCGGCCGCAAGGACCCGGTCGAGATCGACTCGCGCAAGCTGCCGGGCAAGGTGACGGCGGGCGGCGCCGCCGGCGTCAACCCGGGCGATTACGACCTGGTCGGGCTCGCGATGCAGGAGCCGCAATACCGCTCTCCCGGCGTGCGCGAACTGCTCGACGCGGTGGCAAAGTCGAAGGTGCCCTGCATGTCGATCATGAACATGCCGCCGCTGCCCTACATCAAGCGCATCCCCGGCCTCGATTACGAGGCGCTCAAGCCGGCCTATACCGACCCGACCGTGTGGGACAATTTCGAGCCCGGCCTGCTCACGCTGTGCAGCCCCGATCCGCAGGCGATCCGCCCGCCCGACGGCAAGGCCAACGAGCTCCTGGTCACGCTGCCGACCAACTTCAAGGTGGCGAAGTTCGACAACGACATGCACACCGCGATTCTGCGCGCGCTCGAGAAGGACATCGACGCGGTGCGCTACGACGCGCCCGAGGGCAAGATCGAGCTGCCGGTGAAGCTGCGCGTGCACGATTCGATCTTCGTGCCGCTCGCCAAGTGGTCGATGCTGCTCGCCGGCAACTACCGCTGCATCACCAAGGACGGCATGCGCACCGCCAAGGAGGCCGTGCATACAAACCTCGAGGAGTCGCGCTCGGTCTATAATTTCGTGTTCGACCTCTGCGTGAAGCTGGGCGCGGCGCCCGCCGACCTGGTGCCGTTCGAGAAATACGCCGCCGCGGCCGAGAGCCTGTCGCGGCCCGCCTCGGCGGCCCGCGCGCTCTATAACGGCGCGCCCAACATCGAGCGGGCCGACAAGTTGGTACAGCTCATCGCCCGCCAGAAGGGGCTGAGCCACCCGGCCATCGATGCCGGGGTCGCGCTGGTCGACGAATTGCTCGCCGCCAACCGCAAGAAGGCGGCCGCCGCCTGAAGGCGGCCCGCCGCTCCAGCGGCCGAATCGGGCCTGGCGCAGCCTGCGACTCACCTCGCAGGCTGTTTTCGTTTCGCCAGCGCGCTACCAGCGGTCCTTCGCGGTTCAAAAGCCGCCGGTATGTGCATGCATATAAAATTGTGACAATGATGCCACACATGTGACGGTTCTTGTCGATGACTGCCTTAATTGCCCAAAAAGGCATCAATTGCTGAGCTTTTCACCTTGCCGGTTAGTACTATCCCATATGTAAATTCGTACCTATAGCGCGTCCTGTTGCGTGGGGTCGATCGGAGCCGGGGAACTTGGTTTTGGTGCGCAATTGTGACGGGCAATACATGTCGGCTCAAAGTCGATCGAACCGTGAAAAAGGGGCAGGCTCAATGAAGAAGATTATTTTGTCAGTTGTCGCGGCGCTCGCAGCTTCGGCTGCGCCGGCGTTTGCGGCGGATATGCCGGTGAAGGCGGCTCCCGCACCGGTGGTTGCGCCGTCGCCGTTCGATATCGCGTTCGGTGGCGCCATCATGACGGATTATATGTGGCGCGGCATCACGCAGTCGGCGCACAAGCCGTCGGTCGCGGCCTATTTCGAACCGCGCTACAACATCAACCCCAACCTGCAGCTCTATGCCGGTCTCTCGGGTGAGAGCATCAAGTTCCCGAACGACGCTGCGGCCGAAATCGACTTCTACGGCGGCGTGCGCCCGACCTTCGGCCCGGTCGCCCTCGATGTCGGTGTCTGGTACTATTACTATCCGGGTGGCGAATCTCGCTACACCGAGTGGTGGACCGGCGCTCCGGCGGTGACGGCGGCCATTGCCGATGCCAGCTTCTACGAAATCTACGGCAAGGGCACCTGGACCGTTAACGACATCATCGCGGTCGGCGGCAACTTCTACTACACGCCGAGCTACCTCGCGACGGGCGCCGAAGGCACCTACGCGTCGGCCACCCTGAAGCTGACCGCGCCCGCGAGCATGCTGCCCGCCGGCATCGGCGCTTACGTGTCGGGCGAGTTCGGCCGTCAGTGGCTGGGCACGACCGACCGGATCCCGGGCGTGTTCGTTCCGGCCGTCGATCTGCCCGACTACAACACCTGGAACGTGGGCATCGGCTTCACCTGGAAGGCCTTCACCCTCGATCTGCGCTACTCCGACACCGACCTCTCGAAGACCGAGTGCTTCACCATCACCGGCGACCCCCATGCGGGCCCCCCGGCTGCTCTCGGCTCCAACTGGTGCGGCTCGACCTTCTTCGCCAAGCTGTCGGTCGACACCTCGGTGGCTGGCCTGAAGTAAGCGGCGATACCTGATCTGCTACAAGGCGGCGGCCGGCAACGGCCGCCGCTCTGCGTTTGGAGGGAGGGGAAGGGGGCCGGCTACTCCGCCGGCACCAGGCTGCCCTCGCGCAGGACGAAGCGGTCGCCCTCGCGCACGAAGGCGAGCCGCCGGCGGTGGAAGGCCGCGAGCGTCGCGCGGTGACCGATCGAGACCACGGTCGCCTTGGGTAGCCGCTCCGCGATCAGCCGATAGAGCGCCGCCTCCGATGGCTCGTCGAGCGAGGCGGTGGCCTCGTCGAGGAACAGATAATCCGGCGCATGCAAGAGCGCGCGCGCGATGCCCAGCCGCTGCTGTTCGCCGAGCGAGAGCATGCGATTCCAATGCGCCTCCTCATCGAGCCGCGTGCTCAGGCCCGGTAGCCCGACCGCCGCGATCAACTCGGCGACACGCGCCGGCTCGGCCACGCCCGGCTCGCCCGGATAGGCCACGGCGGCCGCCAGCGGCGCGATCGGGAAATAAGGCCGCTGCGGCAGGATCATCACCTTGGCGTCCTTCGGCAGCCGAATCGTGCCGTGTCCGAACGGCCAGACCCCGGCAAGCGCGCGGAATAGAGTCGATTTGCCGGCGCCGGACGGCCCGCTCACCAGCACATGCTCGCCCGGACCGATGGCGACCTCGTTGGCGCTCACCAGCGGCACGCCATTGGGCAGCCGCACCGCCAGTTCGTCGAAGCGCACCGCATTGGCCTCGTTGGGCGCGAGTTCAACGATGGGCGGCGCCTCCGCCACCGCGCGCGCGGCGGCGACCGAACGGTCGAAGCCTTCCAGTCGCTCGATCACGGCGCGCCACTCTGCCAGCCGGCGATAGGTATCGACGAAAAACGACAGCGCGCCTTGCACGCTGCCGAAGGCCGAGGCGGTTTGCGTCAGGCCGCCCAACTGCACCACGCCGGCGAAATAGGCCGGGCTGATCACGACGATCGGAAACACCGAGGCGATCTGCCCATAGCCGGCGGTGAGGAAGGTCAGCCGCTTGGTGCGCGACATGATCGCCATCCAGTTGCCCACCAGCCGGCCGAATCGGTCGAGCAATTGATCGCGCTCGGCCGCCTCGCCTTCGAGCAACGCGACTTGCTCCGAGTTTTCGCGCACGCGCACCAGGTTGAATCGGAAATCGGCCTCGTAGCGCTGCTGTTGGAAATTCAACGCGACCAGCGGCCGGCCGACCAGGTGGGTGAGGGCGGTGCCGGCGATCGCGTAAATCAACGCGGCCCAGAACAGATAACCGGGGATCGACCAGGTCGCGCCGAACAAATGCAAGGGCGCCGTCGCCGAGAGCGTCCACAGGATGACGCTGAACGAGGCGAGCGTCACCACCGAGTTCAGCAACCCCAATCCAATGGGCAATATCCCAACGCCATTGGTGCCGCCGTCGATGAACTGCTTGATGTCTTCCGCGATGCGCTGGTCGGGGTTGTCGGCGGCGTCGCCCAAGAGCTGCATGCGGTAGTGGTTGGCGCCGGTCAGCCAGTGGTCGAGATAGTGGCGTGTCATCCAGCGCCGCCAGCGGATCTGCAGCCATTGGTTCAGATAGAGCTGGTAGACCGCGAGCACGATGAAGATCGTGGCGAGCACGCAGAAATAACCGAGCTCGTAGGTGAAGGAACTCCAATTGCGGTCCTGCAGCGCATTATAGAAACGCGCGTTCCATTGATTGAGCAGGACGTTGATGCCCACGATGGCAAGCTCGATGGCGACCACCGCCGCCAAGAGAATGCGGCCGGGCCAACGGTCCTCGGAACGAAAATAGGGAACGGCAATCCGCCACACGGTGGCGAGCGTCGACATCATGCCTTGCACGGGCGGTCTCCTGTTATGGCGGTCGCATAGGCCGCGCAGAAAAATGGCGTGGGCGTGGCGTGGCCGCGCGGCGGCGGGCTGGGTGGCGTTCGCGTGTGCGCGATCATGGCGCACGTCACCGATTCGCCAACGATAGGATACGAAAAAATACGTATCTTCATTGAATTAAACACTTAGCCTAGCCGAAAGGCTAAGTCGCTATCGTTGCGCTGCGGGACCGCGATATTGCGCCCGGCGCACGAAAGGACTGGTTACCGACGCGTGCGGCCGCATCGATTCCGCTTGAATCACGCGAACGGTGTCCGCCATCGATCAGGCGATCGTTGTTCGCTCATGTGCTTACCGCGTGCCGTAAGACGAAAGTCGATGCGCGTCGTGGGCAAGGCGTGCCGCAAGTTTCATCGGCTATTGCAATCTAGATCGCGGTTCGTCGCTGTAATTTTTTCGCCGAGGAATTGCGTAAGCCTTGCGCCACATCGGCGTCACACACTAGTGTGCCCGCAACACGATACACCGCACGTCGACGGCGACGCAGGTCAAAGTCGGCGCAGCGGTTCTGACGAGAACGGCAGAACTACTGCCAACGTCCTTGGGAGGATACCAGAATGAACGACCGAATTCTCACGACAGGAGTCAACCGTCGAACGGTCATCAAGACCGCGGCGCTCGCCGGCGTTGCGCAGCTCGCCTCGCCGTTCGTGATCACCGCGCGCGCCGACGATGTGGTGAAGATCGGCCTCGACAATCCGCTCACCGGAACCTACGCCGCGCTCGGCAAGAACGAGCTGATCGGCGCCAAGCATGCGCTCGAACAGATCAATGCCAAGGGCGGCATTCTCGGCCGCAAGGTCGAGCTCTTGGTCGAGGATTCGACCTCCGGCGATGCCGGCACCGCGGTGCAGAAGGCGCGCAAGCTGATCGATCGCGACAAGGTCAACTTCCTGGTCGGCAACATCAACTCGGCGCTGGCGCAGGCGATCGCCAACGTTGCTTTCGAAAAGAAAGTCTTCCACGTCGTGCCGGGCGGCCACACCGACTCGGTCACCGGCTCGAACTGCCACTGGAACGTCTTCCGCATCTGCAACACGACGCAGATGGAAGCCAATGCGGTGGCTGGCACGCTGATCAAGAAGGCGGGCAAGAAGTGGTACTATCTGACGCCGGACTACGCCTTCGGCCACACGCTGCAGGCGGGTCTGGAAAAGGCCGCGGCCAAGCTCGGCGGCACCAAGGTCGGCGGCGACCTGACGCCGCTCGGCACCACCGACTTCTCGTCCTATCTGATCAAGGCGCAGGCGGCGAACCCGGACGTCATCATCTTCCTGCAGGCCGGCGACGACGCGGTCAACGCGCTCAAGCAGGCGGTGCAGTTCGGCCTCAACAAGAAATTCCACCTGGCCGGCGCGCAGCAGGAACTGGAAGTGCTGCTCGGACTGCCGCCTGAGGCGCGCATCGGCACCTGGGTGTTCGAGTGGTATTGGAAGCAGCCGAACGTGCCGCATGTGGCGGAGTTCGTTTCCGAAATCCGCAAAGCGAGCGGCGGCCACGTCCCGACCGCGCGCACCTGGTTCGGCTTCGCGGCGATCCACACCTGCGCGCTCGCGGCGGCGCAGGCCAAGTCGCTCGACGCCGTCAAGATGGCCAAAGCGATGCAGGACTTCAAACTGCCGCCGGAAGTGGCCCTCATGCCCGACGCGCCGTTCTTCCGCGCCGGCCAGGGCCAGCTCATCCCGGATCTCTTTGTCGGTCATGCCCAGTCGAAGGGCGCGGACGATCCGGAAGACCTGTTCGTGGTCGACGAGGTCGTCAAGGGTCCGTCGGTGGCCGGCACGCTCGAAGAGACCGGCTGCAAGATGACTTGGCCGGCCTGATCATTCGCCAAGACCGGACGCCGCGTTTGTCCGCGGCGTCCGGGGCTTCGAGCGGGGTGGGGCTTTACTCGACAACGGTTTCGTGAGTTCTTGGCCGGGTACGTGGGGTCCTGCCGGTCGCCCCGCGAGGCCCATGGCATAGCGCAGGCATGACACAGGTCGTCCTCTTCAACATCTTCAACGGTCTGATCGTCGGCGCATTCTATGCGCTGATGGCGCTCGGACTATCGCTCATCCTCAATCTGTCGGGCGTGATCAATTTCGCGCATGGCGGCTTCCTGGCGATCGGCGGCTATCTCGCCTACATGCTGATCCCCTATATCGGCTTCTGGGGGGCGCTGGTCGTCTCGCCGCTGCTCACCGCCATCCTCGGACTGATCGTCGAGCGGCTCTTGATCCGCCGCGTCTATGGCCGCGATCCGCTCTACAGCCTGCTGCTCACATTCGGGCTTGCCTTCATCTTCGAGGACGGCACGCGTTTCATCTGGGGCGCGCAAAGCCTGCCGTTCCAGGTGCCGGGCTGGCTGGTGACGCCGCTGTCGAGCGACTACTTCTTC
The DNA here is from genome assembly GCA_035549515.1 of Pseudolabrys sp. GTDB lineage: Bacteria > Pseudomonadota > Alphaproteobacteria > Rhizobiales > Xanthobacteraceae > Pseudolabrys. Next base: position 8,434 of record DASZQT010000363.1, on the reverse strand, counting down.
CTCACCGGCTATCGCCTGTTCATGGTGCTGGTGGTCGCGGTCGCGGTCATCGGATTGTTCCTGATCCTCGGCCGCACGCGGCTCGGCATGCGCATCCGCGCCGGCACGCTCGATCTCGAAACCGTCTCCGTGCTCGGCGTCAATGTGCGCATCCTGCGCAATTTGAATTTCGGGCTCGGCGTCTATCTCGCCGGTCTTGCCGGCGTGCTGGCGGTCGGCCAGCTCGGCCTGCAGCCGACCATCGGCTCCTCGCTGATCATGCCGAGCTTCGTGGCCATCATCGTGGGCGGCCTCGGCAGCCTGCCCGGCACGCTGCTCGGCGGCCTGCTGATCGGTGTCGCCTCCGGTGTCACCACGGTGTTCTTCCCCTCCGCGACCGAAGCGGTGATGTACGTCATGATGGCGGCGGTGCTCTTGGTACGGCCGCGCGGCCTGCTCGGCGAGGAAGGACGATTCTGATGAACGGGCTCGATCTCAACAAGCAGGCGGCGAATGCCGTCGTCTGGCTGCTGCTGCTCACCGTGCCCTTTTGGCTACCGGCCGTCGGCGGCTATATCGAGCTCGGCAGCCGCGTCATCGTGCTCGGCCTCGCGGCCATGGCGCTCAACTTTCTGCTCGGATACACCGGCGTGCTGTCGTTCGGCCATGCCGCCTATTTCGGCCTCGGCGCCTACGGCGTCGGCATGATGATCCGCTATGTCGTGCCCAGCACCGGCCTCGGCATCGTGGTCGGCACGCTCGTGGGCACCATCGCCGCCGCCATCATCGGACCGCTGATCATCAGGCTGCGCGGCGTCTACTTCGCCATGGTCACCATCGCCTTCGGGCAGGTGTTCTACTTCATCGCCTTCCGATGGAATTCGGTCACCGGCGGCGACGACGGCCTGACCGGCTGGACGCGGCAGCCGCTGCATCTCGGCTTCACCACCATCGACATCCAGGGCAATCCGAACGCCTTCTATTACCTGGTGCTGGCGCTGTTCGCGCTCGCGCTCGCGGTGATGGCCTGGCTGCTGCATTCACCGTTCGGACGCACGCTGATCGCGATCCGCGAGAACGAGCGGCGCGCGCGCTTTCTCGGCATCCCGGTCGACCAGCACATCTGGATGTCGTGGGTGATCTCGTGCGGCTTCGTCAGCCTCGCCGGCACGCTCTACGCGCTGCTCAATAACTTCGTCGATCCGCGCGCGCTCTATTGGACGCAGTCCGGCGACTTCGTGATCATGGCGGTTCTGGGCGGCATGCGCTCGTTCTGGGGCCCGCTGATCGGCGCCGCGGTCTATGTCGTGTTGCAGGATTATCTATCGAGCCAGACCGAGAACTGGATGTCGTTCATCGGCCTGTTCTTCGTGCTGGTGGTGCTGTTCTTCCCGCGCGGCGTGCTCGGCTTCATCCGGCGCAAGGTGACGTCATGAGCCTGTTGCGAGTCGAGAACGTTTCCAAGCATTTCGGCAGCCTGGTCGCCGTCGACAGCGTGTCGATGACGGTGGAGCCCGGCGAATTGCGCGCGGTGATCGGCCCGAACGGCGCCGGCAAGACCACCTTCTTCAATCTCATCAGCGGCTTCCTCACGCAAACCTCGGGCCGCATCCTGTTCGAGGGCGACGACATTTCCTCGCTGCTGCCGGCGCGCCGGGTGTGGCGCGGCATCGCGCGCACGTTCCAGATTACCGAGGTGTTTCCGGAACTGTCGGTGCGCGAGAACCTGCGCATTCCGGTCGAGGTTGCGGCAGGCTTCCGCCTGAGCCCCTGGCTCTCGCGCGACGCCGACGAAGAAATCCGCGCGCGCGTCACCGAATTGATGGACATGGGGGGGCTGGCCGACAAGGCCGACCGCCTGGTCGGCGAACTGGCGCATGGCGATCAGCGCTCGACCGAAATCATGATGGCGCTCGCGCTCAAGCCGCGCCTGCTGCTGCTCGACGAGCCGACCGCCGGCATGGGCGACCAGGAGACCTATGACATCACGCAGCTCATCCGCAAGCTGCACCGCGACCAGAAGCTGTCGATCGTGCTGATCGAGCACGACATGCGCGTCGTGTTCCATCTCGCCGACCGCATCATGGTGCTGGCGGAAGGCAAGATGCTGGCGGAAGGCACGCCGAAGGAGATCGCCGCCAACGAGGCCGTGCAGGCCGCGTATCTCGGAAAGGCCGCCGCATGACCGCCGCCGCGCTCGAGGCCGAGAACCTCCACACCTTTTACGGCAAGAGCCACATCCTGCATGGCGTCAGCCTGGAAGTGCGCGAGGGCGAGATCGTCACGCTCTTGGGCCGCAACGGCGCCGGCAAGTCGACCACGCTGCGCAGCCTGATGGGCCTGACCCATGCGCGCGAGGGCGTGGTGCGCATCTTCGGCCACGCGACCACCGACTGGCCGGCCTATCGTATTGCCGCGCTCGGCGTCGGCTTCGTGCCGGAAGGCCGCCGCATTTTCCCGAACCTGACGGTCGAGGAAAACCTCAAAGTGCCGATCGAGCGGCCGGGGCCGTGGACCATCGCGCGTATCTTCGAGCTGTTTCCGCGCCTGGCGCAGCGCAAGGCCAACAAGGGCCGTCAGCTCTCGGGCGGCGAGCAGGAAATGCTGGCGATCGCCCGCGCGCTCCTCATCAATCCCAAGCTGATCCTGCTCGACGAGCCGAGCCAGGGATTGGCGCCGCTGATCGTGCAGGAAGTATTCAAGACCATCGTCTCGGCGCGCGAGCAGGGTATTTCCGTGCTGCTGGTCGAGCAGAACGTGCGCGCGGCCGTCGAAATCGCCGACCGCGCCTATGTTCTCGACGACGGCAAGGTGGTCTATTCCGGTTCCGCCGCCGAATTCGCCAAGGACGAAGAGCGCGTGCGCGCGCTCGCCGGCGCCAGCGCCGAAGTCTGGGAGCCCGAAGGCTCTCACGCTTAAGTTTTCAAGCCGTCGCAACAGCGCTCGGTCCGCCGCGACTCCCTGTCGCGGCGGCTGATGCCGTTTTGTGCAATTCACCTTTGTCGTGCTGAGCCGATGCGTCCGCGCCCGCGCGGAATACACGGAACGCGCTAGATTCAGGCTTGTCGTCGACCAAAAATAAATACAGACTAAGGGCAAAGCGTTCGGTGCTCCTGATTGAAAGACCAGGAGAAATTCCGAAAAATAATAAAGATTCACAAAGCCCTTAGGGAGGGAACGATCAATGACCAAAATCAAGCAATCTACGGCTACTACCCGCCGCAAGTTTCTCGGCGGGGCCGCGGTCGCCGGCGTGGCGACCATCGCCATGCCGCAGGTCTCGCGCGCACAGACCGTGACGCTGAAAATGCAGAGCGGGTTCGGAGCGACCGACCCGCTCAACGAGTTCGGCGTGAACTATGCCCAGAAGGTCAACGAGATGGGCGGCGGTCGTCTGAAGATCGACTATCTCAATGCCGGCGCCGTCGTGAAGCCGTTCTCGGTGCTGGACGCCACCTCGCAGGGTGTGCTCGACGGCAATTGGAGCGTGCCGGCCTACTGGTATGGCAAGCATCGCGCGGCCTCGCTGTTCGGCACCGGCCCCTGCTATGGCCAGACCGCCAGCAACTTCATGGGCTGGTTCTATTACGGTGGCGGCCAGGCGCTCTACGACGAGTTGACGCAGAAGATTCTCGGCCTCGATGTGCAGGGCTTCTACGCCTTCGCCATGCCGACGCAGCCGCTCGGCTGGTTCAAGAAGGAAGTGAAAAGTCCGGACGATTTCAAGGGCCTGAAGTATCGCACCGTCGGCCTCGCCTCCAACGTCATGCAGGCGATGGGCGCCAGCGTCGCGCAACTCCCGGGTCCGGAAATTCTGCCCGCGATGGAAAAGGGCGTGATCGAGGCGTTCGAATACAACAATCCGACCTCGGACATGCGCTTCGGCGCGCAGGATGTGGCCAAGTACTATTACCTCGGCTCCTATCACCAGGCCTCGGAAGCCATCGAAGTCGTCTACAACAAGAAGAAGTGGGACGGCATGGCCAAGGAGCAGCAGCAGATTCTGAAGCTCGCCGCGATGGCCTCCAATTCCGACAACATCTGGCACGCCTGGGACATGTATTCCAAGGACCTCGAGACGCTGCAGTCGAAGGGGATCGTGGTCAAGCGCACGCCGGAATCGATCTTCAAGGCTCAGCTTACGGCCTGGGACAAGGTGGTCGATCAGATTTCGAGCGACTCCAACCAGGGCGCGTTCATCAAGAAGGTGCTCGAGAGCCAGAAGGCGTTCTTCAAGCGTGTCGCCTTCTACAACATCAATAACGAAGCCGACTACAAGTCGGCCTGGGAGCACTACTTCGGCCCGATGAAGGTCTGAGCGATCTTTCGCAGGTCCGCCGGGGCAGCCTCGCTGCCCCGGCGCGTTTGCGCCTTGGGGGGGCGAAGAGGGGGACTGCGTGGAACAATTCCTGCTGTTTATCGACCGGCTGAGCGCCGGCGTCGGTAAGGCATTCGGCTGGTGCATCGTCATCATGACGCTGGGCACCAGCTACGACGTGTTCATGCGTTATCTGTTCCGCGCGCCCACCGATTGGGCGTTCGACATGAGCTATTTCATGTATGGCGCGCTGTTCATGATGGCGGGCGCCTACACGCTGTCGCGCAACGGCCATGTGCGCGGCGACGTGCTCTACCGGCTGGCGCCCTATCGCGTGCAGGCCGGCATCGATCTCGTGCTTTATCTTATCTTCCTCACCCCCGGCTTCACCGCGCTGCTGATCTACGGCATCCCCTACGCCCAGCAGTCCTGGCACATGCACGAGGTGAGCATCTACGCGCCGACCGGCGCGCCGGTCTATCCGCACAAGACGCTGATCCCGATCGCCGCGGCACTGATGCTGTTTCAATGCTTCGCGGAAGTCGTCCGCTGCGTGATCTGCTTGCGCGACGGCGTGTGGCCGCAACGGCTGCATGATGTGGAGGAAATGGAGTCGGCCATCCTCGCCGAAGCGGAAGACCGCCGGCGTATCGAAGAAGAACTGCACGTGGGGGCCGGCAAATGATGCTCACCAATCCCGAAATCGGGATGATCCAGCTTGCGTCGTTCATCGTCATCGTGCTGCTGGGATTTCCGATCGCGTTCACGCTCGTGGCCATGGGCGTGTTTTTCGGCTACTACGCCATGGGCGACCGCGTTTTCAATCTGCTGGTCACCAATACCTATGACGTGATGTCGAACGACACGCTGACCGCGGTGCCCTTGTTCCTGTTCATGGGCTACGTGGTCGAGCGCGCCAACATTTTGGATCGGCTGTTCTATTCGATCCAGATGGCGGCCCGCCGCGTGCCCGGCGCGCTCGCGGTGGCGACGCTGATCACCTGCGCGCTGTTCGCGACCGCGACCGGCATTGTCGGCGCGGTGGTGACGCTGATGGGACTGCTTGCCTTTCCGGCCATGTTGCGCGCCGGCTACGATACCAAGCTGGCGGCCGGCGTGGTCTGCGCCGGCGGCTGCCTCGGCATCATGATCCCGCCCAGCGTGCTGCTGATCCTTTACGGCGCGACCACCTCGGTGTCGGTGGTGCAGCTCTATTCGGCGGCCTTTCTGCCCGGCTTCATGCTGGCGGGGCTTTACATCGCCTATGTGGTCGTTCGCGCGATCATCGATCCCAGCCTGGCGCCGAAGCCGAAGGAATTCGACAAGCCGATACCCTTCCGCGACGTTTCGGTCGCCTTGCTCACCTCGTTCTTTCCGCTGGCGGTTTTGATCCTGTCGGTGCTCGGCGCCATCATCCTCGGGCTGGCGACGCCGTCGGAGGCCGCCGCGGTCGGCGCGCTCGGCTCGGTGATCCTGGCGGCGGCCTATCGCTCGCTGACCTTCCAGCGGCTGAAGGAGGCGGTCTACCTGACCGCGCGCGCCTCGGCCATGGTGTGCTACCTGTTCATCGGCTCGTGGACCTTCTCCTCGGTGTTTTCCTATCTGGGCGGCCACGAGGTGATCGAGCATTGGGTCGACAGCATGCACCTGTCGGCGACGATGTTCCTCATCCTCGCCCAGTTCATCATCTTCCTGCTGGGGTGGCCGCTGGAATGGACCGAGATCATCATCATCTTCGTCCCCATCTTCCTGCCCCTGCTCAAGCACTTCCACATCGATCCCTTGCTGTTCGGCATCCTGGTCGCGCTCAACATCCAGACCTCGTTCAACACGCCGCCGATGGCGATGGCGGCCTATTATCTCAAGGGAGTGGCACCCCCGCATGTGAAGCTCACCGAGATATTCGCCGGCGCGCTGCCTTTCGTATTCATGGTTTTCTTGTCGATGGCGCTGGTCTATGTCTTCCCGGGCATCGCTCTGTGGCTACCGCATCAATTCTATAGGTGAGCGTTTGGCGGAAAACGATCTGATTGCGCTGACCGCGATCGAGGCGGCCGAGCGCATCGCCAATGGCGATGTCTCGGCCGAGGAATATACCGGTGCCTGCCTCGACCGCATCGCGGCCATCGACGGCGACGTGCAGGCCTTCGCGCATCTCGATGCCGACTCGGCGCTGGGGCAGGCGCGCGCGCTCGACGAGCGTCGCCGCAACGGCATGCCGATCGGGCCGCTGCACGGCGTGCCGGTGGCGATCAAGGACATTTTCGACACCGCCGATTATCCCACCGAATGCGGCTCACCCCTGCTCAGGGGCCGCCGCCCGATGCGCGACAGTTTCGTGGCGGCGCGGCTGCGTGAGGCCGGCGCGGTGATCATCGGCAAGACCGTGACCACCGAATTCGCCTATTACCAGCCGGGGCCGACGCGCAATCCGCACGATCTTGCCCGCACGCCCGGCGGCTCGTCCTCGGGCTCGGCCGCGGCGGTGGCGGCCGGCATGGTGCCGCTCGCGATCGGCTCGCAGACCAACGGCTCGACCATCCGTCCGGCGTCGTTCTGCGGCGTCTACGGATGCAAGCCGACGCACGGCACCATCTCGCGCCACCGCGCGCTGATGCTGTCGCAAACGCTCGACCATGTCGGCCTGTTCGCGCGCTCGCTCGCCGACACCGCGCTCATCCTACAAGTCCTGGCCGGCTACGATCCGGAAGACAGCGACACGCGTGCGCTGGCAAGCGCTGCCTTCCTCGACGTCATGGCCGAGGAGCCGCCGATGCCGCCGCGCTTCGCCTTCGTGCGCACGCCCGTCTGGGATAAGGCCGATGCCGCGACGCAAGCCGGCTTCGAGGAGTTTGTCGACGGACTCGGCGACAGTGCGCAGGAAGTGAACCTGCCCGACGATTATGCCGCCGCCTGGGACGATCAGCGCACCATCATGGCCGTCGATATGGCGCATAATCTCGGCCGCATCGTCAGCCGCGACAGCGAGGGGGTCTCGAGCCAGGTGCTGCGCGATCTCATCGCCGAGGGTGAGGGCACGAGCGCGTTGCGTTATCTCGCCGCGCGCGATAATGCGCGCCGCTATGGCGCGGGCATCGGCGAGATTTTCAAGGAATACGATGCCATCATTACGCCGGCGACAATGGGTGTCGCGCCGCAAGGCGAAGCCACCGGCAGCCCGATGTTCTGCTCGCTGTGGAGCCTGACGGGATTGCCCGCGCTGTCGCTGCCGCTGTTGCGCGGGGAGGGCGATCTGCCGCTCGGTGTGCAGTTGGTCGGCGAGCGCGGCGATGACGCGCGGCTCCTGCGCGCGGCGAATTGGCTGGTCAACCGATTGGCGGGGTGAAGCGCTAGCCGCTGCGGCGGAACAGCGGCTTCCAATCGTCGCCCCAGAATGCCGCCAGCATCAGGGCAAGTCCGACTAGGGTCACGATCCACAGCGGCAGCGTCGCGAGCTTGGCCGCGATCAAGAGCATGTAGCCGATCATGATGATCGCGCCGATCAGGGCCGTGACTGCGTCCGCCATGTTCCTCTCCCGCCGGCGGTCTTGGATGGCCGCCATCTCGCGCCGATCCTAGCGCGGCGCCCGCGCGCGCACCACAAGTTTCGCGCCCGTCCGCCGCGCGGTTTTAGCCTTTCGGCGGCGGGCCGAGATATTCACTCAGGAATGCGAGGGTGCGGCCCCAAGCCAGACCGGCGGCCGCTTTGTCGTAACGGTTGCCGGTGTCGTTGTTGAAGGCGTGGTTGACGTTCGGATAGACAAAAATCTCGAAGCGCTTGTGCGCCGCTTTCAACGCGGCCTCATAGGCGGGAATGCCGGCATTCACGCGCTGGTCGAGCCCCGCGTAGTGCAACAGCAGCGCTGCGTGGATCGATTTCACCTGATCGGCCGGCGGCTGCACGCCGTAATAGGCGACGCCGGCCTTCAATTCGGGCGCCAGCACGGCGAGCCGGTTGACCATGCCGCCGCCCCAGCAGAAACCGACCGCGCCGACCTTGCCGGTCGATTCCGCATGGTGCTCCAAGAAAGGCACCGCGCCCGTGAGCCGGTGCGCGGTCTCGTCCGGTTTGAGCTCGGCGATCATGTCGCGGCCCTTGTCCTCGTCGGCCGGCGTGCCGCCGAATGGCGAGAGCAG
>DASZQT010000362.1:0-4541 GCA_035549515.1 Pseudolabrys sp. | reverse complement strand
ATCGACACCGCGGCATCGTTCGTTCCCGACCGCGGAACGGATTGCTCGCCGCCCACTGCGTCTTACTGGTCAAGCTACGACGCACGGCTCGCGCCCTATATGAACGGCAGCTATTGGAGCGACAAGGTTCCGACGGGCCGGCTCGAGACGCCGTTCTCGCCGGGTGTCTCCTGGGGCCTGGAGGCGACCTGTACGCAGGCCCAATACACAGCCCTCGCCAAGGCCTATGCCAGCCATCTGAAAAACAAAGGCTGGCTCAATGAAGCGGTGGTCTATGCCGCGGACGAACCGGATCCCAGTACCTATCCGGCCATCGCCAAAAACTCAAAATGGATGCAGGCCGGCGACAAGGCCTGGAAACCGCACATCATGGACACGACCACGCCGCGCAAGAGCAACGTGGCCGTCCTGTCGCCGGCGCTCGGCATCTTTACCGTATGCCTGGCCTGCTACGATAACTGGTGGGATCAAAGCTCCGATCATCCCTACGGCCGTGCCGAGTGGCCCTCGCTATTCGCGAAGGGCATCAAGCTCTGGTTCTATGAAAGCAACGCCCAAGCGGCGCCCTACCCCACCTATGCCACCAACACGCTGCTGGGCATGGAGCCGCAAATGATGAAGTGGGGCGCGTGGTACGAAAAGGCGACCGGCTTCCTGATGTGGGACGTTTCCGACTGGGATCTGAAGGACCCCTGGGGACCCAACACGACCTACGGCAAGACCGGCGACGGCGTGCTGCTCTATCCAGGCAATCATGATGGCGTCAAGAAACCGGCCGGCTCGCCGGCGGACGTCGCCATCGACGGCCCAATCGCCTCCTATCGCCTCAAGATGATCCGAGCCGGCCTGCAGGATTGGGCGCTATTCAGCCTCGCGGTCCAAAAAGGGCTGCTGAACTATACGCGCGCTCAGGTCGGCCGTGCCTACAGCCAGCTTGGCGGCTGCACCTGGAGCGGCTGCCAGAAGCTCAACGGCAAATATTTCTGGCAAACGAACGACGCCCTGCTGGTCAGCATCCGTCATAACGTGGCGATGAAAATCGTCGCGACGCCGTGACCGGCCGGCGGCGAGGCGGACAAGCCCGGCAAGGACCGGTGCGAAACCTACCGCTCGCGGCCGGCGGATGCCCGCACATCGGAGGGCGTGGCGCCATAAAGCCGGCGGAAGGTACGATTAAAATAGGACAGGTCGCCGAAGCCGGCATCGAACGCGATCGAGCTGATGGTGCGCGCGGCGAAGGCGGGATCGATCAGCATCCGGTGGGCGCGCGCCAGCCGCCGGGCCACGAGATATTCCGTGAAGGTGAGCGCCTCGCTCTCGAACAGCACCTGCACATAGCGCGGGCTGACACCCTGGCGGGCGGCGACCGTTTCGACCGATAGGCCGGGCTCGCAAATATTCGCATCGATGTCGGCCTTGATGGCGGCAAGCCGCGCCGCGCGCAAGCCGCGGCCCTGCGCCAGTTCGGCGGCGTCGCGCGTCGCGCCGAGCGCCAGCGCGACCAGATCGGTCAGGTGGCTGGCGACGCGCGCCGCCAGGATCGGATCGGAGCTCGGGCCTTCACGGCGCAGGACGGCGACATAATTGTTGAGCAGGCGCAGTGTGGCCGATCCCGACTCGACCGGACGAAAGGCGCGTTCGTCGAGATTGCGCACATGCGGCTTGAGATCGTCGCGGCGAATGCGGATGCCGGTGACGCGGCAGGGTCCGAGGTAGCAGACCTTGCTGACGGCGCCATTGTACAACAACGCGGCGCCGCCCTGCGGCACCAGATGGTCGACGCCACGCGCGCTGAAGCGGTAGGGCGCGCCTTCGGCCTGCAGCAGACGAAAGTCGCCGCCGTCGTCCTGCACGTGTTGCGCCGTGCGCGTCGCATACACCGGCGTCGTCTCGCTGAAGTAAAGCGAGGCGGTCGACCAGCGATGCGTTTCGGCGGTGGCCCGCACGCGTCCGCCGGCCACCGGCTCGACATCGAGATGCAAATAATAACGGCCGAGCACCTCGCGCCAGACCGCCAGGCGGTCGCGCGCGGGGACATCCTCGGTCGAGAAACGGAACGGTTTATTGGCGCCCGCGGTCATGGCCCAGAACCCACGCCATCATAGGCCGGCCCATCAAGCACCGCCAGCGCCGCCGCCAGCCTCCCTGGGCTGACCGGCTTCACGAAATAGAAGTCCATGCCGGCGGCGCGGGCGGCCGCCTCGGTGCCGCTCTCGTCGTGACCGGAGAGGCCGATCACCGGCACTTTTCCCGCGACGCCGGGGAGCGTGCGGATGCGGCGGGTTGCCTCCAAGCCGTCGAGCCCCGGCAGCGTGACGTCCATCAGCACCGCGTCGTAGCCGCCGCGCGCGAGCGCCGCGAGGACCGCCTCGCCGCTCTCGACGAAATCGGCGCGGTGGCCGAGCTGGGTGAGGATGGTGTTCATCACCACGCGGCCATACGGATTGTCCTCCGCGCACAGGAGGGCGAGCGACCGCGTCGGCGCGCCGGGCGCGCGCTCCGCAGCCGGCGTGCCGGTGTCGTAGCGCTCGACCAGCACGCTCATCCGGAAGGTCGAGCCTTCGCCCGGCTTGCTCGTGACTTGCAGATCGCCGCCCATGGCCTTGGCGATACGCTTGACGAATGTGAGCCCGAGCCCGGCGCCGCCGTAACGGCGCGCGATCTCGGCGCTCGCCTGCGCGAACGGCTGAAATAGTTGGCGCAGCTCGCGCGCGCTCATGCCGATGCCGCTGTCGGTGAAGGTGAACACGAGCTTCAGGCGCTTGCGCGCGGCCGGCTCGACGGTCACCGCGAAGCTGACGCCGCCGGCATGGGTGAATTTCACCGCATTGTCGGCGAGGTTCTCGAGCGCGGCGCGCAGGCGCAGCGCATCGCCCGACACCATGGCCGGCAGACTGTCGGCAACCGCCGTTTTCGTTTCGATCTGCTTGTTGCCGGCGCGCGCGGCAAGTGCCTGGCCCACGGCCTCCGCGAGCACGCGCGGCGAAAACGGCTCGTGGCGCAGCGTGAGGCCGGAGGCATCGGCCTTGACCGCATCGACAATCAGCGTCGCCAGGGCGGAGAGATGCTCGGCGCCGCTCTTGATCGCCTGCGCCCATTCGCGCTCGCGCTTGCCGAGATCGGAAGAGGCCAGCAGTTCGGCGAGGGCGAGAATGCCGGTAAGCGGCGTGCGGATGTCGTGCGCGATGCCGGCGAGCGCGGCTTCGGTCGCCTCCGGCGCGGGAACGGGCGCGCGCTTGCGGCGCGGCGCCTGTCGCTGCCGCGAGCCGGATTTCGCCTTGCGTGTCGCGCGCGGCTTGCGCTTTGCCATCGCTCCCCCGAACCGAACGCCCATTTTGCCATGGGCCGGGGGCTCACGCGAGCCCGATCAGGCGGCGGATGTCGGCTGGCGTGAGCCCTTGCGCGCGCAGTTCGCGCAAGCCGGTGGCGGCGGTCGACTTCGACAATTTGCGGCCCTCGGCGTCGAGCACGAGCCGGTGATGGCGATAGCGCGGCGCCGGCAGGCCGATGAGCGTCTGCAACAGGCGATGCACGCCGGTGGCGTGAAAGAGATCGTGGCCACGCACCACATCGGTCACGCCCTGCGCGGCGTCGTCCACCACGACGGCGAGGTGATAGCTTGCCGGCGTGTCCTTGCGCGCCAGGATGACATCGCCCCAGGCGGCGGGATCGGCAGCGATGGTGCCGGTCTCGCCGTTCGGGCCGGCACCGGATTCCACCCAGCTCAGCGCGCCCGCCTGCACGCAGGCCGCCGCCATGTCGAGCCGCAACGCATAGGGCTCGCCCGACGCCATGCGGCGGGTGCGTTCGCTGGCCGGCAGCGCTTTTGCCGTGCCGGGATAGAGCGGCGCGCCGTAGGGATCGCGCGGCCAGGCCCCGCGCGCCTCGCGTCCCGCCACCATCATGGCGATCTCGGCGCGGCTTTCGAAGCTCGGATAAATCAGGCCCATGGCGTCGAGCTTGCCGAGCGCGGCGCGATAATCGTCGAAGTGTTCGGACTGCCGCCGCACCGGCTTTTCCCAGTCGAGACCGAGCCAGCCGAGATCCTCATAGATCGCCGCCTCGTATTCCGGCCGGCAGCGCGTGGCGTCGATGTCCTCGATACGCAACAGCAGCCGGCCGCCGCCTTCGCGCGCAAGGTCGGCATTCAGCAGCGCGGACAACGCATGGCCGAGATGCAGATAGCCATTGGGTGAGGGCGCGAAGCGGAAAACGGGTGGCATGATTCTGGTGGAACAGGGCCAAAGTCTCGGCGGTCATTCCCGCGAAAGCGGGAATCCAGTCAAGAGGTCCGGCTGGGTCCCCGCTTTCGCGCGGACGAATGGCATAATACTAAAGGGCAGCATGACCCACTTCCTCCATAGCGACGACGACCTGCGCGCGGGGCTTGGCCAGCTCATCGCGGCCGATCCGCGCCTGGCGCCGGTCGCCGAGACGGCAGGCCGCTTCAGCCTGCGCCGGCGTGAGGCCGGCTTTCCCGGCCTGTGCGCGATCGTGTGCGGCCAGCAATTGTCGACCGCGAGCGCGGCGGCGATCCGCGA
>DASZQT010000361.1:0-9911 GCA_035549515.1 Pseudolabrys sp. | reverse complement strand
GACGCCGCGTCGCAAAGTCGTGAGGCCCCGCGCTCTCGCCTCAGTGCATCGATCGTGTCCATCTCACTGTCCGACGGGGGCTTTGCGACCCCACATCGGAGGACACGATGAAATACGCGATCATGATGATGGCTCTGCTCTCCGCGCTTGCGGCCGACATGCGAACCGAGGCCGAAGCCGGAAAATTCTGCTCACGCGGCTCGTCGAGCTACTCCAACTGCGGCTTCGACACGTTCGAGCAGTGCATGGAGAACACACTTGGGATGGAAGCCGGATGCGGCATCAATCCGAGCGAGGTGAAGCCGGGCGACGAAGGATGGATCGGCCGCGAGCCTCTTCCCCGCGAGTATCGCCGCCAGCGCGGCAGCGAATGAGCCGCTGTCTCGATCTCGCGCCGCAACGCCGCGGGCGACTTTCACCCGCCCCGGCCGGCGCGAAACTCCTGCGGCGTGGTGCCGGTCTGCTTGCGGAAGAAGCGCGTGAAGTGCGAGGGATCGGAGAAAGTGAGATCGTAGGCGATCTCGTGGATGGCCTGAGCGGTGAACACGAGCTGGCGCTTGGCTTCGGTGAGCACCCGCTGGCGGATCAAATGGCCGGCCGTGACCCCGGTCGCGCGCTTGACGTGATCGTTCAGCCGGTCTGGCGTCATGTTGAGCTTCTCGGCGTAGAAGCTGATCAGCCGCTGCTGGCGGAAGTGCTGGTCGAGCAGCCGGCGCAACTCCTCCACCCGTGCATCGGCGCGCGCGAGCGTCACCGCGCCCGAACGCGCGCGCGACACCGCCAGGCGCAGCACTTCGAGCGCGATGAGCGCGAGCAGCGCGCGCATCGCCAGGCGATGGCCTTCGCGCGCGAGCGAGCTTTCCTCGTGCAAGTCGCCGCACAGGTCGGACAGCCGCTTGGCTTCGCCGCGATCGGCAAGCGGCACCAGCGGATCGCTCGCCACCGCCTTGAGCCGCGCCAGCGCCTCGCCCGACTGCTCGCCGAGCGCGCCGGCGACATCCTCGGTGAAGCTCACGACCCAGCCATCGGTCACCTCGGGCGTGAAGCGGAAGCCGTGCGCGGTGGTGGCCGGAACGAGGATCGCCGACGGCGCCGCAAACGGCACCGTCGCGGTCTCAAAGCTCATCTCGCCGCCGCCCTTCTCGATCAGCAGCACTTGAAAAAGATTGCGATGGCGATGGGCGCGGATAGTCCAATCGTGCACCGAGGAGCGCGACGCGATGGTCTCGATGTGAATGAAGTCGAATGCCTGGTCGTCCGGCGGATCGCCGTAGAGGTGAAATAGCGGGAGCGTGGCCACGGACATGGGGAAAGGAGCATAGGCGAGCCGGCGCCAGGTGCAACGCGTGCGGCGGCGTGGCCAACAAAAAACCCCGCCAGTGCGGCGGGGTTTTCCGTGTTCGATTGTTGCAGCGCGTCAGCGATCTTTGCCCTGGTGCATGCCGCCCTGCTGGCCGCTCTGGCCCTGACCCGGACGGGACTGCTGCTGTTGCTGCTGACCCTGCTTGTGGCCCTCCTGCCCCGCGCGCTGCTGCTGTTGCTGCGGGGACTGATGGCCGCCCTGATGCTCCTGCGAGGACTTCTGGCCGCCCTGCTGCTGCTGGTGACCGCCCTGCTGCTGCTGTCCGGGCTTCTGGCCGCCGCCCTGCTGATGCTGCTGACCTTGGTTCTGATTCTGACTCATTTTGGTTCCTTCCAACTTTGGCCGTTCGAGGATTTTAGGCGTTGTCCCCAGTCCCACGTTGAATAACAACGCTCGCGCGCCACCTTCGTTCCCGCCGGACGCCGACGCGGCTGCCCGCTGGAACCGGCACCGCGCACCCGAGTTCCCCTTCCATCGCAATGGCAATCAAATGGAGGACCGTCGTGGGACGCTATCTGTTGCTGTGGCTGCTCGGGATTCCGCTTCCGATCCTGGTCTTGATCTGGCTTCTGGGCGGCCTGCATTGATGCAAGCGCGGGCGCCCGGCCGATAGCGGCCGGGCCGCCACGCCCGCTCCCGCAATATCGACCGCCAAATAACTAGCCAAATTTGTAATCTCACCGCCGTCTTTTTAAGCCGCAATCCGATGTCCGACGATTATCCGCCCGGCATCGGTGCGTTGAAAACGCGACCACGCGTTGCCTTCCCTCGTTGCCGCTGCCGCAGGGCCCTGATAAGCCTGTCATAATTGATATTTCGGCGGGGTGCGCCTCTCAACGGCGAAGGGGACGGAATGGCGGTCTTCCTCCAGCAGCTCATCAATGGCATTACGCTCGGCTCGATCTATGGGCTGATCGCCATCGGCTACACCATGGTGTTCGGCATCATCGGCATGGTGAATTTCGCCCATGGCGACCTGTTCATGGTGTCGGTCTTCATCGCGCTGATCGCGTTCCTGATCCTGGTGAGCTGGCTCGGCATTTCCTCCATTGCGCTCGCGCTGTTCATCGTGCTGATCGTGGCGATGCTGTTCACCTCGCTGGTCAACTGGGTCATCGAGCGCGTCGCCTATCGGCCATTGCGCGGATCATTCCGATTGGCGCCGCTGATTTCCGCCATCGGCATGTCGATCTTTCTGTCGAATTTCGTGCAGGTCACGCAAGGCCCGCGCAACAAGTCGATCCCGCCCATGGTGCAAGGCGAGTTCGTGCTGTTCACACAGGGCAATTACGGCGTGACGCTGTCCTACAAGCAGCTCATCATCTGGGGCGTCACCGCCGTGCTGCTCGCCTGCTTCTGGTACCTGGTGGCCAAGACCAAGCTCGGCCGCGCGCAACGCGCCTGCGAACAGGACCAGAAGATGGCGGCGCTGGTCGGCGTCGATGTCGACCGCACCATCTCGATGACCTTCGTGATCGCGGCCGCGCTCGCCGCCGTCGCCGGCACCATGTATCTGATGCATTATGGCGTGGTCTCGTTCTCCGACGGCTTTGTGCCGGGCGTGAAAGCCTTCACCGCCGCCGTGCTCGGCGGCATCGGCTCGCTGCCCGGCGCGGTGGTGGGCGGCCTGCTGATCGGCCTGATCGAGACTTTCTGGTCGGCGTATTTTTCCATCGATTACAAGGATGTCGCGGCCTTCTCGGTGCTCGCCATCACCCTGATCTTCCTGCCGCAAGGCCTGTTCGGCCGCCCGGACGTCGAGAAGGTGTGAGATGAAGGACGCCGCGGCCGCCGCGCACGTCAATCTTCCCGCCGCCCTGCGCGAGGCGGCGCTGACCGCGCTCATCGCCTTCGGCCTATTCCTGCCGCTGATCGGCTTCCAGACCGTTACCAATATCCGCAACGAATTGATCCTGAACACGCGCTGGCCACTGTTGTTCACGTTGGTCGCCATCGTCGGCATCGGCCGGCTCGCCTATTCGCTGATTGTCGAACCGCGGCTGAAGGCGCGCGCACTCAAACCGGCCGCGCCGCCGGCGCGCTGGCGCGGCGTGGTGGCGGCGTGGTTCGTGCCCTTCGCCATCGGCTTCGTCGTGGTCTATCCGGCGCTGGTGATCTGGCTCGGCGGTTTCAGCCGCGCGCTGAAATGGGTCGATAATTTCGGCATCCAGATTCTCATCTACGTGATGCTCGGCTGGGGGCTGAACATCGTGGTCGGGCTCGCGGGCCTCCTCGACCTCGGCTACGTCGCCTTCTACGCGGTCGGCGCCTATTCCTACGCGCTGCTCGCCAAAACCTTCGGCTTCTCGTTCTGGATCCTGCTGCCGCTCGCCGGCTGCCTCGCCTCGTTCTGGGGCATCCTGCTCGGCTTTCCGGTGCTGCGGCTGCGCGGCGATTATCTCGCCATCGTCACGCTGGCCTTCGGCGAGATCATCCGTATCGTATTGGTAAACTGGGTCGATCTCACCAACGGCTATGCGGGTATCACCACCATCCCGCGCCCGACTTTCTTCGGCATCCCGTTCAACGACGACGACGACGGCTTCGCCGCAGTGTTCGGGCTGCCGTTCACGCCGGTCTATCGCACGATCTTTCTCTATTACCTGATCCTGGCGCTCGCCTTCGTCACCTGCTGGGTTACGATCAGACTGCGCCGTCTGCCGGTCGGCCGCGCCTGGGAGGCCTTGCGCGAGGACGAGATCGCCTGCCGCTCGCTCGGCATCAACACCACGAACACGAAGCTCACCGCCTTCGCCATGGGCGCGATGTTCGCGGGCTTCGCGGGCTCGTTCTTCGCCGCGCGCCAGGGATTCATCTCGCCAGACAGCTTCACATTCCTGGAATCGGCCACCATCCTGTCGATTGTCGTGCTTGGCGGCATGGGCAGCCAGATCGGCGTGGCGATCGCCGCCATCGCCATGATCGGCGGCACCGAGATCATGCGCGATCTCGATTTCCTCAAGCGCATTTTCGGCCCGGAGTTCGATCCCACACAGTACCGCATGCTGCTGTTCGGATTCGCCATGGTGATGATCATGATCTGGCGGCCGCGCGGCCTGATCTCGACGCGTGCGCCCTCGGTCTTCCTGAAGGAACGCAAGACCATCAGCTCCGAGCTGGTCAAAGAAGGCCACGGCTAGCGCATGATCCCGAAAAGTGGAAACCGGTTTTCGGACGAGATCATGCGCCAGCGAAATATGGCGACCAACGGCGCCACCCTGCTCAAGGTCGAGCATCTGAGCATGCGCTTCGGCGGGCTCGTCGCGGTGGACAATCTGTCGTTCGAGGCGCGTTCCGGCCAGATCACCGCGCTGATCGGCCCGAACGGCGCCGGCAAGACCACCGTGTTCAACTGCATTACCGGCTTCTATAAGCCGAGCGAGGGCCGCATCGCATTGCGGCACGGCGAGGCCGCGATCTGGGACCAGCTCGACGCGCTCACCGACAGCGGCGAGCGCCGGCTTGTCCGTAGCGACGGCGCGCTCCATCTGCTCGAACGCATGCCCGATTATCAGGTCGCGCAGCAGGCCCGCGTCGCCCGCACCTTCCAGAATATCCGCTTGTTCGCCGGCATGACACTCTTGGAAAATCTCCTGGTCGCGCAGCATAACCGGCTGATGCTCGCGTCCGGCTACACGCTCTTGGGTGTGCTCGGTTTCCCTTCTTATGGCGCCGCCGAGCGCGCCGCCATCGACAAGGCGCGCTTCTGGCTCGACCGTATCGGGCTCTTGGCGCGCGCCGACGATCCGGCCGGCGACCTGCCCTATGGCGCGCAGCGGCGACTCGAGATCGCGCGCGCGATGTGCACCGAGCCGGTCTTGCTCTGCCTCGACGAGCCGGCGGCCGGGCTCAATCCGCGCGAAAGCGCCGAGCTCAACGAGCTGCTGTTGTCGATCCGCGACGAGAACGCGCTTTCGATCCTGTTGATCGAGCACGACATGAGCGTGGTGATGGAGATCTCCGACCACGTGGTCGTGCTCGATTACGGGGTCAAGATCGCCGACGGCACGCCGGAAGCCGTACGCAGCGACGCCAAGGTGATCGCCGCCTATCTCGGCGTTCCGGACGAAGAGGTGACGAAGGTCGGGGCGGAGGTGGGGATATGACCACACTTCGTAATGGTGCGCCGACACGGCACGGCCCCACCTCCCCCTGCAAGGGGGAGGTCGCCCGCGCAGCGGGCGGGAGGGGGTCAACTCCGCGCTTCTCACATACGCGGTCGATGACGAAACGCGCGCGTCGACTTCGTGTCGATCCGACGGACGCAGAAAAGAAACTCTGGCGCGCACTTCGGCGCGATCAAATGAATGGCCTGCATTTCAGGCGCCAGCATCCGATCGGTCCTTACACACTTGATTTCTATTGCCCCTCAATTCGGCTCTGCATCGAGCTCGATGGCAGTCAGCATGCGCACGAACAGACACAAAAGGTCGACGAACGTCGGACCGCCTATCTCACAGCGCATGGAATTCTCGTCATTCGATACTGGAACAACGACGTACTGACTAATCTCGAAGGCGTATTGTCCGACATCGTGCGCATTTCTGAAGAACGCACAGCAGACAGAGCGACCCCCTCCCCGACCCTCCCCCTTTCAGGGGGAGGGAGACATCGGGGCACGCCATGAGTACACCGTTGCTGGCCGTGCGCGGGGTGAAGACCTTTTACGGCCACGTGATGGCGCTCAAGGGAGTCGACCTCGACGTCCATGCCGGCGAGATCGTCACGCTGATCGGCGCCAATGGTGCCGGCAAATCCACGCTGATGATGACGATCTGCGGCAATCCGCGCGCGCGCGAAGGCGCCATCGAGTTCGACGGCCGCGACATCACGCGCCTGCCGACGCACGAGATCGCGCGGCTGAAGCTCGCGCAGGCGCCCGAAGGCCGCCGCATCTTTTCGCGCATGACGGTGCTGGAAAATCTTCAGATGGGGGCCACCGTCGCCGACATCGCGGATTTCGAGCGCGATCTCGAGCGCGTGCTCATGCTGTTTCCGCGCCTGAAACAGCGTATCGGCCAGCGCGGCGGCACGCTCTCGGGCGGCGAGCAGCAGATGCTGGCGATCGCGCGCGCGCTGATGGCGCGCCCGCGCCTGTTGCTGCTCGACGAGCCTTCGCTCGGGCTGGCGCCGCTGATCGTGCGGCAGATCTTCGACGCGATCAAAGCGCTCAACGCGCAGGACGGGCTCACCGTGTTCCTGGTCGAGCAGAATGCCTATCACGCGCTCAAGCTCGCCCACCGCGGCTATGTCATGGTCAATGGGCTGATCACGCTCTCGGGCAGCGGGCAGGAATTGCTCGAACGCCCGGAAATCAAGGCGGCCTATCTGGAGGGGGGCAGGCACTGATGCACATTTCGCTGCCCGGCCTGCTCTACGAGGAGGACTCCTTCGGCGTCTTCCTGCTGGTCACCGTGCTGCTGGGCGGCGGCGCCGCCTGGCTGACCGGACGGGCCGTGGCGCAGACCTGGCGGCCGGTCTGGCAGGCCATAACTTATGCGTTAATCCTGGGCGCGGCGGTCCGCTTCATCCATTTCAGCCTGTTCGGCGGCACCCTGTTGTCGCTGCATTATTATTTGGTCGACAGCCTCGTGTTGCTGGGGCTGAGCCTCGCCGGTTTCCGCACCGCCCGCGTCGCCCAGATGGTTAGCCAATATCGCTGGATTAACGAGCCGGACGGTCCGATGCGCTGGCGCCGCAGGCAGGGCTGACGTAATATCGCCGCCAACACGGATGTGATTTTGCCGGTTCTATCTCGAGGGGAGAACAGACGATGAGGACCTACACACTCGGCCTCGCGCTGGGCATCAGCCTGGCGCTGGCGGGAACCGCTTCGGCGCAAGTCAAATTCGGCATGGCCGGTCCGATCACCGGGCCGAGCGCGGCGACCGGCGCCCAGATGAAGAACGGCGTCGACCAGGCGGCGGCCGACATCAATGCGGCCGGCGGCATTCTCGGCCAGAAGATCACGGTCGAATACGGCGACGACGTTTCCGATCCCAAGCAGGGCGTCTCGGTCGCCAACAAGTTCGCCGGCGACGGCGTGAAGTTCGTGATCGGCAACTACAATTCGGGCGTCAGCATCCCGTCGTCGGAAGTCTATCAGGAAAACGGCATCCTGCAGATTTCGCCGGCCTCGACCAACCCGACGCTGACCGAACGAAAGATGTGGAACATCTTCCGCGTCTGCGGCCGCGACGACCAGCAGGGCGCGGTGGCCGGCCAGTACATCCTCAAGCACTTCAAGGGCAAGAAGATCGCGGTCGTCCACGACAAGACCACCTATGGCAAGGGCCTCGCCGACGAGACCGTCAAGGCCATGGGCAAGGGCGGCATGAAGCCGGTGATGTACGAAGGCATCAACACCGGCGAGAAGGACTATTCGGCGCTGGTGTCGAAGATCAAGCAGTCGGGTGCCGATCTCGTTTATTTCGGCGGCCTCTACACCGAAGGCGGCCTGATCGTGCGGCAGATGCGCGACCAGGGCGTCAAGGCCCCGCTGATGGGCGGCGACGGCATCACGGCCGACGAATTCGCCTCGGTTGGCGGTCCGGGCGTGGAAGGCACGCTGATGACCTACGGGCCCGACCCGCGCAACAACCCGAACGCCAAGAAAGTGGTCGAGGAATTCCGCGCCAAGAAGTTCGAGCCGGAAGCCTACACGCTCTACAGCTACGCCGCCGTGCAGGTGATCAAGCAGGCGGCCGAAGCGGCCAAGTCGCTCGATCCCAAGAAGGTCGCCGCGAAGATGCATTCCGGCATGAAGTTCAAGACCGTGCTGGGCGACCTTGCCTTCGACAAGAAGGGCGACATCACCAAGCTCGACTATGTGATGTATGTCTGGAAGAAGGCAGCCGGCGACAAGATCACCTATGTCGAATGCCCCGGCTCGGATTGCTCGAAGATGAAGTGAGCCTTTAGCGGCTTAACGAAAGATAAGAAAAGCCCGCCGTCACGGCGGGCTTTTTGTTTTGCGCTGCGTGCCCCGGACGCGGCGCAGCACGGAACGCAGTGGAGTGGTGCGCCGCAGATCCGGGGCCTTCGCGGGCTCGGAGCTCGTGACGGTCCCGGGTCAGCAGCGCGCCATTTCATGCCGCGCCGCGCCCGGGGCAAGGAGCCAATCACCCGATCTTCCCCAGCCCCGGAAACATTTCCAGCAGCCACACACTCACTTCGTTGAGGCTGCCGGTCAAGAAAGCGACGCCGGTGAGCACCAGGAGTCCGCCCATCACCTGCTCGACGCGTCGCAGATGCTTCTTGAAGCGGGCGAGGAAAGCCGCGAACGGTTCAATCGCGAAGGCCGCGATCAGGAACGGAATCCCTAAGCCCAGCGAATAGACCGCCAAGAGGCCCGCGCCGCGCGCGACCGTCTGCTCGGAAGCCGCGACCGCCAGAATGGCAGCCAGGATTGGCCCTATGCAGGGCGTCCAGCCGAAGGCGAAAGCGAGCCCGATCACATAGGCGCCCCATAGGCCGACCGGCTTCGACACATCGAGGCGCTTCTGGTGGTGTAGCAGCGCGATCGGCGTGAGTCCGAGGAAATGCAGGCCCATGATGATGATCACGACGCCCGCAACAATGGCGAGCGGACCCGAATAGGCGCGGATCAGCGAGCCGATGACGCTCGCGCTCGCGCCCAGCGCCACGAACACGGTGGCAAAGCCCGCGACGAACAGCGCCGCAGCCAGCACGGTCTCACGTTTCACCCGCGGCTCCGGTTCCTTATCGGCGAACCGCTCCAACGAGGTGCCCGCCAGGAACACCAGGTAGGGCGGCACCAGAGGGAGCACGCAGGGTGAGAGGAAGCTGACCAGGCCCGCGATCAGGGCCGCGAGGAAGGTGACATCGGTGTGCATGGAGCCTACATGCACGTTCCATGGTGTCGCTGGCAAGGCGGCACTGACCGGGCTTTCGGAATTGTGATAGGCATTTGAAATGGCGCGCAATCTGATCACCGATATCCCCGGCATCCGCGTCGGCCATGCGCAGGACGCCGCGCTCGCCTCCGGCACCACGGTGGTGTTATTTGACAAGCCAGTGGCCGCGAGCGTGGACGTGCGCGGCGGCGGCCCCGGCACGCGCGAGACCGCACTGCTCGATCCGGCGCAGACGGTGGAAGGCATCGACGCCATCGTATTGTCGGGCGGCTCGGCCTTCGGGCTCGATGCGGCTTCCGGCACGCAAGCCTATATGCGGGAACAGGGCCGCGGCTTCCGCATTCGCGACGCGGTGGTGCCGATCGTACCGGCCGCGATCATGTTCGACCTGCTCAATGGCGGCGACAAAAACTGGGGCCGCTATCCGCCCTATCGCGATTTCGGCTATGCCGCGGCGGCTAGCGCGGGCATCGATTGCGCGCTCGGCAGCGTGGGCGCGGGCTTGGGCGCCACGACCGCGACGCTCAAAGGCGGTGTGGGTTCGGCCTCGGCGCGCACGCGCGGCGGCATCACGGTCGGCGCACTGGTCGTCGTCAATGCGGTCGGCACCACCACCATCGGCGACGGCCCGCATTTCTGGGCCGCGCCGTTCGAGCAGGATAACGAGTTCG
>DASZQT010000360.1:0-1820 GCA_035549515.1 Pseudolabrys sp. | reverse complement strand
GACACCATCGGCTTGCGCACGCCCTTGGCGTATTCCGCCGCGGCTTCTTCCATGCCGCCGCCGATCTCGCCGACGATGACGATGGCGTCGGTGCCGCCGTCGCCGTCGAGCGCTTCCAGCGCATCGCGCGTGGTGGTCCCGAGCATGGGATCGCCGCCGATGCCGATGAAGGCCGACTGGCCGATCCCGGCGCGCGTCAGATTGAGGCAGACCAGCGTGCCGAGCGAGCCGCTGCGCGAAATGACGCCGACACGGCCCGGCTTGAACACGCTCGGCACGAAGGCCGGCATGATGCCGACGAAGCATTCGCCCGGCGTGACCAGGCCCGCGGTATTGGGTCCGACGATGCGCGTGCCGTGCAGGCGGGCTGCGGCATGCATCGCCATCACGTCCTGCGCCGGGATGTGCTCGGTGAGCACGACGAGCGTTTTCACGCCCGCCTCCGCGGCCGAGACGCCGGCGTCCTTCGCCATCGGCGGCGGAATGAAGCCGACCGCCACATCGGCGCCGACCGCTTTCGCCGCCTCGGCGGTCGAGGCGAAGATCGGCACGCCGACATGGGTCTCGCCCGCGCGCTTGGGATTGATGCCGGCCACGACATTGGTGCCGTAGGCGATCATCTTCTCGGTCCAGAACGTGCCCTGCTTGCCGGTGATGCCGAGCACGACCACGCGGTCGTTTTTACGAACGATCATTGCGCTGCCTTCACCGCTGCCTGGATGGCGTCTTCCATGAATTCATAGGGCTCGATGCCGAGCTGTTCCTTCACGAGCTTGACGGCCTCGATCTCGCCGGTGCCGTGGATGGAGAAATAGACCGGCACTTTCGGCTTCAGCTTGGCCCAAGCCTTCACCACGCCGTCGGCCATCACATCGGTGCGGGCGAATGCGCCGCAGAAATTGATGACCAGGCTTTTCACGCCCGGATTGGACAGCACCAGATCGAGCGCGATTTCGGATTTCGTGTAAGCCTCGCCGCCGATCTCGAGGAAGTTCGCGGGCTTGCCGCCGAAATGCCGGATCACGTCCATGGTGGTCATGGTGAGACCGGCGCCGTTGGCGAGCACGCCGACATTGCCGTCGAGTTGGATCAGCTTGAGGCCGGCTTCGGCGCCGCGCCGTTCAAGCTCGGTCATCGGCGGCGGGCTGCCGGCATCGGCGATATCGGCCTGCCGGAACACGCTAGAATCGTCGAGCACGAATTTGCAGTCGAGCGCCACCACGCGGCCGTCGCCGAGCAGCGCGAGCGGATTGATTTCGAGCAATTCGGCGTCGCGCGCGCGGAAGGCGCGGTAGAGATTGTCGATGATCTGCGCGATCTGGGCTTCCGCCGCGCCGAGATCGAGCCCGGCCAGCATGGCGGCGATGTCGCGCGCGCGCGGCACATTGTCGATGTCGACCAGCAGGCGGCGGATGGCGTCTGGCTTGGCGGCCGCGACCTCCTCGATGTCCATGCCGCCTTCGGTCGAAAACAAAATCAGCGGCTTGCGGGCCGTCGTGTCGTGCAGCACCGCGAGATAGAATTCGCGCACGATCCTGGCTTGTTCCTCGATCAGCAGGCGCTCGACTTTATAGTCGCCGATCTGCATGCCGAGGATTTGACCGGCGACTTGCGCGGCTTCTTGCGGCGTACTAGCGAGCTTGATGCCGCCGGCCTTGCCGCGCTTGCCGGTCGGCACTTGCGCTTTCACCACGCAGGGGCCGATTTCACCGGCAGCCTTGGCGGCTTCATCTGGCGTGTTGCACAGAATACCGCGCGGGATCGGAATGCCGGCCGGTTGCAGGACCAGCGATTTGGCGGCGTGTTCTTCGAAGTTCATG
>DASZQT010000359.1:0-6800 GCA_035549515.1 Pseudolabrys sp. | reverse complement strand
CGAGCATTTCTTCGACGGCTACAAGGCCAACCCGACGTTTGCGCTTAGCTGCGCCAAGGCCGCTTACGAGGAAGGCGCGCGCTGGGTGGTGCTGTGCGACACCAATGGCGGCACGCTGCCGCATGAGGTCGCAGCGATTGTTAGTGAGGTGGTGAAGGTCATTCCCGGCGATCATGTCGGCATTCATGCCCATAACGACACCGAGCAGGCGGTGGCCAATTCCTTCGCCGCCGTGCTCGCCGGCGCGCGCCAGATCCAGGGCACGCTCAACGGTCTGGGCGAGCGCTGCGGCAATGCTAACCTCGTCTCGATCATTCCGACGCTGAAACTGAAAAAGGAGTTCGCCGACCGCTTCGAGATCGGCGTCAGCGATGCGGCGCTCAAGAAGCTCGCGCAATTTTCGCACGCGCTCGACGAGCGGCTCAATCGCGCGCCCGACCGCCACGCGCCTTATGTCGGCGAGAGCGCCTTCGCCACCAAGGCCGGCATTCATGCTTCCGCCATTCTCAAGGATCCGGCCACTTACGAGCATGTCGCGCCCGAGAGCGTCGGCAACAAGCGCAAGGTGCTGGTGTCGGAACAGGCCGGCAAATCCAACGTGCTGGCCGAGCTCGATCGCATCGGCATCAAGATCGACAAGGACGATGCGCGCATCGGCCGTCTGTTGGAGACCGTCAAGGAGCGCGAGACCATCGGCTATGCTTACGAGGCCGCCGATGCCTCGTTCGAGCTGCTGGCGCGCCGCACGCTCGGCCGCGTGCCGGATTATTTCGATGTCACCCAGTTCGATGTGAATGTCGAGCAGCGCTTCAATGCCAAGGGCGAGCAGGTGACCGTCGCCATGGCGGTGGTGAAGGTCAAGGTCGGCGACGACAGCCTGATCTCGGCGGCGGAAGGCAACGGGCCGGTGAACGCGCTCGATCAGGCGCTGCGCAAGGACCTCGGCAAGTATCAGAAATTCATCGAGGGGCTGAAGCTCACCGATTACCGCGTGCGTATCCTCAACGCCGGCACCGAGGCGGTGACGCGCGTGCTGATCGAGAGCGAGGACGAGAACGGCGAGCGCTGGACCACGGTGGGCGTGTCGCCCAACATCATCGACGCCTCGTTTCAGGCCCTGATGGATTCGGTGATTTTCAAATTGGTGAAGTCGGGCGCGCCGGCTTAGCCGTTGCGCCAGCAAGCGGGGCGAGGGCAACAAGTCTGTCGTCCCGGGCGACTGAGCAAAGCGAAGGAGGCCCGGGACCCATACGCCGCAGTTTCTCGATAGGGCAGTGGCTATGGGTCCCCGCCTTCGCGGGGACGACAGTGAGAGAGGCGGGACGACAGCGGAGAGGCTCATGATCGACCACATCTCCATCGCCGTGCGCGATCTGGAAGCCTCGACACGCTTTTATGAAGCCGTGCTCGGTGCGCTCGGGCTTGCCAAATTGGAAGTGCGTCCGGCGACCGTCGGCTTCGGCAAGAAATATCCCGAGTTCTGGATCAACTTGCGCCGCGACATGCAAGCCGTCGAGGAAGGAAGCGGCGCGCATGTTTGCCTGCGCGCGCGTTCCACTGAGCTGGTCGATGCCTTTCACGCCGCGGCGCTCGCAAACGGCGGCTTAAGCGACGGCGCGCCGGGCCTGCGCCCGCATTTCGGCGAGGGGTATTACGCCGCCTTCATCCGCGATCCCGACGGCAACCGCGTCGAGGCGGTGACGTTCGTGGGTCTAGCGTGACAGACGTTGGTCTGGTGTGGAAGCGACTCTGAATGTGACCCGTCATCCTGAGGTGCGAGCGAAGCGAGCCTCGAAGGATGAACGGCCGCATAGCTCACCGGCCGTCGCCCTTCGAGGCTCGGCGCTTCGCGCCGAGCACCTCAGGGTGACGGCGAGAGTCAGAGCGTGCTCCCGCCAAAGACTACAACCGCTCCGCCGCTTCCGGCTCCATCCTGGTGGCTTCCTCAGACACCTGCGCCACGGCGTCCTTCAGCATCGGCAGGATGTCGGCCACCTGGTCGGCGACCAGCAGGTTGAAGCTCATGCCGGAGCGGATGAACTCGAGCGTCTTCATATGCTCGAGCAAGCCGCACAGCGGCTCCCAGAAGCCGTTGATGTTGGCAAGCAGGATCGGCTTCTTGTGCTGTCCGAGCTGGGCCCAGGTCATCTGCTCGACCACCTCTTCCAGCGTGCCGACGCCGCCGGGCAGGGTCACGAAGGCGTCGGCCAGGTCGAACATCTTGGCTTTGCGTTCGTGCATATTGGCGGTGACGATCAATTCGAGCGCCCCGTGCATCGCCTTTTCGCGCGTGGTGAGGAACTCGGGGATGATGCCGGTCACCTGGCCGCCATGGTCGAGCACGGACCGGGCGATGGCGCCCATCAGCCCGACCGAGCCGCCGCCATAGACCAGCCCGATGCCGTTTTCGGCGAGGATTTTTCCGAACGCGCGCGCGGCCTCGATAAAGGCCGGGTCGGTGCCCGGCCCCGAGCCGCAATAGACGCAGATTTTGCGGATTTTGCTCATTTTTTCCTTTCGAGTCGTCGTTTGCATGTGCATTGCAACGGCTATGCCGTCAAGGCGGGGCGAAAATCGGATGGGAAATCGGTGGGATAGAGGGGCTGCGGGGTGATTAAGCCGGCGAGAGTCCTTATATGGGGGGCGAGAATGGGGTGCCCAACCCCGTCCGTTCCGGGCTTTGAATGACCGCCGACCACCACCAGAATAAACCGCCTGAGCCGAAAAGCGTTGCCGAGGACGGCGCGCTTTGGCGCACCGTGATTCACCTCTGGCCCTATATCTGGCCGGCCGACCGCGCCGACCTGAAGTTGCGCGTGATGGGCGCGCTCGCGCTGCTGCTGGCCGCCAAGCTCGCCACCATCGCGGTTCCCTTCACCTTCAAATGGGCGACCGACGCGCTGGTCGGCGGCGGCAGCGCGCCGGTCGATGCGTCCTCCTGGCTCGCCTGGGCGCTCGCCGCGCCGATCGCGATGACGATCGCCTATGGCGGCACGCGCATCCTGATGGCGGCGCTGACGCAGGTGCGCGACGGGCTGTTCGCCAAGGTGGCGATGCATGCCGTGCGGCGGCTCGCCTATCGCACCTTCGTGCACATGCATGAACTCTCGCTGCGCTTCCATCTCGAGCGCAAGACCGGCGGCCTCACGCGCGTGCTCGAACGCGGCCGCAACGGCATCGAGACCATCGTGCGCATGGTCATCCTGCAGCTTGCGCCCACCATCATCGAGCTCGCGCTCATCACCGGCGTGCTGATGTGGCAGTTCGACTGGCGCTACGTGCTGGTGATCCTCGGCACCGTCGCGCTCTATATGACGTTCACCTATTATGCCACCGAGTGGCGCATCGGCATCCGCCGCAAGATGAACGACAGCGACACCGACGCCAATGTGAAGGCGATCGACTCGCTGCTCAATTACGAGACGGTGAAGTATTTCTCCGCCGAGGAGCGCGAGGCCGCCCGCTACGACCGCGCCATGGCGCGCTACGAGGACGCCAGCGTCAAGGCCTATACGTCGCTCGCCGTGCTCAATGCCGGACAGGCGATCATCTTCACCATCGGACTCGGCGCCGCCATGGTGATGTGCGCCTATGAGATCAAATCCGGCGTCAAGACGGTCGGCGATTTCGTGCTGATCAATTCGATGATGATCCAGCTTTACCAGCCCTTGAATTTCATGGGCATGGTCTATCGCGAGATCAAGCAGGCGGTGATCGACATTGAGAACATGTTCGCGATTCTGTCGCGCCCGCCCGAAGTCAAGGACGTGCCCGGCGCGGCGCCGCTTCATGTGACCAGCGGCACGGTCAAGTTCGAGAACGTCGCGTTTGCTTACGATCCGGCGCGCCCGATCCTGAAAGGCGTCAGCTTCGAGGTGCCGGCCGGCAAGACGGTGGCCGTGGTCGGCCCGTCCGGGGCCGGCAAGTCGACCATTTCACGGCTGTTGTTTCGCTTCTACGATCTCGCCAGCGGGCGCATCCTGATCGACGGGCAGGACATCGCCCACGTAACGCAGACATCGCTGCGGCAGGCCATCGGCATGGTGCCGCAGGACACCGTGCTGTTCAACGACACCATCCGCTACAACATCCGCTATGGCCGCTGGGAAGCGAGCGATGCCGAGGTGGTAGAAGCGGCGCGGCTGGCGCAGATCGATCCGCTGATCCGGATGGCGCCCAAGGGCTACGAGACCGAAGTGGGCGAGCGCGGCTTGAAGCTGTCGGGCGGCGAGAAGCAGCGCGTGGCGATTGCGCGCACGATCCTCAAGGCACCGCCGATCCTGCTGCTCGACGAGGCGACCTCGGCGCTCGACAGCCACACCGAGAAGGAAATCCAGGACGCGCTCGAGCGCGTGTCGAAGGGGCGCACCACGCTCGTGATCGCGCATCGGCTCTCCACCATTGTCGGGGCCGACGAGATCATCGTGCTCGACCAGGGCGAGATCGTCGAGCGCGGCACCCATTACGCGCTGCTGGCGGCCAAGGGGCTTTACGCCAGCATGTGGAACAGGCAGCGCGAGGCGGAGGAGGCGCGCGAGAAGCTCGCGCGCGCTGGCGATGACGAGGCGGCGCCCAACCGCAACCCGCCGCCGGTGGCGGAGGAGGCGCTGGCCGCCCCCGTCGACCCGATCGACCCCGTGGTGCCCGCCGACGCGGCGGAGTAGGACAGGGGGCTTTCACTGACGCGCGGCTGATGGAGGTTCGCTCATGTTGCGTATCGTCCTCCTGATGATGCTCGGCTTCGGCTGGATAGCAAGCGCCGGCGCGATCGAACCGCTCGATGAATTGCGCGCATCCTTCACCATCGGCGGCGAGCCGATCCCGCCGGAAATATTCGGCGATTTTGGCGATGCGATGATTTCTGACAATCGACCGATCATCGTGACGATCGACGCGCTGGCGGCGATGCACAGCAATCGTTACGCCGACCCGATCAAAGTGAAGGACCGCTGGGTCGAGCAGGCGAAGCCGCAAAGCGGCGGCATCAACGGCCCCGAGGCGATGGCCTATCAATTCATCGGCACGACCGACAACGGTCTACTTGTAGTCGTCGCGTCCTGGACCGGCGGCGGCACCGGCGTGTTCTACACGCTGCACGTGGTCGATGCGGCCTCGGCCAATGCTTTCGACGAGGACGGCACCACCTACCGGCGGCTCAATCTCACGCTGGTGCGGAGCTACATCCTCGGCGATCGCTGGCAGGGCGATGTGTCGATTACCGGCCACACGATCCACATTGTCACAACGGCGAGCCGGGCGGAGCGCGCCCTTGGGCCTGTGACCTTGCAAGCGGTGCGGCCGTAACGGCAGCGCCGCCGCGCGCAATAAACGGTCACTGCCCGAGTGCGCGATCGATCAAATTCTGCGCCGCGGCGACCGCGCCGGCATATGTTTTCTGCTGCGCGGCTTGCTCCGCGAAACAGCGCAGAAAATCCGCTTCCGATTGCGCCATCAGCCGATCCGCTTGATCGTCGGTCCGCTCGCGTGCGGCCTTGACCTGCGCGGCGCGTTTGGCGTCGCACGCGGCAATCGGACCGACTGCGGCAAACTCTTTCGTCTGACCGATGAAGACGCGACCGCCGCGCGCCGTCGCGATGAAGATTTCATCGGCTTTGGCCGGGGTATCGTCCTGACTGCGCGCGGCGAGCATGGCGAAGGCGAAGCCTGCCCCCGCCGGTTTGCTGACCGGCAACGCAGCGAAGCGAATGATCGCGGCATCCGTGATCACCGCCTGGGTGTAGAACGCGCTTTCGTGCACGGCGTCGGCCGCTTGCTGCGGCATGGGCGCGCTATCCTTGCCCCACCAGTCCTTATGCTCGGCGAGCCAATGCTGGAACAGGCGGTCCGTGGTCACGATCACGCTTGTCATGCGGTCGGGTGACGTAAAGATCAAGCCGTCGAGCGCGCCGAATCCCTCGTCGCCCTCCATCAAGGTGTCGAGATTGAGCGTACCTATCTCCGCCATTCCCTTGATGGCGACCGGGCCGATGATGCGGCGCATCTGTTGTTCGAGCGCAAGACGGGCCTGATTGTCGCTGGCGATGAGCTTGTCGTCATTGCCGGAGGAGGGGCCTTGCTTCGCCGCCTGTTCGGCGCTCTTGAGCTGCGCGATGGCGGAGTCGCGCGCGGCAAGGTAATCCTCTTCCGGTGTCGCGGCGACAGCCGACCACGACAGCAGGCCGGCCAAGGCGAGCCCAAGCACGACACTCCGCCGCATGATGTCCTCATTGACTGCTTGGTCGCCCAAGCCAGGGGGGCTGGCTTCTGGCGCGCGATGGAACAAAGTGCCATTTTAGTGCGGCGCGGAGGGCCGTGCCACCATGGCTGGGGCCGCGCCGGCGCGGCCTAAGGGCGCTGGCGTTCCCCAAAAATCGAGGCTAGACCCTGCCTCCGGCACGCCGGTTCAGGACACCGCCGCGCGTGCCGCACCGGGAAGAGGCTTTATGTCCATCGTCCACTCGATCCGCCAGCAATTCACGCCGATCACGCCGGAGGGCTATCCCTTCATCGGCGCCTTCGCCCTCATCAGTCTGGTCCTGTTCTGGCTGTGGACGCCGCTCGGCTGGGTCGGCACCGTGCTGACGCTGTGGTGCATCTATTTCTTCCGCGATCCGCCGCGGGTGACGCCGGTTCGCGACGGGCTCATCGTCGCGCCGGCCGACGGGTTGGTCAGCCAGATCACGACCGCGGCGCCGCCGCGCGAGCTCGGGCTGGGCCCGACGCCGCTGCCGCGCATCTCGATCTTCATGAGCGTGTTCAATTGCCACGTGAACCGCAGCCCGGTATCGGGCCGCGTCGAG
>DASZQT010000358.1:0-8700 GCA_035549515.1 Pseudolabrys sp. | reverse complement strand
GCGCTGATCATCGCCTCGGAAGCGGCGGTGAAGGCGCATGGCCTCACCCCGCGCGCGCGTGTTCTTGGCATGGCCTCGGCGGCGGTGCCGCCGCGCATCATGGGCATCGGCCCGGTGCCCTCGACGCAGAAGCTGATGGCGCGGCTCGGGATCAAGATCGGCGCGTTCGACGTGATCGAGCTGAACGAAGCCTTCGCCTCGCAGTCGCTCGCGGTGTTGCGCCAGCTCGGGCTTTCCGACGATGCCGAGCACGTCAATCCGCATGGCGGCGCGATCGCGCTCGGCCATCCGCTCGGCATGTCGGGCGCGCGTCTGGCGCTGACCGCGACGCATGCCCTGGAAGAGCGTGGCGGCAAGCTCGGCCTTGCCACCATGTGCGTTGGCGTGGGTCAAGGCGTTTCGCTGGCGCTCGAACGGCTTTCGTGAATAGAGAGAGATGAGAAGATAGAGGAGCCGCAATGTCGCTCATTTTGCCACGGGAAAGCCTGAGCGCATTTCCCAAACATTTGACGCCGGAATACAAGAGCACGGTCAAGCGCACGCCGTCGAAGCCGCTCATCCTGGTGCCACATACGCTGTCGGAGCTGACCGGCCCGGTCTACGGCCACGACGCGGTGCAAGAGGGCGACAGCGATCTCACCAAGCAGCACAAAGGCGAGCCGCTCGGCGAACGCATCATCGTGCACGGCTATATCCTCGACGAGGACAAGCGTCCGGTGCCGGATACGCTCGTCGAAATCTGGCAGGCCAATGCCTGCGGCCGCTATGTGCATCTGGTCGACCAGCATCCGGCGCCGCTCGATCCCAACTTCACCGGCGCGGGCCGCACCGTCACCGACAAGAACGGCTATTATCGCTTCATCACCGTGAAGCCAGGCGCCTATCCGTGGGGCAATCACCATAATGCCTGGCGGCCGAACCACATCCACTTCTCGGTATTCGGCCACTCGTTCCTGTCGCGGCTGGTCACGCAGATGTACTTCCCGGGCGATTACCTGTTCCCGTTCGATCCGATCTTCAATTCGGTGACCGACGAGAAGGCGCGGCTGCGCATGGTCTCGACCTTCGACCTGGAAAACACCATTCCGGACTGGGCGCTCTGCTTCCGCTGGGACATCGTTCTGCGCGGCCGCGAAGCGACACCCCTCGATACGGACAACCACTGACGTGGATTGTCTTGCGCCGATCTCTCCGCCGTCATGCCCGGCTCTATGCCGGGAATCCACGTCTTTCTTGCGAACGATAAAGCGAGACGTGGATGCCCGGGACATAGGCGTTCTGAAAGAACGCCGTTCTTCGAACGGCTATGCCCGGCCATGACGAGGTCCTGAATTAGATTGAACGGATAAGCTCCAATGTCTGACATCACTCCCTCGCAAACCGTCGGGCCGTATTTCGCCTATGGCCTGACGCCGCACAGCCGCTGCCACTGGAGCCCCGACCAGAAGACCTATGACTGGAAGGAAACCGTCGGCGCCAATCTGATCACGCCGGACGCCAGCGGGCAGAAGATCCGCATCGAAGGCCGCGTCACCGACGGCGACGGGATGCCGATCAACGACGCCATGTTGGAAATCTGGCAGGCTGACGCGCAGGGCCGTTACGCCAATCCGCGCGACAACCGGTCGCTGCCGAACACGCAGTTCAAGGGCTTCGGACGCTCGGCCACCGATGCCGATGGCGGCTATTCGTTCGACACCATCAAGCCAGGCGCCGTGCCGGGGCCGCGCGGCAAAGAGCAGGCGCCGCATATCGTGGTCATGGTGTTCTCGCGCGGCATGCTGCGGCAGGTGCACACCCGGCTCTATTTTTCCGACGAGGCCGCCAATGGGTCCGATCCCATCCTGGCCCTCGTGCCCGAGGATCGGCGCGGTACGCTCATTGCCCACAAAGAGATGCGTGGGGACCTGCCGGTCTACCGCTTCGACGTGCGCGTGCAGGGCGAAAACGAGACGGTTTTCTTCGACGTTTGATTCTTCGCCGGCGCGTTTGCCGGCGTCTTGGTTGCAAGCTGGCGAACGGAGGTGCGGCGTCTTGCCCACCTCCGTTTTCGT
Organism: Pseudolabrys sp.; assembly: GCA_035549515.1. Classification (GTDB taxonomy): domain Bacteria; phylum Pseudomonadota; class Alphaproteobacteria; order Rhizobiales; family Xanthobacteraceae; genus Pseudolabrys. Next base: position 6,646 of record DASZQT010000358.1, on the reverse strand, counting down.
TTGTGCCCACTAAATGCGGCTATTGCCCACCCGACCTTATTTGGGTCGGGACAAAATCGATTTGCATTAGGACGGTTAAATCATGGAATACTTTAGGTAATTTCACTGAAATCGCGCATCTTGCTTTGCCCACCCACTCTGCCCATCTTTCCCATATCCACTTTTGTGGTTGACGCCGCCGGCCGGACTTGGTTCGCTTGACTGGGTCACGGCCGTTAGAGCCGACCGGGAAACGCGCCAGGAATTGAGCTCATGAACGAGCAAATTCTCCAAGAGATCAGCGACTTCTGCCGTCAGCGCGGGCTTGCCGAATCCACCTTCGGCCGCCGCGCCGTCAACGACGGCAAGCTCGCGAGCCGCCTGCGAAACGGCGGCCGCATCACCACCGATACGTTGGAACGCATCAGGGCATTCATGTCACGCAGCGCAGAGGACGCGCCCGGCCGCCGGCGCGTATTGTTCGATCCCACATCCGCCGCCGGTCAGCCGACGGCGCCGATCCCTCCTGCCGCGTCGCTGCCAATGGTCAAGCCGCCGGCACCGCCGGTGGCCTCCGGGCAGGCCGCCGACGATCCGCAACGCAATTTCCGCTTCTTCGATAACCGCCAGAAATATCTCCTGTTCGTGAACACGTGCAGCGAGAAGTGGGAAGTCGCGAATCGCGTCAGCCTCGAACTCGCCAATATCCACCCGCGTCCGCCGGCGGTGCGTCTGTTCGACGCCGGCGTCGGCGACGGCACCGTGCTCGCGCGGGTCATGCGCTCGATGCACGACCGCTTTCCGACCATGCCGTTCTACGTGGTCGGCAAGGAGATCAGCCTCGAGGACGTGCGTCTTACGCTGCAGAAGCTGCCCGACCGTTTCGTCGAGCATCCTTCGACCGTGATGGTGCTGACCAATCTCGCTTACGCCGAAGCGCCCTGGCTGGCGGTGAAATCGCTGTCCGCCGCCACCAGCCTGATCTGGAAAGAAGTGGCGATGGAGGGCGGCACCGCGGCGAGCTTCGAGCAGCAGATCACCGCACTCGAGCCATTCCTGGCCGAAAGCTGGAAGGCGCGCGTGTCGCCGAAGAGCGGCAATCCGGTCTATGAGCGGCCGGTGATCCTGGTGATTTATCGTCAGGACCACAAATTCCTGCTCGATCAGATCGTGCCAAAGCCCGGCGGCACGACCGCGGACTACGATCTCGTCATTGCCTCGCAGCCGTTCCGCGCGCGCGCCTCGCTCGACTTCAAGGCCAAGCGCGTGCTGGCGCCGCTCGCCCGCTCGCTCGGGCCGGGCGGTCGCATGATCGCTATCCATTCCTACGGCCACGATCCCGGCATGGAAGTCATCAACAAGGTGTGGCCGAACGACAATCCGTTCGCGCACAACCGCCACGATCTCTTGAAGGCGGTGAAGCAGGAACTGGGGCCCGCCGGCCGCGATCTCAACTTCAACGCCTATTCCGACCAGCGCTCACTGTTCCGCTACGACATGCACACGCTGCCGTCGGAAATTTCCTCGTCGATCGGCACGTCCACGCTGCTGGCGGCCTGGAACGCGGCGATCTATGTGGCACAGGTCGAGGACGACCGCTTGTCGGACGTCAACAGCGACCGACGTTACATCGATGCCACGCGCGACGTGCTGCAACAGCACGGCGGTTTGTGGTTCTACGACGAATCCTTCGTTATCTCGCGCCGCCGGGAGTAAGGCGGCGTATGCGGGCAGCCCTACAGTGCGTTTGTTCCCGCGTGGGTGAGCGGGTAGCGTGACATGCCGAGCCCCTTCGGTCAAAATTTCTCGCTCGAAGTCACGCGGCCCGGCGCCACCGAGATCGCGGAATTGTCCCGCCTGCTGCCGGGCGGCACGCCGGTCTACTTCACAGCGGTGCCGACCGTCGGCCAGCCCGAAATCGTCGCGGGCGCGGTCGGCCTGCGGCGCGCCGGCCTGGAGCCGGTCGTGCATATCGCGGCCCGCCGGCTCGCCAGCGCCGAGGCGCTGGGGGACCTGGTTGCGCGCTTGCATGGCGAGGCCGACGTGCGCCGCCTCCTGGTGATCGGCGGGGATGTCGACGCAGCCGGGCCTTTTGCTGATGCGCTGGCGGTGATCCAGAAGGGCCGGCTGCGCGAGGCCGGTATCGAGGAGATCGGCATCGGCGCTTATCCGGAAGGCCATCCGCGCATTCCACCCGGCCGCCTGGAGGCCGCGCTCGACGAGAAGATCGCCGCCGCGACGGCGCAGGGGCTGGCGGTCAATATCGTGAGTCAGTTCTCGTTCTCGCCCGAACGGATCGTGGCCTGGCTCAAGCAGCTGCGCGCCTGCGGTATCAGCCGGCCCGTGCGGGTCGGCATGGCCGGCCCGACCAGCGTTCCGGCGCTGTTTCGCTTCGCCAAGCGCTGCGGCGTGTCGGCCTCGCTGCGCGGCTTGGTGTCGGGCGCGGCGGCTTCCCTGATCGGCCATGTCGGGCCCGACCGCATCCTGGACGCGCTGGCTGCGACCGAAGGTCTCGGCGACATCGCCCCGCATTATTTTTCATTCGGCGGGACTGTTGAAACTGCGCGCTACGCATGCGATGCCGCCGCAGGACGGCACGGCGCCGGCCGTGCTATGGCTCACCCAAATTAAGCCCGCCGCCATCGGGTCGGCGGGCATTCCCGGAGGAAACGATGACACAAAGAACCAGACCGCCCTTCCGCGCCGATCAGGTCGGCTCGATCCTGCGCACGGCGCCGATCAAGGAGGCGCGCGCTCGGCGCGAGAAGGGCGAGATCACCGCGGCTCAGCTCAGGGAAGTTGAGGATCGCGAGATCATCAAGATCATCCAGAAGCAGGAAGAGGTCGGGCTGAAGGCGATCACCGATGGCGAATTCCGCCGCTCGTGGTGGCACTTCGACTTCTACGGCGGGCTCGACAATGTCGAGATCTACGAGCTCGACCACGGCATCCAGTTCCAGGGCGTGCAGACCAAGCCGCGCTCGATCAAGGTGAACGGCAAGATCGGTTTCACCGACCACTACATGATCGAGCACTTCAAATTCCTGAAGGAGCACACCAAAGAGACGCCGAAAATGTGCATCCCGGCGCCTTCGACCTTCCACTTCCGGCTCGAGCCGAACGCGGTGAGCAAGGCGGCCTATGCCAGCCGCGACGCCATCTTCGACGATCTCGCGGTCGCCTATCAGAACGCCATCAAGGCTTTCTACGCCGCCGGCTGCCGCTATCTGCAGTTCGACGACACCGCCTGGGCCTATCTCTGCTCGCAGGAAGAGCTGAAGAAGGCACGCGACCGCGGCCTCGACGTCGACCATCTCCAGGATAGCTATGCCAAGTGCATCAACAAGGCGCTGGAGGCCCGGCCCGCCGACATGGTGATTTCGACCCACGTCTGCCGCGGCAACTTCCGCTCTACTTTCATCTCGTCGGGCGGCTATGAGCCTGTGGCGGAGACGCTGCTCGCCAAGTGCAATTACGACGGCTACTTCTTGGAGTATGATACCGACCGCGCCGGCGGTTTCGAGCCGCTGCGCTTCCTGCCCAAGGGCAACAAGATCGTGGTGCTCGGCCTCATCACCTCCAAGAGCGGTACGCTCGAGAAGAAGGAAGACGTCAAGCGCCGCATCGAGGAAGCCACGAAATATGTGGCGCTCGAGCAGCTCTGCCTGTCGCCGCAGTGCGGCTTCGCCTCGACCGAGGAAGGCAATGTGCTGGCCGAGGAAGAGCAGTGGGCCAAGCTGCGCATGGTCGTTGAATTGTCGCAGGAAGTCTGGGGGAAGTAGCGACTGGCTGTCGCAAATAGCGATTACTGTCGTCCCCGCGAAGGCGGGGACCCAGACTCCGCAGCCGATCGATAATTCGGTGGTTATGGGTCCCGGCTCGCGCCGCGCTTCGCGCGGCTTGGCCGGGACGACAAAAAACAAACTCCGGGAGAACCGTCCATGGCCCAACGCACGCTTCCGCCGTTCCGCGCCGACCATGTCGGCAGCCTGTTGCGCACCGCGCCGCTGAAGGAAGCGCGCGCCAAGCGCGAGAAGGGCGAGATCAGCGCGGAGCAACTGAATGAAGTTGAAGACCGCGAGATCGAAAAGATCGTCAAGAAGCAGGAAGAGGTCGGCCTCAAGCTCGCGACCGATGGCGAATTCCGCCGCTCCTGGTGGCATTTCGATTTCTTCCGCGGGCTGCAGGGCGTCGACTTCATCAGTGCGCCGCCGATCAAATTCCATGGCGTGGTGACCAAGTCGGAAGCGGTCAAGATCAACCGCAAAATCGACTTTGCCGGCCATCCGCACATCGAGCACTTCAAGTTCCTGAAGGCGCACTGCCGCACCACGCCGAAGATGTGCATCCCGGCGCCTTCGACCTTCCACTTCCGGCAGGGACGGGTGATGGTAAGCCAAGAGGTCTATCCCGACCTCGACCAATTCTTCGACGATGTCGCGGCGGCCTGGAAGAAGGCGATCCACGCCTTCTACGATGCCGGCTGCCGCTATCTGCAGCTCGACGACACCGCGTGGGCAATGATCTGCGATCCGCACGAGCGCGAGGAATCCAAGAAGCGCGGTGACGATCCCGACAAGCTGCCGGCGATCTATGCCCGCGTCACCAATGCAGCGCTCGCCGATAAGCCGGCGGACATGAAGATCACCATGCATTCCTGCCGCGGCAATTTCCGCTCCACGTTCATCGCGTCAGGCGGCTACGAATTCGTCGCCGAGCACCTGCTCGCGCACACCAATCTGGATGGCTATTTCCTCGAATATGACTCGGACCGCGCCGGCGGCTTCGAGCCGCTGCGCTACTTCCCCAAAGGTGAGAAGCAGCTCGTGCTCGGCCTGGTTACGTCCAAGAGCGGCCGGCTCGAACATAAGGACGACATCAAGCGCCGTATCGACGAGGCGACGAAGTACGTCGCGCTCGAACAGCTTTGCCTGTCGCCGCAATGCGGCTTCGCCTCAACCGAGGAAGGCAATGTGCTGGCCGAGGAGGAGCAGTGGGCGAAGTTGCGGATGATCGTGGAACTGTCCGAGGAAGTTTGGGGCCGTTGAGTTATCCCTCTCCCGCTTGCGGGGGAGGGTGGCCAGCGAAGCTGGCCGGGTGGCGGCAGCCGCGATTGTAGACCCCACCCGGCCGCTCGCTACGCTGGCGTCCACCCTCCCCTTTCAGGGGAGGGACAAGAAAGCAAGCACCGGAATTATTTCATGCAACGCCCCACACCCCCCTTTCGTGCTGACCAAGTCGGCAGCCTGCTGCGTCCGGCCGCTTTGAAACAGGCGCGCGCCGACCGTGCCGCCGGCGCCATCACCGACGAGCAACTGCATGCGATCGAGGATCGCGAGATCGAAGCGCTGATCCGCAAGCAGGAGACGGTCGGGCTCAAGTCGATCACCGACGGCGAATTCCGCCGCAAATCATGGCAGACCGATTTTATCTCGGCGCTGCCGGGCATCGAGACCGTGCCGCACCAGCGCAAGGTCAATTTCCAGGGCGGTGTGCAGCCGCAGCAGGTGCTGACGCGGGTCGCGCGCAAGCTCGGCGATTTCGACGGTCATCCGATGATCGAGCATTTCAAGTTTCTCGCCGCGCATACGCGCGAGACGCCGAAAATGACAATTCCATCACCGTCGGCAGTGCATTTCCGCGACGGCCGCGAGGCGGTGCCGGTGTCGGTCTATCCCGACATGAACGAGTTCTATGCCGACCTCGGCACAACCTACCGCAAGGTCGTGCGCTCTTTCGCCGATGCCGGCTGCCGCTATCTGCAACTCGACGAGGTGAACCTCACTTATCTGTGCGACGAAAAGCTGGTGCAGAAAGTGCGCGACCGCGGCGAGGATCCGGCCGCATTGCTTGCGGCCTACGCCGGAATGATCAATACGGCGATGTCCGACATCCCGCCCGACATGGCCATCACCATGCATCTGTGCCGCGGCAATTTCCGCTCCACCTTCATCGCATCGGGTGGTTACGAGCCGGTGGCCGACGCAATGTTCAACGCGATCAACGTGCACGGCTATTTCATGGAATTCGACAGCGAGCGCGCCGGCTCTTTCGAGCCGCTGCGCTTCGTGCCGAAGGGCAAGATGGTGGTGCTCGGGCTGGTCACGTCCAAGACAGGCCGACTCGAATCGAAGGACGAGATCAAGCGCCGCATCGACGAAGCGACGAAGTTCGTCCCGCTCGATCAGCTTTGTCTCTCGCCGCAATGCGGCTTCGCCTCCACCGAGGAGGGCAATACGCTCGCCGAAGAGGAGCAGTGGGCGAAGCTGCGGATGATCGTGGAAGTGGCGGACGAGGTGTGGGGGAAATAGTTGCTGTCGCCACCGCGATCACCGCGCTGTCATCACCGGGCCGGCGCGAAGCGCGGAGACCCGGTGATCTCGCTTAGGCAGGCAATGCTGTGCCCGCCTAAGCGAGATGGCCGGGCCAAGCCCGGCCATGACAATCGAAAGGCCATCGCGAAGGAATTTAGTTAATGGCTCAACGCATCACACCGCCCTTTCGCGCCGACCACGTCGGCAGCCTTTTGCGCACGGCGCCGCTGAAGGAAGCGCGTGCCAGAAGCGAGAAGGGTGAGATTTCGGCGGATGAGCTGAAGGCGGTCGAGGATCGCGAGATCGAGAAGATCATCCGCAAGCAGGAAGAGATCGGACTGAAAGCCGTCACC
>DASZQT010000357.1:0-4207 GCA_035549515.1 Pseudolabrys sp. | reverse complement strand
TCTCGCCCTCGGCATTGGTGAATTCAAAATGTTCGCTGCGCATGGCCGGCCTCTCGTGAATGGCGTAATACATAAGCTTCTGTCGTGCCGCGCGAAAGCGGAGCTTCCAGATCACCACAATGTTATCGTCGGAACAGGCCCGCGTCCTATCAAACGGCTGCGATATCCGGTCACCTTCCGTTCACGCAAACGGCACGGAGAGCGGCGCGCGATTTGCTTGCGTGCTAGGATGATCGAGGGAAGAGACGGCAGGAGCCTGGCGATGAGTCTCGTTGACACCCGTTTCGAGCAGATATTCCCCGTTCTCGATCCCTTGCATATCGAAACCGCGGTGCGTTTTGCCAGCGGCCCCGCGCGGCGCTTCGCGCCCGGCGAATTGGTCTACGACGTTGGCGTGCGCAACTCTCCGACCTGGCTGGTGTGCGAGGGCTCGCTCGAGATCTCGCGCCGCGACGGCTTGCATCGCCAGTCATCGATGGTGTCGCTCAGCGCCGGCCAATTCAGCGGCGAGGTGAGCCAACTCGCCGGGCACGGCACGCTGGCCGCCGCCAGCGCCGGTCCGGAAGGCTGCACGGCGGTGCCGTTCGACGCCGCACATATCCGCGCTCTGGTGATCGGCTCGGCCGATGTCGGCGAAATCCTCATGCGCGCCTTCATCCTGCGCCGGGTGGCGCTGATCCAGGACGGCGGCGCCGGCTCGTTGCTGATCGACCGCGGCGGTTCGGCCGATTGTATCCGGCTGCAGGGCTTCCTCTCACGCAACGCCTATCCCTGCACAGTGATGGATGCGGACAAGGATGACGAAGCGCGCGCCGTCGTCGAGCGCCTAGGCATCCGGCCGGACGAGTTGCCGCTGCTGATATGCCCGAACGGCGACATCCTGAAGCGGCCGACCGATGCGCAGGCCGGCATGTGTCTCGGCATCACGCCGGTGCTCGATGCGCGCGCCGTCTACGACGTGGCGGTTATTGGTGCCGGACCTGCCGGGTTAGCCGCCGCCGTCTACGCCGCCTCCGAAGGCTTGTCGGTCATCGTGCTCGATCAGCGCGCCTATGGCGGGCAGGCGGGCGCCTCCGCCCGCATCGAGAATTATCTCGGTTTTCCGACCGGCATCTCCGGCCAGGCGCTCGCCGGCCGCGCCTTCACCCAGGCGCAGAAATTCGGCGCCGAGGTGGCCATTCCGCTTGAGGTGGTGCGACTCGATTGCAGCGCGGTTGATCTTTTCCGTCTTGAAATCGGCAATGGTGAAGCCGTGCAGGCGCGCACCGTTGTCATCGCCTCGGGCGCGCGTTATCGCCGGCCGGCGATTTCGAATCTGTCGGACTTCGACGGCGCCGGCGTGTCCTACTGGGCCTCGCCGATCGAAGCCAAGCTGTGCGAAGGCGAGGAAGTGGCTCTGATTGGCGGCGGCAATTCGGCCGGGCAGGCGGTCGTGTTTCTCGCGCCACGCGTCAAGCACCTGCATCTCGTCGTGCGCGGCTCGGGCCTGGAGGCGACGATGTCGCGCTACCTGATCGACCGCATCCAGGCGCTGGCCAATGTCACCTTGCATGCCGGCACCGAAGTGGTGGCGCTGCAAGGCGACCGTACCGGCGGACTCAACACCGCCGTGTTTCGCGAGCGCGCGAGCGGCGCGACCCGCAGCTATCCGATGCGCCATCTGTTCCTGTTCATTGGCGCCGACCCGAACGCGGGCTGGCTCGCGAACTGCATCGATGTCGATGCGAAAGGATTCGTCATCACCGGCACGACCTTCTCGGCCGGCGACGCTGCCCGCGCGCCGCTGCCGCTCGAGACCAGCAGACCTGGCATCTTCGCCATCGGCGACGTGCGCGCAGGCTCGACCAAGCGCGTCGGCGCGGCAATCGGCGAAGGCGCGGCGGTGGTGGCGCAGATCCACCAGGTGCTCGGAGCGGCGGCACATCCGGCGCGGGCTGCGGCGCAGTAGCGGGCTTTAGGCGCCGCCTCTTTGAAGGGGAGAGGCGAAGCGCGCATGCGGCAAGCGCTCGACTTCTCAATCTCCGCCGATGTGCCTGCGCCTGATCCGCCGCACCGTCCACCAGATCGCCAGCATGGCTAGCGGCACGAACAGCGCGGTGGCGAGCGATACGTTCACCGGCACACCTTCGTCGTGTACGCCTTTCATCACATAGCCGAACAGCCCGACCACATAATAGCTCACTGCGGCGACCGAAAGGCCTTCCACCGTGGTCTGCAAACGCAATTGCAGGCGCGTGCGCTCGTTCATCGACTTCAAGAGGTCGCGGTTTTGTCGTTCCAGATCGACGTCCACGCGCGTGCGCAACAGATTGGCGGCGCGTGCGAGTTTTTCCGAGAGCGTCGCCTGCCGTTGCTCGGTGGTGAGGCAGGTGCGCATGGCCGGCGCCATGCGGCGCGCCAGGAACGATGACCAGGTGGGGAAGCCCTCGACCCGGCGCTCGCCGATGGTTTGGAGCCGCAGATGCACGATCTCGTCATAGGCGCGGCTGGCGCCGAAGCGGAACAGGCTCGCCGCCGCGCCGGCCTCCAGATCGGCCGCGAGCGCGGTCAATTCATCGAGCAGGCGGTGATTGTCGACGGACTGCGCGGTGCTGCGCATTTCCTCGGTCACTTCGACCAGGCGCTGCTCGATGCGGCTGATCGAGGGCGCGAGCCGCTGCGCCTCCGGCAGGCCGAGCAGCGCCAGCGTGCGATAAGTCTCGGTCTCGACAAGGCGCTGCGCCAGCGCGCCGGCGCGCTCGGGGCCCAGGCCGCGGTCGATCACCAGGATGCGCACGAAGCCGGAGGGGTCGGCCTGGAAATCGGTCGCGAATAGCGCATCGCCCTCGGCGTTCTCGGCGACCGCCAGGCTCGCGCGATCGAACAGCCGCGTGAAGGCGATGCCGCCCTGGTGGTCCTGCATCAGGTGCATGTCGAGCGCGACCAGCAGCGGACCAGGCTGTGGCAGCGCCGCCATCGGTGCGGCGAGCGAGGCGGCCGAGGGGTGAAACGGCGTCTCGCCCTCGGCCGGAAGCTCCCAGCTATAGGTGGTGAATTCGGAATGCTGCTCCCAGCGCAGCACGGCGCCGCCGAGCGCGACGCGGTGGTGCTTGGCGCCCTCGCGCAGTGGATCGAGCCCGCGGCGGACACAGAAATCGGCGAGCGCGGCGCGGTCGGCTTTCGCCGCGTCCCCGGCGGTGGCAAAGGCAAAATGCAGGATGCGGCTCGGGGTCGACAGCGGCGTGAAGGGGCGCGCGTGCACCTCGCCCAATACCGCCGCGCGCAAGGGGTGCGGCGCTAGCCTGCCGCCGTCGCCAGAGCCGATGGAAACCTCAGCGCTCATGGCCGTTCCGTCGCATGGGAAGGCCGCTTTGACAAGGCTTCCGCGCAATACCGGCCCGGAATTTGCTTACGTGGAAGGCGCGAAAAAACGCCGAGGCAAGAAAGGGATAGACCATGACCCGCGCCGGACTGACCGAAAAGCTGCTCGACATCAAACGCGAGAAGGGCTGGACCTGGAAATTCATCTGCGCGGAAATCGGCGGCGCCTCGCCGATCCTGGTGACGGGCGCGATCCTCGGGCAGATGAAGCTGACCAAGCCGCAGGCGGCCAAGGCGGCCGAGCTGTTCGGCCTGTCCAAGAGCGAGCAGGCGCTGCTCAACGAGGTGCCCATGCGCGGCACCGGCACGCCGATGCCGCCGACCGATCCGCTGATCTACCGCTTCTACGAACTGATCATGGTCAACGGCCCGGCGCTCAAATGCCTGATCGAGGAGGAATTCGGCGACGGCATCATGTCGGCGATCGACTTCGACATGGACATCACGCGCAAGAGCGACCCCAAGGGCGACCGCGTGCAGATCGGCATGACCGGCAAGTTCCTGCCGTACAAATATTACGGCGCGACGGGCAATGCGCTGGCGTTGGGGCTGAAGGAGGAGTGAGGCTTCTTCACCCCCCCCTTGCGGGGAGGGTCGCTCGCTGAGCCTTTGCGACGCGAGCGGGGTGGGGGTGTCGCGACGTGCGTCAGACATGCGCACACGCTCCACCGTTCTCGCGACGCACATGCGCCCGAGCTTTTCAAGTTTCCCTCGCTTCGAATAAGCGAGGGGACGGCGCGCCAAGCGACGCACCTTTGTAGTGATGCACCTTGTTGCCAAGGTGCAGCGCCTCTCGGCGCGCCGTCACGGCGTCTGTCTCGGCGCCGGGCCGCGCTTCCGAAGGAGC
>DASZQT010000356.1:0-3293 GCA_035549515.1 Pseudolabrys sp. | reverse complement strand
GATCAGGATCGCGGTCGAGCCGCACTCGCGCGCGAGCCCAAGGAACGTCTCGCGCAATTCCGCCGCCGTCACCTCGTCGAGATGGCCGAACGCCTCGTCGGCCAGCATGATGTCGGGCTCGACCGCGAAGGCGCGCGCGATTGCCACGCGCTGACGCATGCCGCCGGAGAGTTCGTGTGGATAGGCATTGGTGAATTGGCCCAAGCCCAGCCGGTTCAGCCAGGTAAGCGCGCGCTCGCGCTGCTCGTCCTCGGGCAGTCCCATGAGTTCGAGCGGCAGCTTGGCGTTGTCGAGCGCCGAGCGCCACGGCAGCAGGCGGTCCTGCTGGAACACGGTGGCGATCTTGCCGCGGAAAGAATCGAAATCGGCGAAGGGGCTCTTGCCGCCGATATGGATGAAGCCTTCGGTCGGCGCCTCCAGCCCGATCATCAGATCGAAGAAGGTCGACTTGCCGCAACCGGTCTGCCCGACGATGGCGATCACTTCTTTCGGCTGGATGGTGAGGTCGAGCCGGTCGATGGCGACCACCGCCTGGCCGGTGGTGGTCTGGCGGAACACCTTGCGCAACCCGCGCACTTCGATGGGCGGCGGACCGTTTTTCGCGTTCATGGCCGCCACCGCAGGATGCGCGCTTCGATGCGTGCCACGACGGCTTCCAGCAGGAACAGGAGAGCGACCAGCACCACGGTCCAGGCGAACACGTCGGAAACCGAGAACAATTCCTGCGCGACCGATAACTGATGTCCGATCCCGGTCACCGCACCGACCAGCTCGGCGATGGTCACGACGCGGATCGCCAGGCTGATATTGACCTTCCAGCTCGTGAAGATGGTGGGCACGATCGCCGGCAGCATCAGCTTGAGGAAAAACTGCGGCGCGGTCGGCCGGAACGACTGGATCATGTGGCGCAATTCGCGCGGCACCGCGCGCATGGCGTCGAGCGTATCGACCAGGAACACCGGCCCGCACACCACCACCAGCACGAAGCCGATGCGGAATTCCACGCCCGGAAACCACAGCACGGCGAACAAGATCCACGACACCACCGGCACCGCCATCAGGATGCGGATCATCGGATGCAGGTAGTTGTCGAGCGCCTCCGACCGGTACATCGCCATCGCCAGCAACAGGCCGAGCACGAACGAGACGATCAGCGCCGCGATCACGCGCGCGAGCGTGACCACGACGTCGATCGGCGTGATGGTGGCGACGCTTTTGGCGATCTTTAAGAGGCTGGGGACCGCGAAGGGCGGAATCCCCAGATAGGGCGAAAGATGCGAGAGCGTCTCCCATGCGATCGCGAAGACGAGGAGGGAGACGAACGTCTGCCGCGGAAAACTGAGAACCGGGACAGACTTGGCGTGCTCCTCAGTCGACATCGATGTCATGGTGCGTAGAAAGTCATGGGTCGTAGAGAGTTATGGGGCGTAGAAGATCTTGTCGTCCGGCATCTTGTCATAGAAGCCGGCTTTCACCGCGCGCTGCATCATATCTTCGATCGACTTCTTGGTGGCAGAATCCCAGGCCGGCTTCACGATCATCTGCAGCCGCTTGCTCTGCACGGCAGCGGTCAGGATGCCGGGCGGCAGCTTGAGCGTGTCGTGGGCGATCTTGTCGGCGGCGGCGGTATCCTTCTCGAACACTTCCGCCGTGTCCTGCAAGGCCGCCAGCAGCATCTTCGGCGCGTCCGGTATGCGCGCGATGGTGTCGGCGCGCATGGCCGGCACGATCTCCCAGCCGGACTCGCCGGTGATCTCCTTCCAGCCCTCGGCGCCATTGAAGATCGGGTGCCAGTCGGCGTGGGTCTTGGCGATGATGCTCGCGAGCGGCTCGATCACCAGCGCGGCGTCGACGCGGCCGGCCTCGAGCTGCGCGCGCGCCACCGCGAAATTGGCGTTTACGACCGTGATGTCCTTGCCGAGGTCGATGCCCTTGGCGGCCGTGTAGATTTTCACGACCTGATATTGCGACCCGCCCATGTCGATGGCGAGCTGCTTGCCCTTGAGATCGGCCAGCGTTTTGATCTTGGGGTCTTTGGCGAAAATCACGAGATCGGCCAGCGTGAAGCCGGTGCCGATGATGCGCACCGGTACGCCCTGGCTGTAGAGCTTCTGATAGACGGTCGGGCCGCCGATCACCACGTCGGTCTCGCCGGTCGCGAAGGCGGCGTAGAAAGCGGCGATCGACGGATAGGCATGGATATCGAGCGTGAAGCCATGCTTGGCGTCGAAGCCGCGCGCCTTCATCACGTTCCAGACCAGCGGATTGAACACCGGCAGCGTCAGGCTGGATACCTTGATGACCGGCTTTTGTTGGGCCTGGGCGGGTCCGGCGAGAGCACCGGCGCAGCCGAGCGCAAAAGCCGTGGCGACCGCGGCAAACCCGCGTCGAGACATCGTGAACATGGACTGCAACTCCCCTCGTGGTTGGCAGGGCGTGGTCATTGCTTGCCACGGCCTCTTCTTATTGCGGCGCGCATTGGGCCTCGTCCGTGCGCAAATCGCAATCGCTCTTTGCGCTTGATTGTGGCGCAATGGCACGCGACGTCGCACACGGTTGGTCCGGCACCGGATGAAGACTTTACTCGGGTTTTGTTTGTGTGCAAATAATTAGTGAGTTCGACGGAGTGGGACGATGCCGCACATAGCGTCGCGCGATGGCACTCGACTTTATTACGAGGAGGCGGGCGCGGGCACAGCCGCGATCTTCGTGCATGAATATGCCGGCGACTGGCGCACATGGGAGCCGCAGATGCGGCATTTTGCCCGGTCGCATCGCTGCGTCACCTACAGCCAGCGCGGTTACCCGCCGTCCGATGTACCGACCGACGGCGCACGTTATGGGCAGGACATCGCCCGCGACGACGTTATTGCTTTGATGGATGCTTTGAAAATCGACAGGGCCCATATCGTCGGCCATTCCATGGGCGCTTCCACCGCGCTGCATGTCGGCATCCATTACCCGGATCGCTGCATTTCGGTGACCGCCGCCGGCTGCGGCTACGGTTCGAGCCCAGATCCGAAAGTTGTGGAGGCGACGCGCGCGCAATCGCGCGAGACCGGCGAGATGTTCGCGCGCGAGGACTTCAAGACCGCCGCCGCGCGCTATGCCGACGGCGCGACGCGGCAGACCCAGAAGAACAAGGACCCGCGCGGCTATGCCGAATTCGCCCGCATGCTGAGCGAGCATTCCAAGGAAGGCCATGCGCTCACCATGCTGCATCTGCAAGCCAAGCGCCCGATGCTGTGGGAGATGGAAGCCGACCTAAAGAAATTCTCGGTGCCGCTCCTGGT